>NZ_JCANSZ010000005.1:78442-293568 GCF_059570535.1 Streptomyces sp. CNP082
GACCCGAGGTACCAGGACAGCTTCTGCTTTGCCGCCGAGAAGCTGGGTTGGATATCGTTCGACACCCCTGGCCTTGATGTCCTGGGAGTCCTCGGTATCCGGGATGCCTGGAACTGCGTTACGGACGGCGACGGCGGAGCGTGTGCGTGGGTGATCGCGGATGCAGCCACCCGTGGTGCAACCAAGCTGCTGAGGATAGGGAAACTCTGCACACGACACAGCTTTACCCCCGGAACACGTGTCCTCCTCGCCGACGGAAAAACCAAGCGGATCGAAGACGTCGAGAAAGGCGACCGCGTCGTCGTCACCGACCCCGACACCGGCAAAACCACCACCCGCACCGTCAAACGACTCATCACCACCCACGATGACAAGGATTTCGTCCGCCTCACCCTCACCACGAAAAACGGGCACAGCAGCAAGCTCACCGCCACCACAACCCACCCCTTCTGGGCCGANTACGCAGGCGAATGGATCGACGCCGGCGACCTCCTCCCCGGCACAACCATCCGCACCACCACTGGCGACACGCTGACCGTCCAGGCCGCTGACCACTACACCAAGCGCCAGACCACCCACGACCTCACCATCCGCGACATCCATACGTACTATGTGCTGGTGGGGGCCACTCCGGCTCTCGTCCACAACAGCAACTGTGCAACGCGGCCTGATTTCAATTCAGGTTCCTCGGCGGCGAAGCACTATGCCAAGCACGTATTGGGTGTGAAGGTGGGGAAGAGGGGTAAGCTAACGGCTGGAGATGCGGCGGACATGCCCGAGTTTAGAGGTCCTGGCGGGCTTAAGCACTACCGTGAAACCGCGAGAAACTTCATGTCGGGCGCTGGCCCGGAGGGATCGATCTCGCTGCCAAGTTCTAGTGGTGGAATGTTCCGCGTTGATCCGCAAACTGGATACTTCGGCTACATGAATTCCTCGGGGACAATCTCAACGTTCTTCAGGCCGAGAGGGAATCCAGTGGATTACTTCTGGAGTCAGTTCAAGTGAGAGGTCGAGTGAGCAGGTTTAACGACAGGTTCCAGGAGATCGCTCAAGCCCATGGGTGGCGTCAGTCTCCGATTCCGGTTGCCGCCCTGAGGATGTGGGAGGGGTTCGTCAACGAGTGCCAGATCGGCTATGGGTTCGACCTGTCCGAGTATCTTAACGACCTGGCTGTGCGAGACTTGCTTGCGTCAGCCTTGGTGGATGCAGAGTTGAGGGGCTTGGGTGAATTTGAGTGGCTAGCTCGCGAGACGGGCAGAATTGATTCACTCTTCCGGAAAATTCTCGCCAATGGTCCGGTAGTCTGGCCAAACTCCGTGAATTGGTGGAGCAAGATGCTGCCCGAATATGGGTCGGAGGAGTTTGTATCTGATGTTAAGGAACGCCACCACGTGGTTCTTAGGATCAGAGAGGAATAGGAAGATGCCCGTCTGGCGGCAGGAGTTGAAGGCTACCTGCAGGGCCGATGGGTAGCTCCTGGTTGAATGTGTGCACCAGCAAATCTGATGCCCTACAGGTATGGCCGATGGGGTGCAGTAGTGTTCGTCGTTACGTCGAACCACCCTGGAGAATTAATGTTGGGAAGACTGCAGAGATCCTTTAGTCGCGTCACCGTAGTAACTGTGCTGGCGGCGCTTATGCTCACAGGTGGAAACGTCGCTGCTCTCACGTCAGGTACGATCGCCACGAGCGCGGCCAGGTTCACCTCAGCTCCTGTGGACGGCCCTACTGCCCACAATGACACTCCGGTCGAATACGTTCAGGACAGTCTCTATGTCGCTGGCGACTCCGGATACCTGCACCGCAGGGCGAACGCAGATGGTTCGCTAGGGCAGTTCACCTGGAGCGGGTACGATGGGAGCGAGCAGACGCTTGAAGCATATGACGGCGCAGTTGCCGGTAATTTCAAGTACTACGGCGCCGGGACCGATGTGCTCAGGATTCCCCCGATCAGAAACGGTGAGATAGAACTACGCGACATGGCTACCGGGGAAACAATCCATGTTGCAATTCCAGACGGGCAATTCTATTTCGCTAACTTTGGTACCACTGTGATCACGGCGGAATTAAACGATGTGTGGGATGTCTCCCGTCTCCACCTGCTGCGACCCTCGGGCGACGGTACGACTGTCACCGACATTCCGGTGGACCCGCCTGGAATCGAGTTCTTCCATGGGGAACAGCCGATCATGGCCGGCGACAGCGAGACCGCGGTGATCCGCTTCCGCCACGCATTCGACATCGGGCTGCTTAACCTTGCTACCGGCGAGTTCACGGAGGTCGCCGCTCGCCCCCGCATTGATGAATCACTCCGGCTCCAAGCGGCGCTTTCCCCGACACACATCACCTGGTACGAGATGGACAGGAGTATCGCACACGTTGTACGGCGGGACGACCCGACCTCGGATCCGATCACGGTACCAGTGCCTCTCCCCGAGGCAGGTAGGCCCTTTGTAGGGCTGGCCGGCGAGTGGCTGCTGACTACCACCTTGCCGCCGTGCTGTCAGACGACCGGCCCGGTGGGACCGCTGACGGCCATCCCTCTGGAGGGAGGGGAGCCGCGAACGCTTCTGCCCGCGATGGACCCGCAGATTGCGCAGATCCCCAGCGGCGGCGCTATCGCTGTTGGCCAGGCGACTAACGGCCGGTGGCTTCCACACCGCATCTCCGTGTTGGACAACGGCAAGCTGTCGATCCAGGCTCTATGACGCAACTGCGCTGGGCCGTGGGGATAGGCTGAAACAGTGATGGCGTCCCACGGGACTCCCAACCCCCGTTAATTCAGGTCCGAATCGTGCGACAGGTGGGACCCTCCTGTTTCAGGAAGCACTGGCCCGATACCGGCGCCCACATCCGCCTTCTGTGTGGCGTTTGGTGCAGGCGTCACCATGACTACGCCTGGGGAATGGGCTGGGCGCTGGTGCTGGGGCGGAGGCGGAGCGCGGTGTGGGGGCGTGTGCTCCGCCTCCGGGGGTGCGGGTCAGGTGGGGGTGGTGGTGTGGGTGAGGAAGGTGGACCAGGCTTCGGGGGTGAAGCAGAGGTGGGGGCCGTCCGGGTCCTTGGAGTCGCGGACGTGGATGGCGCCGGGGACGGGGGCCACCTCGACGCAGGCGCCGCCTTCGTTGTCGCTGTGTGTGGACTTGCGCCAGGCGACGGCGACTTCGATGCACTCGCCGCCCTCGTCGTTGCTGTAGCTGGACTTGAACCAGTCGAGCTTGTTCTTCATCGCTCCTCCAGGAGCCGAGTGATGAACTGCACGGAGTCTCGGGTACAGAGGGCCTCGCCCGCGATCAGGTCGCGACGGCGCATTGCGAGATTGACCCTCTCCGAATCAGCGTAAAGCATCCCACCTGCCTGGCTTTCAGCGTAGGCGAGGTGCTCGCGCTGAGGTGTTTCCAGGATGACGATCGGGCCCCGGAGACCCGGGTGGAGGCCGCGGTCGGACGGCATCACCTGCAGGGTGACGTTGCGTCGCTCCGCGACCTCCAGCAGGCGGCGCAACTGCCGTTCGTGCGCCTCCTCGCTGCCGAAGCGGCGGCGCAGTACTGCTTCTTCAGTGACGAAGCCGAACGAGCGGCTCTCGTGGTCCAGCAGCGCTTGCCGCTCCAGCCGGGCCTTGACTCGCTCTTCGAGCGTCTCCGCATCCAGCGGCGGCACGAACGCAGACAGAACCGCTCGGACGTACTCCTCCGTCTGCAACAGGCCGGGAATGTAGTGGGGCTGGTAGAAGCTCAAGGCCAGCGCCTCGGCCTCGTACACCATGTACTCCTGCGAGTACGTCGCGAACTTCTCCGGCTGCAAGTACCCCAGCCCCGCCACCAGCAGCCCATGCGCATCGCACATCTCATCCGCCACCTGCAGCAACCTCGGCGTCGGGCGGCGGATGCCCTGCTCCATCTTCTTCACGTGGTCGTAGGTGTACCCCGCCTCCGCCGCCAGTTCCTCGCGGCTCACCCCCGCGCGCGTCCGCCACCGCTTCGTCTGGTTACCGCAGTAGCGCCACTGCACCGGCGGCTGGGAGTTCTCAAGCGTCGTCACCGCATTCACCTCGCCATTGAGGGGCACGGAGGTCCACAGACCCCCCCTTCTCCCTACGCACAGTAGCGAGATGCAGTCACTCTGTGAGACCTGAACCCCGAACGAGGAGGGTTCAACGCAACTACGCGCTCTTCTCCCGGGTCTTGAGGCCGATCTGCCAGCGGTAGAAGCTCATCGCCAGCGCGTAGTCCAGCCCCGCCCGCCCGTCGAGGAAGCCGCGCTTGTACACGTAGGCGTACGCGAACGACACCAGCGGCTTCAGCGGGGCGCGGTGGAAGAGCTGGCCCTGGCGGGTCTTCGCCTGGCGGATTTCCTCGCGGACCTCCGGGTGGTGTTCCAGCCACGCCTCCCAGTCCGAGTAGCGGTTGTGCCGCTCGAACCACGTGTGCACCGGGTCCAGGTCCTCGTGCTCGATCGTCGCACTCAACCGCACCACCCTTCCGTCGGCCAGCGGCTGGTAGTGGCCCTCCTGCTCGCCCATGCCCGGTGCGTCCAGGTCTCCCAGCTCCGGGAAGCGGACGCGGGTGCGGTCCATCAGGGCGCGTTTGACGATGGTGTAGCCGTGGCGCAGGCGCTTGCCCGCGAACCAGTAGCCCAGGGGGATGTCGAACGCGGCCGGTGCCACCCGGACCGTGTTGCCGGCCGCCGGGTCGAAGATGCGGTGCAGTTCGGCGATCAGTTCCGCGCTCGGGGTTTCGTCGCCGTCGATGAACAGCATCCAGTCCAGCTCGGGGTGGATGTGGTCCAGGCACCACTGCTTCTTCTTCGGGTACTTGCCGTCCCAGGTGTACGGGACGATCTCGGCGCCCTCGTCCGCCGCGAGGGCGCGGGTGTCGTCAGTGCTGTCCGAGTCGACCACCACCACGGCCTCGAAGTGGTCGATGACGGACCGCACCGTCGTCGCGATGTTCTCGGCCTCGTTCTTGGTCGGTATCGCGACGACAATGGGCAGTCTCTTCAAAGCCGGGCTCCTACAGCAGGTCTTCGTACTCGGGGCACAGGGTGCGGACCGCGTCCTCGGCGTTGGCGATGTCGCCGGAGCGGATGGCCTCCTGCGCCAGTTCGTCGTTCGTCGCCGCCGCGCTCTCGATCTTGGCGCAGGCTTCCTCGCCCGCCTCCAGGACGGCCGCCGGGTCCACGCCTTCGGGCACCCGTTCCTTCAGGTACGTCTTCTCCTTCTCGGAGAACTCGCCCTCCGCCGGCTCCAGGTCCTCCTCCGGCACCTTCTCGGTGTCGTCGGCCTTCTCATCGGCCTCCGGACCGGGGTCCTTCGGGGTCTTCTCCTGCTGCGACGCCGGGGGCTTGGCGGCTGCGTCGTCGTCCCCGTCGTCGCCTCCGCTGCAGGCGGTCAGGGTCAGGGCCAGGACGGCGGCGGCCGTCGCGAGCGTTCTGCTCACCGTACGGGGCCCCATCAGGCCGCTCCGAACGTCAGCGTGAGCTTCGGCGCGTACGAGGTCTCGCGTGCCCGCACCCACCAGGCGTCCGTGCCGTCGCTGGTCAGCGCCACGTCCAGGGTGTCGCCCAGCGAGCCGGCGAGCTGGGCGGCGGACAGGGACGCGGTGTTGTCGGTGTCCAGCTCGGTGGCGCCGGTGAACGTGCCGAGCGCGGTCGACGACAGCGCCGGGCGGTTCGCGTACGTTACCGCCGACTCCGTCCAACTGCCCGTCACGGGCTGGACGCTGATGGTGTCCGGGGTGCCGGCGCTGGCGTCGGTGGTGGTGCGCAGCGTCAGCTTCGCGGACTTCAGCGTCATGCCGCTCGGCGCCTCGGGCAGGGAGAACCGCAGGTAGCTGAGGTACGGGGAGGTCTCCCTGACCAGGAGCTGGTTGTGCGTGCCGTAGTTGGTGCTCGTCGCCGAGCCGTTGACGTAGGAGTCCGCGGTCGCGGTGCGCTCGATGGTGGTCTCCGTCGGCGTGCCCGGCGTGGTCACCGACACCGCCGCGGACTTGGCGGTGGTGTTGCCGGCGGCGTCGCTGGCGGTGATCTGGTAGCTGTACGTCGTGCCCGGCTTGACCGAGGTGTCGGTGAAGGAGCCCTGCGGCAGCGTCCAGAAGGTGGAGTCCAGCGTCGGCTTGGTCGCCAGCGCCGCGCCGTTGCGGTAGATCGTGTACGTCAGCTTGCTGTCGTCGCGGTCCCAGCCGGCCTTCCAGCGCAGCCGGACGCCGCTGTCGACGTTCGCCGCGGTCACGCCGGTGGCGCCGGCGACGGGCTTGCGGGAGTCCGGGGTGTTGGCGAAGCGGACCAGGCCCTGCTGGAGCTTGTTGCCGTTGGACTGGATGCGGGTGAACTCGCCGCCGACCCACATGTAGTCCTTGCCGCCGCTGGACGAGGTGACCATCACGCGCGGACCGATCTGCTCGGTGCCGGACGGGCCGTCGTCGGTGTCGGGGAACCAGGACAGCAGCGGCTTGGGGCTGTCGACGGACTCGGCGAGCATGTGCTGCCGCTCGTTGAGCTCCGGGAACTGGCCCATGCTGCTGCAGTTGTGCGCGTGCGAGACGCTGTAGAGCACGCCCTCGTAGACGGTGACGTCCTGGGTGGCGCCCAGGCAGGTGTCGCGCCAGCGCTGGGTGAAGGTGCTGTTGAGGTTCATCGCCAGCCGGCCGTCGAAGACGCCGCCGCCGTGGCCCTCGTGCGCGGTGTAGATGCCGGACTCGTCGATGTGGATGCCCTTGACGAGGGAGTTCCAGTGCAGCTCGTACGGGTTGTTCTGGTTGTTGCTGACGCCCTTGAAGGCCCGTACGGTCGCGCCCGTGTCGGCGCGGACGACGCCCAGGCCGTGCACGGTGCTGTCCCCGTTGAGCCCGTTGAAGTCGCCGCCGACCACCACGTGCTGCCCGTTCGGGGTCTCCTCGATGACCCGGCCGGCCCGGTCCGGGCCCGCGTTGGCCTTCCAGGAGTTCAGCGCGCCGGTGCTCGCGTTGACGGCGGCGAACTTCACCCGGCTCTGGCCGCGGACGGTCTTGAAGTCGCCGGCCAGGTACAGCCGGCCGCTCGCCGCGGCGTCGAGCCCGTATACCCGGGCGGAGACCGCGCCGGCGTTGAAGCCGGTCTTCACTGTGCACGAGGCGATGTCGACGGCTGCGACGCGGCTGCGCGAGACGCCGTTGACGGAGCCGAACTCGCCGCCCGCGTAGAGCGTCTTGCCGTCGGGGGAGACGGTCAGCGCGCGTACGGTCGCGGTGCCGGAGCCGATGGTGAAGTTCAGCTTGCAGTCCGTGGGCTCACCGGTCGCGGCGTTGAACGCGGCGAAGTTCGCCACCTTCGTCTCGCTGGTGCCGGCCGCCGCGCCGGGCGGGCGGATGGCGGAGAACGTACCGCCGGCGAAGACCACGCCGTTGGACTCGGCCATGGCCCACACCACGCCGTTGGTCTGCCAGGTCGCCAGGTCGTCCGCGGTCATCGCCACCGGCGGCGTCACCGCCTCCGCCGCCGGCGAGGAGTAGGTGATGCCGACCGTCACGAGCGTCCCACTCGTCACCGCCAGGGCGGCGCCGAGCGCCCCCCACTTCCGCGTCCTTCTGTGCTTGTGCATGTGCCCCCCTGGGCCGTCGTCCCCTGCGGCCCCGCGCCCTTCGCGAGTCAGGGGAGAGAATATCCGTCTTTACCTGTCGATCCTGACGGTGGTACCGGCCAGTTCGGCGTCCAGCGCCCCGATGTCCGCCTCCACCATGATCCGGGCCAGCTCAGGCCACCTGACCTGCGGCTTCCAGCCGAGCAGGTCGCCTGCCTTCGAGGCGTCCCCGATGAGCGCGTCGACCTCGCTGGGCCGCTCGTACTTGGGGTCGAAGCGGACGTACTCCGTCCAGTCGAGCCCCGCGGTGGTGAACGCGGCGTCCAGGAACTGGCGGACGCTGCCGGCCTCGCCGGTGGCGACCACGTAGTCGTCCGGCTCGTCGCGCTGGAGCATCAGCCACATCGCCTCGACGTACTCCGGGGCGTAGCCCCAGTCGCGTATCGCATCGAGGTTGCCCATGTAGAGGCGGTCCTGCAGGCCCGCCTTGATCCGCGCCACGGCGCGGGTGATCTTCCGGGTGACGAAGGTCTCGCCGCGGCGGGGCGACTCGTGGTTGAAGAGGATGCCGTTGACCGCGAAGAGGCCGTACGCCTCCCGGTAGTTCACCGTCGACCAGTAGCCGAAGACCTTGGCGCAGCCGTACGGGCTGCGCGGGTGGAAGGGGGTCCGCTCGTTCTGCGGGGGCGGGGCGGAGCCGAACATCTCCGACGACGACGCCTGGTAGAGCCGGGTGTCGATGCCGGCGGCGCGGACCGCCTCCAGCAGCCGCATGGAGCCGAGGCCGGTGACGTCGGCGGTGTACAGGGGGGCGTCGAAGGAGACCCGGACGTGCGACTGGGCGCCGAGGTTGTAGACCTCGTCGGGCGCCAGGTCGCGCAGCAGGTTCACCAGCGCGACGCCGTCGCTGAGGTCCGCGTGGTGCAGCACCAGCCTGCGGCCGGGCTCCTGCGGCTCCTCGTAGATGTGGTCGATGCGCTCGGTGTTGAACGACGACGAGCGCCGCACGAGACCGTGCACCGTGTAGCCCTTGGCGAGCAGCAGTTCGGCCAGGTACGAGCCGTCCTGGCCGGTGACGCCGGTGATGAGGGCCGTCTTGCCCATGGGATCCTTCCCCCTGATCATTCCGCCGGATGGCAGAATTCGTACTTATGACGCCATCGAACGAACTGTCCCCGCCCGTCGGCGCTGACGGTCTCCCGCCCGCCGGCTCTGACGGTCTCCTGCCCGCCGCCCGCGTGCTCTTGTCGCCCGGCGCGCGCGTCTTCGTCGCGGGCCACCGGGGTCTTGTCGGCTCCGCCGTCGCCCGCCGGCTGACCGCCGAGGGCTACGACGTGCTCACCCGCACCCGCGCCGAGCTGGACCTGCGCGACGCCGAGCGGACGGCGGCCTGGCTGGCGGCCGTCCGGCCCGACGCGGTGGTGCTGGCGGCGGCCAAGGTCGGCGGCATCATGGCCAACAGCCGCTTCCCGGTGCAGTTCCTGGAGGACAACCTGCGCATCCAGTTGAGCGTCATCGCGGGCAGTCACGCCGCGGACGTCGCCCGGCTGCTGTTCCTCGGCTCCTCGTGCATCTACCCCAAGCTCGCCGATCAGCCGATCCGCGAGGACTCGCTGCTGACCGGGCCGCTGGAGCCGACGAACCAGGCGTACGCGCTGGCGAAGATCGCCGGCATCGAGCAGGTGCAGGCGTACCGCAGGCAGTACGGCGCGGCGTACATCTCGGCGATGCCGACGAACCTCTACGGTCCCGGCGACAACTTCGACCTGGAGACGAGCCACGTCCTGCCGGCCCTCATCCGCCGCTTCCACGAGGCGCGCCAGGCGGGTGCGGAGGAGGTCGTGCTCTGGGGTACGGGGACGCCGCGCCGGGAGTTCCTGCACGTGGACGACCTGGCGGCGGCGTGCCTCGCGCTGCTGCGCGGGTACGACGACGACGCGCCGGTGAACGTCGGCTGCGGCGAGGACCTGACGATCCGCGAACTGGCGGAGACCGTACGGGACGTCGTCGGCTACCCGGGCCGTATCGCGTTCGACGCGAGCCGCCCGGACGGCACGCCGCGCAAGCTGCTGGACGTCTCGCGCATCACGGAGCTGGGCTGGCGCCCGCAGATCGGGCTGAAGGACGGCATCGCGGCGGTGTATGAGGAGTGGTGGCGTACGACGCGGGCCGGCGCCTGATACGCATGACACCGCGGCGCCGGCCGACCCCGAATGGCCGGCCCGGCGCCCCGCGCGTGCGGTTCCGTATCTCAATACGCCCCCCGGCCGTCGACGACCGCGCGCAGGGTGCGGGCCATCACGTCCATGTCGTGGGCGAACGACCAGTTCTCCACATAGTGCAGGTCGAGCGCGACCGTCTCGTCCCAGGTCAGGTCCGAGCGTCCGCTCACCTGCCACAGCCCCGTCATCCCCGGCTTCACCGCCAGCCGGCGCAGCTCGGTGTCGTTGTAGCGGGCGACCTCCTCCGGCAGCGGCGGGCGCGGGCCCACGAGGGACATCTCCCCGCGCAGCACGTTGAACAACTGCGGCAGCTCGTCCAGTGAGCTGCGGCGCAGCACCTCGCCGACGCGGGTGACCCGGGGGTCGCGGCGGATCTTGAAGATCGGGCTGCCGTCGTGTTCGTTGACGACGGACAGGGCGGCCTTCTGCTGCTCCGCGTCCTCGACCATGCTGCGGAACTTCCACATGGTGAACGGCGCGCCGCCCCGGCCGAGCCGGGTCTGCCGGTGGAACACCGGCCCCGGCGAGGTGAGTTTCACCGCCGCCGCGATCACCGCGAACACCGGTGACAGCAGCGCGATGCCGAGGGCCGCGGCGACGCGGTCGCTCGCCGCCTTCAGCGTCGCCTGCGCGCCGCGGCGCAGCGGCGGCGCGATGTGCAGCAGCGTCAGGCCCGCCACCACCGACAGCCGCAGCCGCCGCTCGGCGACCTCGGCTATGCCCGGCAGCACGGCCAGCGGCAGCCCGGCGTCGTGCAGGGCCCATGCCAACTGGCGCAGCCGGGCCGCCGGCAGCAGCGGGCCGGGGGCGGCGAGGACCAGTTCCGCGCCGTGCTCCCGGGCCGCGGCCAGGACCGCCTGGGTGTCCCAGCCCGCCCGGTCCGCGGGGACCGGGCCGAGCCGGGCGGCCTCGGGGGCGCCGCAGGACAGCGGACCCTCGCCGACCGGGACGACGCCGACGACCACGTACTCGTGATCGGTGCGCGCGGCCAGCCGGCCGACGACGTGGTCGGCGGTGGCCGGTTCTGCGACCACCAGCACGCGCCGTACCGCCTGGCCCTCCCGGCGGGAGGCGACGAGGTGGTGGTGGAGCAGCTTGGCGGTGACGACGCTCAGCGCGAACGCCGGCAGCAGCGCGAGCAGCGCCGGCTGCGGTTCCGCGGCGCTGTCGGCGGTGAACGCGCGGACGACGGCGAGCACGCCGAGGAGCAGGAGCCAGTCCTGCAGCAGCGGCACCACCGCGCCCGACTCGCCGAGTTGCCGCGCGGAGTAGCGGCGCCGCGCGGCCCGTACGGCGAGCCAGCCACCGGCGGCCAGCGCGGCGCAGAGCCCCGGGTAGGGCTGCCGGGTGGTGACGAAGACGAGCACGACGGGGACCGCGATCCCCGCCGCGTCGGTGACGAGGACGGCCGGCAGATACCACGCCGGCTTTGCCGCGGCGGAGCGGACGCGGGTCCCGCGTCTCGGCTCCGCCGTCACGATCCCGGTATCGGCAACTCCGATACGCCGCATGTTCCCCCCTGGCACATCGCGACTGATGAAGGCGTACGCGACCCTCCCCCGGCCGACGCGCACCTTTCGCTCCCGGAACTTTAGGCCAGATTTACGTAGAAAGCCCAGGCTTCCTACAAAAAGGGCCTAAATGTAGCGAGCTTCACACCAGGTCGGCGCCGTGCGGCTCACGCCGTGCGACTTACGACGTACGACTCCTGAGAGGCGCCGAGGGATGTACGGAGTTTTGCGGCAGTTTCGATTGCCCGTGGATCCCGGTCAGGCACCCCGTTTCCGCAGGCGGAGCACGTTCCAGGATACGCACGGCAGTTCGGCTTCAAGCTCGCCGTCTGCACTGATCCGGGTGGTGGAGACGGATCGCGGCAGTACGCGCCCCGGCTGTTCCTCGGTGTTCGCCGCGTCGGGATCGTCGTCGGCGAGGACCAGATGTTCGATCACCGTGTACGTGCCCGAACCGTCCCCGCCCCCGCCGAAGCCGCGCAGCGCGACGGTCAGCCGCAGCGGCTCGTCCTGGGCCCGGTTGACGGCCAGGATCGTCAGGTCGCCGCTCTCCTCGTCGTACGTCACCACGTGGTCGAGCGCGGTGACGTCGCCGTGGCGCGGCGTCTCGACGCGCGTGCCTGTACGGTCGGCCTCGGTGCGCAGCACCGTGCCGCGCGCGAACTGTGCGGCCTGCGCGAAGGGGTGGAAGATGGTCTGCCGCCAGGCCGGCCCCCGGGGCTCGCTGCGGATCGGCGCGATGACGTTGACGAGCTGCGCCAGGCACGCCACGGCGACCCGGTCGGCGTGCCGGAGCAGGGTGATGAGCAGGGAGCCAACGACGGCCGCGTCGGTCACGGAGTACGTGTCCTCGATCAGCCGGGGCGTCTCGGCGGTGGCCAGGTTCCGTTCGCCGGGGAAGCGGGCGGCGTACCAGACGTTCCACTCGTCGAAGGAGAGCCGGATCCGCTTGTCCGCCCGCCGTACGGCACGTACGTGGTCCGCGGTGGACACCACGTCGGAGATGTGCTGGTCCATGTGCGCGCCCGAGGCGAGGAAGCTCGCCCGGTCGCCGTCCAGTTCCTCGTAGTAGGCGTGCAGGGACAGGTAGTCGACCTCGTCGTAGGTCTCCTCCAGCACTTCGCGCTCCCAGGTGCCGAAGGCCGGCATCCCGGCGTTGGAGCTGCCGCAGGCGACGAGTTCGATCGACGGGTCGACCTGGTGCATGGCCTTGCCGGCCTCGGCCGCCAGCCGGCCGTACTCGCGCGCCGGCTTGTGCCCGGTCTGCCACGGGCCGTCCATCTCGTTGCCCAGGCACCACAGCCGCACGCCGTGCGGCTCGGCGACGCCGTGCCGGATCCGCAGGTCGGACCAGGCGGTGCCGCCGGGGTGGTTGACGTACTCGACGAGCGCGCGGGCGGCGTCGATGCCGCGGGTGCCGAGGTTGACGGCCATCATCGGCTCCAGACCCAGCCCCTTGGCCCAGGTCAGGAACTCGTTCGTGCCGACCTCGTTGGTCTCCACCGACCGCCAGGCGAGGTCGAGCCGGCGGGGCCGCTCGGCCACGGGGCCGACGCCGTCCTCCCAGTGGTAGCCGGAGACGAAGTTGCCGCCGGGGTAGCGGACGAGGCCGGTGCCCAGCTCCCGGACCAGCGCGGCGACGTCGCCGCGGAAGCCGGCGGCGTCGGCGGTGGGGTGGCCGGGCTCGTAGATCCCGGTGTAGACGCAGCGGCCCATGTGCTCGACGAACGTTCCGTACAGGCGCGGGTCCACCTCGCCGATGACGAACTCGGGGTCGACGGTGAACCTGGCGGTGTGCGGCATGCGGTGCCTTTCTCCGGGGGTGTTGACGGGGGGTACGGGATATGGGGGCGCGGCGGGGCTACTTCAGGCCCGTGCCGGCGATGCCCTCGACGATGCGGCGCTGGAAGAGCGCGAAGACGGCGAGCAGCGGGATGGCGCCCAGCACGGCGGAGGCCATGAGCTGCGCGTACGGGATGCCGAAGGCGTCCTGTACGGAGTTGAGCCCGACCGGCAGCGTCATCATCTCCGGGTCGGTGACCACCAGCAGCGGCCACAGGAAGTTGTTCCACACCTGCACGAAGACGAAGATCGTCACGGCCGACACGGCGGGCCGGGCCACGGGCATCACGATCTGCCAGTACGTGCGCAGCCAGCCGGCGCCGTCGGCGCGCGCGGCCTCGATCAGCTCTCGGGGGATGCCGTCGAAGAACTGCTTGAAGACGAAGACGGCCACCACGTTCGGCACCTGCGGCAGCACCACGCCCCAGTACGTGTTGAGCAGGCCCACCTCCTGCAGCGCCAGGAACTGCGGGATCATCAGCACCTGCATCGGGATCATGATCCCGGCGAGCAGCAGCAGGAACACCCCGCGGCGGAAGCGGAAACGCACCTGGGAGAGCCCGAAGGCGGCGAGGGAGGCGGTGACGACGGTGAGCACCGTGGTCAGCAGCGAGACGATGAAGCTGTTGGCGTACCAGTAGGGCAGCTTGCCCTTGTCGAAGAGGTCTGTGTACGCCGCGAAGGTGGGGTTGGAGGAGAACCAGGACGTGGGGTCGACGGCTATCTCGTCCGCCGGCCGGAGGGATATCGCCGTCGCGAACAGCAACGGCACCAGCCACAGCAGGGCGAAGGCGATGAGGACGCCGAGGGCGACGCGGTTGAAGAGCTTCTCGGCGTCGTAGCCGCGCCGGGGCGCCGGGGCGGGGTCCGCGGCGGCGGGCACGGTGGTTTGCGTAGTAGCGGCCATGGCTCAGCTCTCCTTCTCTGCCCGGCGGACGAGGAAGAACCAGACCAGGGAGATCAGCAGGATGACGAGGAAGAGGAAGAGGGAGACGACCGAGGCGTAGCCGGTGCGGCCGTCGGTGAAGCCGGTGTCGACGATGTACTGCAGCGTCGGCCGGGTGGAGCCGTCGGGGCCGCCGGCGGTCATCATGTAGATCTGGTCGAAGACCTTCAGCGAGGCGACGATCTGGAGCACGGTGACGAGCGTCGTCGTCCGCCCCAGCATGGGGATGACCACGTGCCTGATCCGCTGCCAGGGGCCGGCGCCGTCGATCGCGGCGGCCTCGTGCACGTCCCGGGGGATCTCCTGCAGACCGGCGAGGTAGAGCACGAAGTTGAAGCCGACGGTCCACCAGACGGTGACGCCGGCCATCGACCACATCGCCCAGTTGGGGTCGCCCAGCCAGGACGGCGGGGTGTCGACGCCGAGCGTCTTCAGCCAGTCCTGGGCGAGGCCGGTCTGGTCGGCGAGCACGCCCCACATGAAGATCAGCGAGACGGACGCGGACGGGATGACGTACGGCGCGAAGAACGCGAAGCGGAAGAACCACCGGCCGCGTACGAACCGGTCGGCGAGGATCGCGAGCACCAGCGCCAGCAGCACCAGCGGGATGGTGGTGAGGACGGTGAACCACAGGGTGTGCTTGAGCGTGCGCCAGAACTCGGAGTCGCCCAGCACGTCCGCGTAGTTGGTGAGGCCGACCCAGCTGCCGAAGCCGTCGCGCAGCAGGCTGCCGTTGAAGAAGCCCGCGACGAAGGTGTAGATCAGCGGGCCGACCAGGAAGATGACGTAGAAGAGCGCGAACGGCGCGATCAGGGCGGGGCCCGCGAGCCGCCCGCGGACGGCGCCTGCGGCGCCTTGGCGGTCGGGAGTGAGGGCGCCGGTTCCGGCTGTACTCGCCACGGGGATGCCTTTCGGTTGCGGGGATGTGTCGGCGGCGGGGTTCAGATGGGGGACTCGACGTCCGCGAGCGTGCGCAGGGCGTTGCGGACCCGTTCCGCGGTGGCCCGCGGGTTCGACCGGCCGGTGAGCGCGGCGGTGACCGCGTCGCCCACGTCGTTCTGCAGGTTGCTGCCCGCGCCGCCGTACCAGGCGACGGGGTCGTACACGGCGCCCTCGGCGGCGGCGGTGTAGTGGGACTGGGGGGTCAGCTCCCGGTACGCGGCCGAGCGCTGCGTCGGCAGCCACGCGGGGACGTGGCCGCCCTCGGCCCACAGCTTGCTGGAGTCCAGCAGGGAGGCGGCAAACTCCAGCGACAGGTCGAGGCGTGCGTCGTCCAGCTTCGGCGGCCGGGGCAGCACCAGGGCGTGGCTGTCGGCGTGGCAGGCGTACGGGGCGTCGGAGAAGATCCGCGGCAGCGGCCGCATGTCGAACTTCACCCCCGCGTCCAGGACGGCGATGATCTGCCAGACGCCGTCCATCAGGAACCCGGCCTCGCCGTTGGTGAGCAGGGTGATGGCGGCCTGCCCGTTCGCGCCGGTGGGGATCAGCTTCTCCTTGCCGAGGCGCTGGATATACGCGAGCGCCTCCTCGGCGGCGTCGAGGTCGACCGTCACGGTGGCGCCGGCGTCGGCGACCAGCGGCCGGCCGCCGAGCTGCGTGTAGAGGGACAGGAAGAGGCGGAACTGGGTGGCCGTGTCCTTGACCGAGGCGATGGAGCCGCCCCAGACGCCGGTGACCTCCTTCGCCGCGCGCAGCGCGTCGGCGAACTCGTCGGGGCCGTCGATGCCGACCAGTTCGCCGCCGTCGAGCAGGCCGGCCTTCTCGGCGATGTCGGTGCGGAAGTACAGGGCGAAGGGGTGGGTGTCGAGGGGGATGCCGTAGAGGCGTTCGTCGACGTGGGACTTGCGCCAGGGCTTGGCGTCGAACTTCTCCGGCGTCATGCCCTGCTTGGCGAGGGCGTCGGCGGGCAGTTCGGTGAGGAGCCCGGCCTGGGCGAGCACCGGGAGCTTCGACAGGTGGGCGATGGCGACGTGCGGGGGGCGGTCGCCGACGGTGGAGAGGCTGAGCTTGGTGTAGTACGGGTTGCCCCAGACGAAGGTGGTGGCCCGCAGGGTGTTGTCGGGGTGGGTCTTCTCGTACTCCTCCTGCATGGCGACCATGCGCTCGCCGTCGCCGCCGGTGAACGGGTTCCAGAAGTTCAGCCGGTCCGCGGGGGGTTCGCCGCCGGTGAAGCCCTGGGCGATGGTCGAGCCGCAGCCGCTGAGCGCCGCGGTGGCGGCGGCGCCGGCGGCGAGGCCCGCGGAGCCGCGCAGCAGGGCGCGGCGGGAGGGGGCAGGCGCAGCGCGGCGGGAGGGGGCAGATGCAGCGCGGCGGGAGGGTGTGGCGGGGTCGGGGGCTGCGCGGCCGGGGGAGTTGAGGCGTCGGAGCATGGCGGATGTCCCTTTCCGCGGCGAACTAATACAACGTTGTAAAATGTTCTTGGTGCAACGTTGTATAGCGCTGTGCGCCCCACGTCAACAGCCTGCGCAGCAAGGCGTAGGGTGTGCGCAGCCGGAACCGCGGGGGAACCGCGGAGAAATCGGGAGGAAGCCGTGGCCGGGGCCCGCCTCAAGGACGTCGCCGAGCGCGCCGGTGTCTCGATCAAGACCGTCTCGAACGTCGTCCGCGGTGCCGCGCGCGTCGCCGAGCCGACGCGCGAGCGCGTCCTGCGCGCCATCGACGAACTCGGCTACCGCCCGCACGCCTCCGCCCGCCATCTGCGCACCGGCCGCAGCGGCGTCATCGCGCTGGCCGTCCCCGAACTCGTCGCGCCCTACTTCGCGGAGCTGGCCACCAGCGTCATCGCCGCCGCCAAGGAGCGCGGGCAGACCGTCCTCATCGAGGTCACCGGCGGCGACCCGGCCGAGGAGCTGCGCATCGCCTGCGGGCTGAGCGACCCGCTCATCGACGGCGTGCTCCTCAGCCCTCTCGGCCTGGACCAGACGGCGCTGGCCGCCCGCGAACGCCGCGTCCCGCTCGTGCTGCTGGGCGAGCGGGACTACGAAGTCCCCGCCGACCACGTGCTCATCGACAACGTCGCCGCCGCCCGCGACGCCACCCGGCACCTGATCGGCCTCGGCCGCCGCCGTATCGGCGTCATCGGCTGGCAGCACGCCGAGCGCACGACCGCCACCGCCCAGCAGCGCATGCAGGGCCACCGCGAGGCGCTGGCCGGGGCGGGGCTCACGTACGACCCGGCGCTGGCGCCGGCCGTGGGCGCGTACACGCGTGCGGCGGGCGCGGCGGCGATGCGGGAGCTGCTCGCCCTGCCGCAGCCGCCGGACGCGGTGTTCTGCTTCACCGACCTGATGGCGTCGGGCGCACTGCGCGTCGCGCACGACGCGGGCCTGGCGGTCCCGGCGGGCCTGGCGGTGGTCGGCTTCGACGACATCCAGGAGGCGCGGTACATGGTGCCGTCGCTGACCAGCGTGGCGCCGGACAAGCAGGAGCTGGCCAGACTGGCGGTGAAGGCGCTGCTGACCCGGATAGAGGGCCCGGCGGAGGCGCCGCCGACGACGCTGCTGGCGGGGTACGAGCTGGTGCCCCGGGAGTCGACCACGCTCTCGCCGGGCGGGCGGTAGCGGAGTCCTCGCTGGGTGGGCGATAGCGGGGTTCGCGGCGCTTTCGCGGGGTGGGTGGTTGCGGGGTTGGCGGGGCCCTTGCCGAGCGGGCGGGCGCGGGGGCCGCAGCGCTCTTGCCCGGGGCTCTCGCCGGGCGGGCGCAGGCGGCCCCCCGCCGCACGCGTGCTACGCCAGCAGGGCGTCGATCTCCGCCAGTTGCGCGGCGTCGAGCGGCCCCGCGGCGAGGGCGTCCGCGTTCTGGGCCGCCTGCGCCACCGTGCGGAACCCCGGGATCGGCACCGTGTGCGGGCTGCGGGCCCAGATCCACGCCAGCGCGCCCTGCGCGACGGTGCGCCCGCCCGAGGTCAGGACGGCGCGGATCGCCTCAAGCCGCGGCAGCCACCCCGGCGCCACCCGCCCGTCCGCGTCGAAGTAGGTGAGCCACGCGGGCGGCGTCGCCCGGATGTCGCCGCCGGCGACCCGCGAGCCCGTGTCGTACGCGCCGGAGAGCAGCCCCATCGCCAGCGGGCTGCGGTTGACGCTGGCGAGGCCGCGCTCCGCGCACAGCGCCAGCATCTCCGGGGCGTCCTCCAGCACGTTGAGCCGGTGCTGCACCGCCGCGCAGTGCGGGCCCTCGGCGAAGACCGCGGCGCGCGCGGGGTCGTCGGTGCTCCAGGCGTACGCGCGGATCAGGCCCTCGCGGACGAACTCCTCGCACGCCTCGCGCAGTTCCGCCGCCACCGTGGGCTCGGCGTCCCCGATGTGCAGTTGGAACAGGTCGACGCGGTCGGTGCCCAGCCGGCGCAGCGAGGCGGTCAGGGCCCGGCGCGCGTACCCGGGCGACAGGTCGGGGGCCAGCAGCGTCCGGCGGTCGGCGTCGAAGGTGTTGCCCCACTTGGTGGCGATGACGACGTCGTCGCGCCGGCCCGCGAGCGCGCGGCCGAGCACGGTCTCGCTGTGGCCGGTGCCGTAGACGTCGGCGGTGTCGAAGAACGTGACGCCGCCGTCGAGGGCGCGGTGGACGGCCCGTACCGACTCCGCGTCGTCGACCGTGCCCCAGCCCAGCGGGTTGCCGTCGGCGTCCTGCCACGGGCCGCCGATCGCCCAGCAGCCGAAGCCGAGTGCGCTGACCTCGATGTCCGTACGTCCCAGAGTGCGCTTGTCCATGGGCGGAACCATGCACCCTCAAGTGCGCTCTAGGGCAAGGGGCGGGCCGGCCGCGGGGGTCGGGCTGCGGGGCCCGGCCGCGGGGGGCCGACCGCGGGGAGGCGGGCTGCGGGGAGGCCCGGCCGAGGAGACCGGCGAGCTCCCTGCCGCGTGCGTGTGAGTGGGCGAAAGTCGGCTCTAGCGGGTGATTTACCCCAGTCTGTCAGCGGGGTTGTTGCGAGCTTCGACACCCTACGTTCACGCGAACCGCCTCCGGTGATGGGGGCGTTCGCGCGGCACTCCCGGGCCAGCCGGGGGTACGGTCTTGAGTGTCGAGGTCTGAACTGGAGCCAGCATGCCCCACCCCGCCGACGACCACATCGGAGCGCGGATCGCGGACTACCGCAAGCTGCGCCACATGACACAGCTAGCCCTGGCACAACAGGCTCACCTGTCCCGCGCCTACCTCGCCCGAGTCGAGGCCGGTCTGTCCCCGGCCACGCCTGCCGTTGTCGCCGCCGTCGCCCGCCCGCTGCAAGTCGACATCGCCGCGCTCACCGGCCAGCCTTATGTCTCGCAGCTACAGCAGGACCACCTCGAACAGCTCGTCGCGCCCCTCGCGGACGCGCTCGACGTCTATGACCTGGGACCCGATCCCGAGGTCCGCCCGCGCCCCTTGGCGCAGATCGACGTTGACGTAAAGAGGCTGTGCGGCAGCACCTACGCCACGGAGTACAAGGGCGTTGGTGCCCAGTTGCCGGGTCTGTTGGCCGAACTCACCACGACCATGGCGTCTCTGCGGGACGGCAGTGGTGAACAGCGCAGTGCCGCGGCTGCGTTGGCCTGGTGCTATTGGGTCAGCTACGAGTTCGCCTATCGCCTCGGCTACCACCAGCTCGCCACCATCGCGCTGGAGCGTATGGGCTGGATGGCAGAGCAGGCGCAGGACCCGCTGCTGCTCGCCATGCGGCTGTCCAAGCGGTCCAGCATGCTGCTGCGCCGTGGCGACAACCGCCGCTCCTTGCAGGTGCTCGACCGCGGGCACAGCCTCGTCCAGGCGCACGACAACCCCGGCTCACTGGAGCCGCTGGCCGTTACAGGCAGCCTGCACCTGGCCGGGGCCATCGCTGCCGCTCAGGCGAAGGACGGGGACGGAGTCGAGGAGCACATGGAGTCGGCGCGGGACGCCGCTGAGAAGATCGGTCATGAGGTTCCGAGGGTGTACTGGTCGTCGTTCGGGGCTGCGAGCGTCGGTCACTTCGAGGTGGCCACGCTCGTCGAGTTGGGGCAGCTCGGCCCTGCGGTCCAGCGTGCCCGCACGCTGCATTTCCCAGCCGGACACCCGAGGATGCGGGTAGGCCGCTACTACATCGAGATGGCCCGCGCGTACACCCAGATGGGCCGCGCGGAGGCCGCGCAGAAGGCGCTGCAGACGGCCCGCGAAGTCGCCCCGCAGCAGGCCCGCTACCACCCACTGATGCGGGAGACGATCGGTGCTCTCGTGCGGCGGCAACGGCGTGCATCAGAGGGGCTGACGTCGCTTGCTGCGTGGGTGGGCATGTAGCCCGGCGACTGTTCCCAGAACCGGTAACACCACCGCTACGCAGAGTCGGAACCCTGTGACTGCCGAGCCCCGAGCCGCTTGGAGTCGACCATGTGCACCCCGACGTTGGCGTTTGTCTACGACCGGCACGCCACGCTGTCCGGCGCTGTTCTCGACGAGCGCAGAGAGCGGTGCCGGCAGTACGCGGACGAGCGCGGTTGGGTGATCGCCGGGGTATGGGTGGACCGCGGGGACGACGCGCTGTCGAACTGGCCGCGACCGCAGTGGGATGCGCTTACGTACGCCATGCGGCAGGCCGCCGCCCGCGCCGTGTGCCTGGTCGACTCATGGGACCGGATCAGCCGCGACCGGGAGGCCAGCGCGATCCTGCGCCTGGCTGTCCGCCAGGCCGGAGGCCACTGCGTCACCACCGGCGGGGAAGACGACCGCGAACTCGCCTACGGCCGCATCACGGTCACCGCGCCGCTGCCGCTGCGGGGGCGGCCGTGAGCCCCGACGGGCGGCCCACCCCGCCGCCCCGGCTGCCCCCGGTCGACCAGCGGCGGCAGCGGCGGCCCGAGCCGTTCAACCAGCGGCCCGCGCTGGCGAGCCTCGGCGAGGCGCCGGACTGGCGTGGCTGCCCGCCCGGACCAAGGAAGGGGAAAGGCGTGAACGCAGCTCAGCCCGAAGACGGCGTCGCCCGCAGCGAAGGTGCTCCTGACCACCCCGATACCAGTGACGGCGAGGCAGGCGGCCCCGCCCGGTCGCATCGACGCCGGGTTTCCGTGCCAAGCCGCGAGGTGGCGGGTCGCACCGCCCTGCGTGGCGTCGGCTCGGCGAGCCACCCTTCGCGGCCGGTCATCGTAAACATGCCCCTACAACAAAGGGAGATGAACGACACCATGGCAGAAGAAACCCAACTCACCGGTCCGGGCACTCTCGCCCCGCCCGTGTTCCCCTATCCCGAACCTGTCGACCGCCCGTACACGCGGTGTACTACCGCCGCCCCTCGGCCCACCACATCGCCCCCACCGTATCCGCCGACGACGCTGCCTGGGCACATGCCGAGGCACGCGCCGGCCTCGGCGGAGTGCTCACTTCCCTCGACTGCCTGTGGGCCAATCATCCCCACCGCAACGCCTACGCCTCCCTTCCTCCCGTCGCCTTGGCCACCGCCGCCCGCTGCGGCCTGACCGTCCCGCAGACCCTGGTCACCAACGACCCCGTACGAGCGCGCGCTTTCGTCGCTGCCCTGCCCGAGCAGACCGCCGCCTACAAGGCCCTGGGCGCCGGCGGGCCGCTCCGCCGCGACGGCACACCCTTCGTTCTGTGGACCACCCAGGTACGTGCGCGGGAGATCGACGACACCGTCGCGCTGACCGCGCACCAGTTCCAGCAGTGGATCCCCAAGGCGTACGAGGTCCGGCTGACCGCCGTCGCCGGCAGCATGCACGCCGCCGAGATCCACGCTGGCAGCGACGCCGCCCGCATCGACTTCCGTACCGACTACGACAACCTCACCTACAAGCCCTGCCCGGTTCCCGCCCCCATCGCGGACGGCATACGCGCCCTGTGCGCCGCCCTCGGCCTGCACTACGCCGCCTGCGATTTCCTCGTGAGCCGCGACGACGGCCGCTGGTACCTCACCGACGTCAACCCCAATGGGCAGTTCGGATTCATCCCCGAACTACGCGACCCCATCGCCGCCGCCCTCGCTGATCTCCTCCAAGGACCCCGCACATGAGCACCTCCACCGCGCCAGCCGAGCAGCTACGCCGACGCATGGCCGACACCCTCACCGCCGCCGGCGCTCTCACCTCCCCAGGCTGGCACCAGGCATTCGCCACCGTTCCCCGGGAGGTGTTCGTCCCCGAGTTCACCGTGCGCGCCGCGGACGGCGCACGTACCGCCCATCGCGCCGGCGAACCCGGGTACCTCGAAGCGGTCTACGGCGACGACTCGCTACTCACCCAGCACAACGCCCACGGCATCGCGACCAGTTCATCCACCCGCCCGCACATGATGGCGCTGATGCTCGAAGCGCTCCGCCCTCTCGACGGTGGCCGCATCCTCGAAGTGGGCACCGGCACCGGCTACAATGCCGCGCTTCTCACGCACCACTACGGCCCCGACCGGATCGTCTCCCTTGACGTAGACCCGCTTCTCGTCACCGCCGCCCGCGACCGCCTAGCCGCCCTCGGCTACGCGCCCACCCTCACCACCGGCGACGGCACCCTCGGCTGTCCCGAACACGCCCCCTACGGCGCCCTGATCGCCACCTGCGGCATTGGCCGCATCCCCGCGGCATGGCGCCAGCAGGTCCGCCCCGGAGGAACCATCGTCGCCAACATCGGCAACGGCCTCGCCTCCCTGAGCATCGACGCGGACCACGGTGCTTCCGGCCGCTTTCTGCCCACTCTCGCCGCCTTCATGACCGCCCGCCCCACCCCGGACACGACCACGCCCCTGGCATCCAGCTACGCAGGCCGGCTGGTCACCGCTGTAGGCGCCGCCCGCGTTATCGAGCTGCCCGTCGACCTGACCGCTGACATGCCGCAATTCCTCGGCTCACTCGTCCACCCCGACGCCGTCGAACTCACCCTCACCGACGCCGAGGGCCGACAACTGCACGGCTTCGTACACCCGCGATCCGGATCATGGGCCCGCATCACCCCCGGCCCCCACCACACGGCCCGCCTCGAAACCGGCGGCCCCCGCGACCTGTGGAGCGAACGCCTCCCGCTGCTCACCCACTGGACCAGGGCCGGCAAGCCACCAGCCGACGCCTACAGCCTGACCATCCGCCCCAACGGAGAACACGAACTCTGCTGCCAGGGGCACCCGTGCTGCACGCTGCCTTCCTAGTCACCTCCCGCCGCCCGGTAACCGCGGCCACGGTCACCGGGGTTCACCTCACCAGCCCGTGGAAAGGAACCGACACGCAATGCGCGCTCTCATCGCCCGCCCCCGCCGTCTGGTTGGGGGCAGCGGGTGACTGATCCCACGTGCCGCTACCCGGATCGCCCGGTGCACCTGCCCGGTCCATGGCCCCTGCCCGACGAGCCCCCGGTTCCCGGCTGCGCCCGGTGCGCGGAGTTGGCCGCCGGGCGGACCGTCGCCCGCGCGGCGGGT
Organism: Streptomyces sp. CNP082; assembly: GCF_059570535.1. Classification (NCBI taxonomy): domain Bacteria; kingdom Bacillati; phylum Actinomycetota; class Actinomycetes; order Kitasatosporales; family Streptomycetaceae; genus Streptomyces; species Streptomyces sp. CNP082. The sequence goes on from NZ_JCANSZ010000005.1 coordinate 101,876, forward strand.
GATCTGTCGGCTGTCAGCGACGCCAACGTGCTCATCCGCCGGCATCCCGGCCACTGATCTCCCGCCCCCGGCCGTGTGGACACGGCGATCAGGGGGCCGGACCCCCCGGCCGGCTGAAGGCGCTCGGCGCCGGTCGGGGAAGGCCCCGCCTGCCGTCTCGAATCCTTCGGCGGGCGGGGCAGTACCAGGCGCCCGCCGCCGGCTACGGCAGCGTCAGCACCTCGGCGCCCGACTCCGTCACCACGAGCGTGTGCTCGAACTGCGCCGTGCGCCTGCGGTCCTTGGTCACCACCGTCCAGCCGTCGTCCCACATGTCGTACTCGTGCGTCCCGAGGGTCAGCATCGGCTCGATCGTGAACGTCATCCCGGGCCGCATCACGGTGGTGGCGCGCGGGTCGTCGTAGTGCGGGATGATCAGGCCGGAGTGGAAGGCGGTGTTGACGCCGTGGCCGGTGAAGTCGCGGACCACGCCGTAGTCGAAGCGCTTGGCGTACGACTCGATGACCCGGCCGATGACGTTGACCTGCCGGCCCGGCCGGACCGCCTTGATCGCGCGGTTCAGCGACTCGCGGGTGCGCTCGACCAGCAGCCGCGAGGTCTCGTCGACGTCGCCGACGAGGTACGTCGCGTTGTTGTCGCCGTGCACGCCGCCGATGAACGCGGTCACGTCCAGGTTCACGATGTCGCCGTCGTGCAGCACGGTGGAGTCCGGAATGCCGTGGCAGATCACCTCGTTGACCGACGTGCACAGCGACTTGGGAAAGCCGCGGTAGCCGAGGGTGGAGGGGTACGCGCCGTGGTCGCACAGGTACTCGTGCACCACCCGGTCCAGCTCGTCCGTCGTCACCCCGGGCGCGATGTGCTCCGCCGCGGCGGCCATCGCGCGGGCGGCGATCCGGCCGGCGATCCGCATCCGCTCGACGGTCTCCGCGTCCTGGACCTCGGGGCCGGTGTAGGGCGCGGGGCCCTTCTTCCCGACGTACTCGGGGCGGGGGATGGCGGTGGGAACGGCGCGGGGCGGGGAGAGCTTTCCGGGCGCGAGCAGCGAAGACTGGCCAGACATGGTGCGAGTCTATCGGCGGGGGATCGGGCACGATGGGCGGCGGCAGACCGCGCAGGCACGGCGCAGGTGAGGAGCGAGATGGCGCTGTTCAAGAAGAAGAGGGCGGGCAAACCGGGCGAGTGGTACTACTGCCTGGAGCACAAGCGGGTCGAGGAGGGTCCGCAGTGCAGGGCCCTGAACCGACTCGGGCCGTACGCGACGCCGGAGGAGGCGGCGCGGGCGATCGAGACGGCGGAGGCGCGGAACGAGGAGTGGGACGAGGACGCGCGGTGGAAGGACGACGCGGAGGGCGGGGACGCGGCGGGGCGCTGAGGCCGCGAGGCGGGTGGCGCTGACGGCGCGGCAGTCGGGCGGTGCCGGGGCTGTCCGGCGGGGTTGTCCGTTGGCGGGCTGACCCGGTGCCCGCGGGCAGGGTCGCGCCGCGGTCGGGCGATGGGCGTCCGGCGGAGCCCGGCGGTGTGACGCGCCGGCTCGTGACTCCAGGCTCGCGGCGCCCGGTGCGGGACTCCGGTGCAGGGTGGTCGGGCGCGCGGTGGTCGGGTGCACGGCGACTGCGGGGTGCGGGACTCCGGTTCGCGGCGGCCCGTTGCGCCGCGTCAGGCCACCGGGCCGCCCGGTGCCGTCTTCGCCGCCGCCGCGGCGGCGCGGCGTTCCCGTTCCCGTACGGCGTGCTCGTTCGTACGCGCGTCGTACGTCATCAGCTTCGGCAGGCAGGCCGCCAGCACCAGCACCGCCCCCGCGCACATCACCCCGCCCGACCAGACCGACGTGCGCACGCTCGTCAGCGCCGCCACCCCGCCGGAGCGGAACTGCCCGGCCACCGGGCCGACCGAGTAAGACAGCAGCTCTATGCCCGCGAGCCGGCCGCGCAGCTCGTCGGGGATGGTCTGGTTCCACATCGCCGCCCGGAACACCCCGCTGACCATGTCGAACGCCCCCGCCACCGTGAGCAGCAGGAGCACCGCCCAGGCGTTCGGCATCACCCCCGCCGCCGTGATCGCCACCCCCCAGCCGGCCGCCGCCAGCGCCACCGCGCGGCCGTGCCGGTGCACCCGCCGGGTCCACCCGCTGGTCAGGCTCACCAGCAGCGAACCCGCGGGCAGCGCCGCGTACATCAGCCCCAGCGCCCACGGCGCGTCCAGGTCGTCGGCGAGAAACGGGAAGAGCGCGAGCGGAAAGGCGAAGAACATCGCCGCCAGGTCGATGGCGTACGTGCCCAGCAGCTCCTTGCGCCGCCAGGCGTAGCGCGCGCCCTCCGCGACGGCCCGCAGGCTCGGCGCGACCGCCTCGTGCGCGGCGGGGGAGGGGGCGAGCAGCAGGGCAAGACTGACGGAGACGACGAACGTCCCGGCGTCCAGCGCGTACGCCCAGGGCAGTCCGGCGTACGCGACGATGAACCCGGCGAGGGCGGGGCCCGCGATGCCGCCGATCTGCCAGCGCAGGGAGTTGAGCGCGGCGGCGGCGGGCAGGTGCTCGTGGGGCACGATGCGCGGGACGATCGAGTCCAGGGCGGGGCGCTGGATGCCGGTGAGCGCGCTGGTGAGCGCGGCGACGAGGTACAGCGGCCAGAGCTTCGGACTGGGCAGCAGGCTGTTGACCAGCAGCACGACGGAGACGAGGCCGAGGCCCGCCTCGCTGTAGAGGATCAGCTTCTTCTTGTCCGCGGCGTCGGCGAGGGCGCCGCCGTAGAGGCCGAAGACGATCAGCGGGACGAGCTCGACGGTGCCGATGGCGCCGACCGCGAAGGCCGAGCCGGTCAGCTCCTTCACCTGCACGGGGAGGGCGACGAAGGTGAGGAAGCTGCCGAAGGAGGTGATGAGGCCGGCGACCCACATGAGGCGGAAGTCGCGCGAGGCGTGCCAGGGGGCGAGGTCGGGGAGGAGGTCGCGGTGAGCCACGAGGCATGGTCGGGCGGGTGCGGTGCGGGCCGCAAGGGAATTACGGCGGCGGGGCGAGGTGCGGCCGGGCGAGGTGCGGCCGGGCTACCAGCGGGGCGGGGGCGGAGATGACAGCACCTCGGCGAGGCGGGCGAGGCGGGCGCGGAAGCCGGAGCGGGCGGGGGCGGCGGAGGGGGCGCCGTTCTCGCCGGCGGCGGCGCTGACGAGGTGCTGGACGGTCTCCAGGTCGATCTCGCCGCTGTCGCCGGGCACGGTGAGCAGTTCGTGGGCGAGCCCGGGCAGCTCGGCGGAGCCGCCGTCCAGCGCGAGCACCGCGGCCCCCGCGCGGCGGGCGTCGCCGACGCGCTCCAGCAGCGCGTCGCCGGGCTCGTCCGGGGCGACGACGAGCAGGGTCTCGCCGCGCCCGGCGGCCTCCAGGCGGCCGAGGCCGACGCCGAGGTGGGCGGGGCCGGCGTTCGGCATGCGGTGGCGTACGAGGGTGGGGGAGAGCGCGGGCAGCCCGGACCAGGCGGCCTCGTCGTCGAGGTGGGCGGCCAGGTGCCACGGCTCGTACGCGGCGGTGCCCACCAGCAACAGCCCGCCCCCCTGCGCCTCGACGGCCCCCCGCAGCACCCCGGCGAACCGCCGCGCCGCCCCGGGCCACTCGGTCCCGGCCAGCACTTCCCGCAGCAGCGCCACACGCACGGCATCCATGCGGCGGGATGCTGCCGGAGGAGCCCTGCGCCCCGCAGCAGAACACCCCGGGATCACCAGATCGGGCCTGCGCCCGGACCCGCTCGGGGCTGCGCCCCGGATCCCCGCGGGGCTGTGCCCCGGGCCCCGGCGGGGCTGCGCCCCGGATCCCCGCCGGGCTGCGCCCCAGGTCCCCGTGGGCTTGCGCCCGGGTCCGCGGCGCATGTGACGCAGCCCGCCCCGGCCCCGCACGACATCGCGTCAGACAGACGATAAAATGGCCGGGTGCCTCAACTTCGCCTCGCGCTGAATCAGATCGACGCCACCGTCGGCGACCTCGCCGGCAACGCCGACGCCGTCGTCCGCTGGACCCGGCACGCGGCCGACCGCGGCGCGCACTTCGTGGCCTTCCCCGAGATGGTGCTCACCGGCTACCCCGTCGAGGACCTGGCCCTGCGCTCCTCCTTCGTCGAGGCGTCCCGCGCCGCGCTGCACGCGCTCGCCGGGCGGCTGGCCGCCGAGGGCCTGGGCGAGACCCCCGTGCTCGTCGGCTACCTCGACCGCATCGACGAGCCCCACCGCTTCGGGATGCCCGCGGGCTCCCCCGAGGACGGGGCGGCCGTGCTGCACCGCGGCGAGATCGTCCTCACCTTCGCCAAGCACCACCTGCCCAACTACGGCGTCTTCGACGAGTTCCGCTACTTCGTCCCCGGCGACACCATGCCCGTCGTCCGCGTCGCCGGCGTCGACATCGCGCTGGCGATCTGCGAGGACCTGTGGCAGGACGGCGGCCGGGTGCCGTCCGCGCGGATCGCCGGCGCCGGACTGCTCGTCACCGTCAACGCCTCGCCGTACGAGCTGAACAAGGACGACACCCGCCTGGAGCTGGTCCGCAAGCGCGCCCAGGAGGCGGGGTGCACGACGGCGTACGTCGCGATGACCGGCGGCCAGGACGAGCTGGTCTACGACGGCGACTCGATCGTCGTGGACGAGCGCGGCGAGGTCGTCGCGCGCGCCGGGCAGTTCGCCGAGGAGTGCCTGCTCGTCGACCTCGACCTGCCCGCCGCTCCCGCCGAGCCGCCGGCCGGCATCGCCGACGACGGGCTGCGCATCGAGCACGTGACGCTGTCGGCGGAGCCCGTCGCGCCGTACCCGCGCCGGTACGCGGGGACCGTGGCCGAGCGCCTGTCCGACGAGGAGGAGATGTACACCGCGCTGGTCGCCGGGCTGCGCGCGTACGTGGCGAAGAACGGCTTCGGCTCCGTCCTCGTCGGCCTCTCCGGCGGCATCGACTCCGCCCTGGTCGCCGCCGTCGCCTGCGACGCGCTCGGCGCGGAGCACGTGTACGGCATCTCCATGCCCTCGCGCTACTCCTCCCAGCACTCCCGCGACGACGCCGCGGAACTCGCCCGCCGCACCGGGCTGCACCTGCGCAGCGTCCCCATCGGCCCGATGTTCGACGCCTACCTGGAGTCGCTGGCGCTGACCGGCCTGGCCGAGGAGAACCTCCAGTCCCGGCTGCGCGGCACCCTGCTGATGGCCGTCTCCAACCAGGAGGGCCCGCTCGTCCTGGCCCCCGGCAACAAGAGCGAGCTGGCCGTGGGCTACTCCACGCTCTACGGCGACTCGGTCGGCGCGTACGGCCCGATCAAGGACGTCTACAAGTCGGTCGTCTTCCGGCTCGCGAAGTGGCGCAACGCCGCCGCCGCGGAGCGGAACGAGATCCCGCCGATCCCGGAGCACTCCATCTCCAAGCCGCCCAGCGCCGAACTGCGCCCCGGCCAGGTCGACACCGACTCGCTGCCGGACTACGACGTGCTCGACGCGGTCCTGGAGCTGTACGTCGACCGCGACCTCGGCAGCGCGGAGATCGTCGCCCGCGGGTTCGACCCGGAGCTGGTGGAGCGGGTGCTGCGGATGGTCGACACGGCGGAGTACAAGCGCCGGCAGTATCCGCCGGGCACGAAGATCTCGCCGAAGGGCTTCGGCAAGGACCGCCGGCTGCCGATCACCAACCGCTGGCGGGAGCGGGCCTAGCCGACGGGGGCGCGGGCCGCGGGGCGCGGGGACGTCAAAGGTTCACCGAGGCCCGTACCGGGCGGTGGTCGCTGCCCGTCTCGCCCAGCACGTCGGAGCTGACGGGCTCGACGCCGCGCAGCAGGATCTGGTCGATCCGCGCCGTCGGGAAGCCCGCCGGCCAACTGAAGCCGAAGCCGCTGCCGGCCGCGCCCTGCGCGGAGCGCACCTGCGAGGTGATGTTCGCCAGCGCCCGGTCGTTCATCGTGCCGTTGAGGTCGCCGAGCAGCAGGACGCGCTCGATCGGCTCGTTCCTGATGGCCTCGCCGAGCGCGTGGGCGCTCGTGTCGCGCCGGTTGGCGGTGAACCCGGCGTCGAGCTTCACCCGCACGGACGGCAGGTGGGCGGTGTAGAGCGCGAGCGGGCCGCTGTCGGTGGCGACGGTGGTGCGCAGGGCGCGGGTCCAGCCCATGTGGAGGTCCACCGGCCGGGTGTCCGACAGCGGGTACTTGCTCCACACCCCGACCGTGCCCGCCACCTCGTGGTACGGGTACGCCTCCGCCAGGCCGTCCACGTACGCCGCCCTGTTGGCCTGCGTGACCTCCTGCAGGGCGAGCACGTCGGCGCCGGACTCCACCAGCTTGCGGGCGGTGCCGGCCGCGTCGGTGTTCTCCTCGGCGACGTTGTGGCTGACGGCGGTGAGGTCGCCGCCGCCCGAGGACTTGTCGGTGAGCAGCCCGCCGAAGAGGCTGAACCAGACGAACACCGGCAGCACCAGCGCGCACACGGCGGTCAGCGACCGCCGCCACAGCGCGCACACCAGCAGCACCGGCACGGCAAGACCGAACCACGGCAGGAACGTCTCGACCAGGCTGCCCAGGTTGCCGATCCGGTTGGGGATCGCCGCGTGGCCCATCATCACGATGCCGTCGAGCAGCGCGAGCGCGGCGACCACCAGGCCGCGGCGCCAGGTGCCCGGGCCCAGGCCCTCGCGGAGCCGGCGGCGCCAGTACACCGCGCGGGACTCCGCGGGGCCGGCCGCCTGCGCGGTCCCGCTGCCGGGCCGGGTCTCCGCCTCGTCCGCCTGCGTCATGCGCTGTTCCTCACCTCACTGCACGTGCCGGTCCGCCCCGTTGCGCCTTGCCTGGCGCCTGGCTGTGCCTGACTGTGCCTGGCTGTGCCTGACTTACCTGACGAGCGGGACGGCGCCGCGAGTTGCGGACGGGGCGCGCCGGAAGGTCACCGTAGCGAAATCCGGACATTTCAACGATCGGATGAACGTACGCCGCCGCACCCGGCGGCAACGGCCCGCCCCCCGCCGCTACGTCCGCGCGGCAGGCACATTCTCCCTGCTCCGGGCCGGCAGGAACACCGCGGCCACCACCGCGCCCAGCACCGCGGCGCCCGCCGCCGCCAGCGACGTCACGTGCATCGCGTCGATGAACGCGTTGTTGGCCTCCGGGATCAGCTTCTTCCCGGCGGAGCCGGCCTTCTGCGCGAAGGTGCGGGTGGCCTCGATGGACTCGCCCGCCGCGCTCGGCGCCCCCGGGGGCAGCGTCACCTTGCCGCGGTAGACCGAGGACAGCAGCGAGCCGAGCACGGCGACCCCGAGGGCGCCGCCGACTTGCCGGAAGGTGTTGTTGACCGAGGAACCGGCGCCGGCCTTCTCGCGCGGCAGGGACTGCATGATCGCGGTGGTGGCGGGCGGCATGACGTGCGCCATCGCGGTGCCCATGACGAAGAACAGCACCTCCAGGATCCACAGCGGCGACGTCTCGTCCAGCAGCAGGAAGCCGGCGAAGGCGGCGGCGACCGCGAGCATGGCCACCGTGCACACCGCCCGGGCGCCGAACCGGTCGACCATCAGCCGGGACCGCGGCGCGAAGATCAACTGTGCGACGGCCAGCGGCAGCAGGAGCAGCCCGGAATCCAGCGGCGAGAGACCCCGCACGCTCTGGATGTAGAAGACCATGAAGAACGTGACGCCCATGAGTGCGAAGAACACCAGGCCGATGACGGCGACCGAGGCCGAGAACTGCGGGTTGCGGAACCACCGGATGTCGAGCGCCGGGTGCCGGCTGCGCCGCTCGTACCAGACGAAGAGCCCGATGACGACCGCGCCGCCGAGGATCGTGCCCCAGACCTCCGGCGCGCTGAAGTCGGCGCGCTGACCGCCGCGGACCACGCCGTAGACGATCAGCACAAGACCGGCGATGGACAGCAGGACGCCGGTGGGGTCGATCCGGCCGGGGGCCGGGTCCTTGGAGTCGGGGACTACCAGCACCATGCCGATCAGCGCGACGCTGATGATCGGCACGTTGACCAGGAAGACCGACCCCCACCAGAAGTGCTCCAGCAGCAGCCCGCCGGTGATCGGCCCGATGGCGATGGCCAGGCCCACGGACCCGGCCCAGATGCCGATGGCCCGGGGCTGCTCGTCGTGCTCGAAGACGTTGACGATGATCGCCAGCGTGGCGGGCAGGACGAACGCGCCGCCCATCCCCATCAGGGTGCGGAAGCCGATCAGCTCGGCCGGGCTGGCGGAGAACGCGGCGAGCACCGAGCCCACGCCGAAGACCACCATGCCGGCCAGCAGCACCCGCTTGCGCCCCAGCCGGTCGCCCAGGACGCCCGCGGTGAACAGCAGGCCCGCGAAGGCCAGGGTGTACGCGTCGATCGCCCATTCCAGCTCGCTCTGGCTGGCGCCGAGGCCGGTGGGGGCCGGGGTGGCGATCGTCTTCATCGCGACGTTGAGGATGGAGTTGTCGAGGACGACGACCAGCAGGCTGAAGACGAGGACGCCGAGGATGAGCCAGCGACGGCGGTGGACGGCCGGGGCGATGTGCGGCGCGGTGTCCATGAAAGTCACGCTAGCGCCGGTCCGGGCAGAGCGCCGTCTCGTGAGACGGAGTTCGGGTGACGGCGCCCGCACTGGGCGAGCCACAGGTCAGGGGCCCGGGGTGCGGGCGCGTGCGACCTTCGGCACACGTGCCGGGGCGGGGTGTCCATCGCCGCCGCGGCGTGCCAGCATGGAAGTGGTCCGGGGACGCCGTCAGGGCGCCTCGAGATGACGAAGGAGCGTTTGCGATGACGCACGTTTCGCATGCCCGCACGTCGCCCGGAGGGGCTGATTCCGCCCCGACTTCGCCCCCGACGCTGTACGGCGGGGGCGGGGGCGGCAGCAACCGCCGGGTGACCGTCCGGGACCTGGCCGCCGCCAAGCGGCGTGGCGAGAAGTGGCCCATGCTGACCGCGTACGACTCGACCATCGCCGGCATCTTCGATGAGGCCGGCATCCCCGTGCTGCTGGTCGGCGACTCCATGGGCAACGTCCACCTCGGCTACGACACGACCGTGCCGGTGACGCTGGACGAGATGACCATGCTCTCTGCCGCCGTCGTCCGCGGCACCCGGCGGGCCCTGGTCGTCGCCGACCTGACGTTCGGCTCGTACCAGGAGGGCCCGGTCCAGGCGCTCCGCTCGGCGACGCGGCTGGTCAAGGAGGCCGGCGTGGGCGCGGTGAAGCTGGAGGGCGGCGAGCGGTCGCTGCGCCAGACCGAGCTGCTGGTGGAGTCCGGCATCCCCGTGATGTCCCACCTCGGCCTCACCCCGCAGTCGGTCAACGCCATGGGCTACCGCGTCCAGGGCCGCTCCGACGAGGACGCCCACCAACTGGTGCGCGACGCGAAGGCCGCGCAGGAGGCGGGCGCGTTCGCGGTGGTGCTGGAGCTGGTGCCGGCGGAGCTGGCCGCGGAGGTGACGCGCTCGCTGGAGGTCCCGGTGATCGGCATCGGCGCGGGGCCCGACACCGACGCGCAGGTGCTCGTGTGGACCGACATGGCGGGGCTGACCGGCGGCAAGATGCCGCGCTTCGTCAAGCAGTACGCGCAGGTGCGGCAGGCCCTCGGCGACGCGGCCAGGGCCTTCGCCGAGGACGTCGGCTCGGCCGCGTTCCCGGCCGAGGAGCACAGCTTCCACTGAGCCCGCGGGGCGGCGCATCACTCCGGGCGCCGGAGTGATGCGCCGATGCGGTGATCTTATTAACTGCATGCGGGTGCCCGCCGTCGTGCCGACGCGGCCGGGGCGCGGGCCGCGCGGACGCTGACGGAAACACACCGACGGAAGGCGCCGGAAGGTCCGGTACGACACGGGCGTACCGGCGCCGGCTCCGTCCGCTCCCGTCGTCCCCGTGGAGAGGAACCCCGCCCATGTCCCCCGGACACCCCGGCAGCCGCCTGCTGCTCACCGGCCTCGCGGCGCCGCTGCTCTGGGCGGCCGTCACCGCCCCCGCCGAGGCGCTGGCGCTGCCCGCCGCGGCACCGGCCGCCGCCCCCGTTCCCGTACAGGAAGACACGCCGCACACCACCGGCGACGGGAAGAACCCCGGCCACGCGCCCGCGATGGGCTCCCCGGGCGCACCCGCCGTCCGCGGCGACGACGCCTGGCCCGCGATCGCCGCCGGCGGGGTCTTCGCCCTCTCGCTCGGCGCGGCCGTGTACTTCCTCGGCTGGGGCCGCCGCCGTACGGCCTGACGGCCGCCCGGCCCTTTCCTGCCCGGCCGTTCAGCCGCTGCTCAGCCCGGCTGCTCAGCCCGCCCGGTCAGCCTGTCGGCCGGTCAGCCCGCCGGGCTCTCGCCCCGGCCGCGGGCCAGCCGCGCGCGGCGTACGTAGTACCACGCCATGTTCGACGACAGCCCGGCCAGCAGCACCCAGACCGCCCCGATCCAGTAGCCGTTCACGAACGACACCACCGCCGCGGCCACCGACAGCACGCACACGACGACGGCGAAGACGGCGAGCCGGTTCGGCTGGGTGGACGGGGGCGTGGGCTGGCGGGGCTCGGACGGCATGGGGGCGGGCTCCTCGGAGGCTGCGGGGTGCGGATCCATTGTGCCTCCACGCCGCGTCCGCCCCGCACCGCCCCCGGCGTCCGCCAGCCGCCGCCGGGCCGCCCGACGGCCTCCCTCAGCCGCCCGACGGCCCTCCCTCAGCCGCCCGTCAGCCGTCCGTCAGCCGTCCGTCAGCCGCCCGCCGGCCGTCGCCGGATGCCTGTCAGACGTCCGTCAGCCGCACCCCGGCGTGCGCCCGGTAGCGGCGGTTGACCGAGATCAGGTTGGCCACCAGCGCCTCGACCTGGTGCGCGTTGCGCAGCCGGCCCGCGTACACGCCGCGCATCCCCGGGATCAGCCCCGCCAGCGCCTGCACGACGTCCGTGTCCTGGCGGGACTCGCCCAGCACCATCACGTCCGTCTCGATCCGCTCCACCTGCGGGTCCTGCAGCAGCACCGCAGACAGGTGGTGGAACGCCGCCGTGACCCGCGACTCGGGCAGCAGCGCCGCCGCCTGCTCGGCCGCGCTGCCCTCGGCGGGGCGGATCGGGTACGCGCCCTTCTTGTCGAACCCCAGCGGGTTCACGCAGTCCACGACGAGCTTGCCCGCCAGCTCCGCGCGCAGCGCCGTCACCGTCGCCTCGTGCCCGTCCCACGGCACCGCGACGATCACCACGTCGCTGCGCCGCGCGCACTCCGCGTTGTCCGCGCCCTCGACGCCCTCGCCCAGCTCGGCCGCCGCCGCCTCGGCCCGCTCCGGCTTCCGGGAGCCGACGACGACCCGCTGCCCGGCCCGCGCCAGCCGATAGGCCAGCCCACGGCCCTGGTCGCCGGTGCCGCCGAGGACGCCGACGACGAGGTCAGAGACGTCGGGCAGGTCCCACGGGTCTGTGCGGGCGGGCGGGGTGTTCTGCTCACTCGAAGTCATGCGTTGATCGTACGGCGGCCGGCTCACCCCGCCGGCTCGGCCGTGCAGGGCGCGCTGCCGCAGACATCCACGATCCTGCCGGTGTTCAGGAACTCGGCCATCTGCTGCTGCGCCGCGGGCTCAGCACGCGGGTCGCTGTGCGGGTCCCGCCCCTCGGCGGGCGGCGTGTTCGTCAGCGGCTGGTACGGGCTGCCGCTGTCCCAGACCAGGATCCCGGAGCCGGCGGACGGGTAGCGCAGCTTGTCCATCCCCCAGTACGGCTCCTCGTCGGGGTTGCGGCCGTCGGCCACGACCGGCGTGTGGATCCGGGCGCCGACGGTGCGGGCCTGCACCTCGGCGGCGGTGGGGGAGACCTGGTGGTCGCCGTACGCGACGTGCATCAGCACCTGGTGGCGCGGGGTGCGCGCCAGCGGTTCCGACGTCATGTGGTGGGCGTAGCCGTTGGCCTCACCGCGGTCCCAGAGCATCTGCATGAGCGCGAAGCCGAGCTGCTGCTGGAGCTTGTCGGGGTACGACTGGTCCAGGACCTGCTGGAACGGTGCGAAGTCGACGCTGCGGTTGAGCAGCGTGCTGTAGTTCATCGCCGGGACGCCGAGCACGGAGCGCGTGCTGTCCTGCGCCACGGCGGTGTACATCCCGCCCATGATCCCGCCCTGGCTGTGGCCGGCGTAGCCGAGTTCGGCGCGGACGTCGATCGCCGGCGCGCCGCCGGCGCCGCGGAAGGCGTCGTCCGCGGCGAGCCCGTCCGCGTGCCGCATGAGGCGGCCGAGCCACAGGGTGTTGAGCACGCCCTGCTGGAGCCGGTCGGCGATCGCGGGGAAGCGGCTGAGGTCCTGCAGCGCGCTCGCGACGAACGGGATGTCCTCGTCCGCCATGCCCTGCCACTTCGTGGCGCACATGACGAAGTTGCCGCGGACCGCCAGCTCGTCCTGGGTACGGGAGCCGACCTGCGTCTCGTTGCCGAGGAGCCCGTGGCCGTACAGGACGGGCCGCGCCGCCGTGCCGGGAGAGCCGGGGCCGCCGAGGGCGGCGCGCGGAATCTCGCACTGGAACGGCACGACCTGGTTGTTGCCGGGCAGCCGGGCGGGCAGCGCGTCCTTGCCGCCGCCGTCGCGGTGGAAGCCGGAGCCGGGCGGGCCGCCGGGGGCGTCGAGGTAGCTGGGGACGTTGTAGACGCCGCGGACCGTGCGGGCGACGGGGTCGTCGGCGGGGTGGTCCGTCACCTCGTACACCAGATGCTCGGGTACGCCCTTGCCGAGGCCGGCGAAGGCGTCGTCGCGGATGTGCAGCATCCGCTCGCTCAGGCTGCGTTCGCTGGCGACGGTGAAGTCCCAGGCCAGGTAGAGATCGCGGGAGGTGACGCCGGCGCGGGCGAGGCTGCGGCTCAGCCGGCGGTGCTCGCGCTGGCGCTCGTAGAGCGGGTCGCTCCTGCGCAGCGTGGGGCCGTCGACCCGGCGGAAGGCGGCGGGGGCGGGGATGGCGCGGCCGTCGGCGTCCTTCAGGCGGCGCAGGGCGACGACGTAGCGGTGGCCCTCTTCGAGGTTGCGCGCGGGGCGGACGACGAGGGCCTGGCGGGCGGGCTCTGTGGCGTTGGCGTCCAGCTCCGCCCAGTACGGGTGCCGCTTGCCGGTGTCGGCGTCGAGGAGCACGATCGGCGCGTCGCGGTCGAGGGAGGCGCCGATGTCGGTGAGCGGCGCGGCGCCGGTCTCGCCGAGGTCGATGCCGGGCACGTGGGCGAGGACCATCGAGCCGGGCGAGAAGCCGTCGCTGCGGTTCCACTCGGCGGGGTCGACGCGGGTGCCCGCGGCGTTGGCGGGCATGGCGGACGGCTCGAACGCGACCCGGCGGCCGGTGTCCGTGGTGCGGTCCTGCTCGGTGTACCAGTCGTTGGGGAACGGCAGCAGGCACTCCGAGGGGCCGATGGGGTCGCAGCCGGCGCGGTCGGCGCCGCGGGGCGCGGGGACTGGATCGGCCTGGCCGCCCGGGCCGCCCGGGCCGGCGAGTGCGGTGGGGGCGAGGAGGCCGAGCGCGAGCGCCGTGACGGTGGTCAGGACCGTGAGCCGAGCGCGCACAGGGGCCTCCAACGGGTGGTTACCCAACAGTTAATCGAGGTTATTAGTCAGACCAGCGAGTGCTGTCAATGCCGGAGGCTTCAGCGATTATCCACGCGGTTCTCACGCGATCCTCAGGCGCGCGGGGGACCTTGGGAGCCATGAACGCGCTTGTACCCGTCTGTCCGCGCTGCGGCCGTGTCCGGTGCATCTGCCCGCCGCGTGCCGCGCGATGTCACCGGCCCGGTGTTGACTGGAAGGGTGACGTGCACCTTCTGCGACATCGCCGCCGGTGAGCTGCCGAGCCACCGGGTGTTCGAGGACGACCTGGCCGTGGCCGTCCTCGACACCCGGCCGCTCTTCGCCGGTCACGTCCTGCTGATCCCCCGCCGCCACGTGGAGACGCTCCTCGACCTGCCGGAGCCGGACGTGGGCCCGTTCTTCGTACGGGCCAGGCGGCTGACCGCCGCCGTGGAGCAGAGCATGGGCGCGGCCGGGTCGTTCGTCGCGATGAACAACCGGGTCAGCCAGTCCGTGCCGCATCTGCACGTGCACGTCGTGCCGCGCAACCGCAAGGACGGCCTGCGCGGCTTCTTCTGGCCCCGGACGAGGTACCGGGACGACGAGCACGCCGCCGAGACGGCCCGGCTGATCCGCGCGGCGCTCGACGACTGACGCGCCGCGCGGGCGCCCGGAGGGAACCCGATGCGGAGCCGCGCCGTCCGAGAGGCATGAAGCGAACGACCCCCCTGCGCACCTCGGCGGCCACCGCCGCCGCCTTCGCCACCGCGGCGCTCGCCGCCGGCTGCGGATCACAGGACGCCACCGGGTCCGCCGGCGACGGCAGCCGCGGCGACGCCGGTGCCGACGCCGGCTCCGCCGCCCAGCTCTACCGCGTCGAGGCCAGCGTCCTCGCCAACGACGACCACGGCCCGCAGCTCTGCCACACGATGGCCTTCTCGATGCCGCCGCGCTGCGAGGGCCCCGACGTCGTCGGCTGGGACTGGGACGACGTACGCGAGCACCGCGCGAACGGCACCACGTACACCGACCCACTGGTCCTCGTCGGCACCTGGGACGGCGAGCGCTTCACCCCGGCCGAGAAGCCGCGGCCCGCGGACGAGGCCGCAGAACCGGGCGAGGGTGAGGCCGCACCGGACTTCACCACGCCCTGCACGGAGCTGAAGGACGGCGGCAAGGACGCGGGCGGCGCCGGCCGGCAGCGGGTGCTGGAGGAGGCCCAGCGGATGCCCGGCTACGCCGGCGCCTGGCTCGACGGCGACATCGTCAACGTCAGATTCGCCGGCGCCGGGGACGACGGCCCCGACGCGGCCGAGCGCGAGCTGCGCGCCCTGTGGGACGGCCCGCTGTGCGTCGTCGGCGCCGAGCACACCGAGGCCGAGCTGAAGCGTGTCCAGCAGCAGGTCGGCAAGGACCTCGACGGCGTCCTGCGCTCCTCCGTCGACCCGGTGCGCAACGCCGTCACCGTCGAGGTCGCCGTCGCCACCCCCGAGCTGCGGCGCGAGCTGGACCGTACGTACGGCGAGGACACCGTGCGGCTGAGCGGCTGGCTCCAGCCCGTCGCCTGACCGCCCCGCCGGCCTGACCCGGGTCCCGTGCCGCTCCTCCCCGTCGGGCGCGGACCCCCGCCGCCGCGGACCGCGGAGCGCGCCGGGTCGCGGCGGACTGCTGCGCACGGGGGAGGTACCGGCCTTCACGGGGCACCGGGGGATGATCTGACACCCGCTCTCCGTCTGGCAAACTGTCTCCCCATGGGCGCGTCGTATTCCCGGGACCTTGCTCCCCGGCCAGCGAAGATTGCGAGGACTCTCCAGGACCGGCGGACACCCGTTTCCCCGACCGGCACGGACGCCGAGGAGAGACGCAGACCCCCCGCGACCTCCGGGGAGCGCCTGCGCGCCCTGGTCGACCGGATGCGCTCGCCGCGCCCGCCGCGGCTGTGGTTCGAGATCATGCTCGTCGCGCTCGTCTACTGGACGTACTCCCTCATCCGCAACGCCGTGCCCGAGCAGGAGGCGCAGGCGATGAAGAACGCGGACCGCATCTGGAGCTTCCAGGAGAGCGTGGGGCTGGCCTTCGAACGCTCCCTCAACCACGCGGTCGACGGCGTCACCTGGCTCGTCGTGTCGATGAACTACTACTACGGCACGCTCCATTACGTCGTCACCCTCGGCGTGCTCGTCTGGCTCTACCGCCGCCAGCCCGGCCGCTACGCCGCCGTGCGCCTCGCGCTCGCCATCACCACCTGCTTCGCCCTCGTCGGCTACTACAGCTTCCCGCTCGCGCCGCCGCGGCTGATGGAGGGCATGGACTTCATCGACACCGTGCGGGCGCACGAGACCCTGGGCTCGATGTCCCAGGGCAACCTCGCCAACGTCTCCAACCAGTTCGCCGCCATGCCCTCGATGCACGTGGGCTGGTCCGTCTGGGCGGGCGTCACCATCGCCGTGCTGGCGAAGCCGCTGTGGGTGAAGCTGCTCGGCATCCTCTACCCGGTGCTGACGCTGCTGGTCATCATGGCGACCGCGAACCACTTCTGGATGGACGCGGTGGGCGGGGTCATCTGCCTCATCTTCGGCTTCGCGGTCTCGTACGCCTGGTACGGGACGATCGCGTACCGGCTGCCGCAGAAGGTGGTGTCGACCTAGGGCCCGCCGGCGTGCGGCGAGAGGCCCGGGCGCGTCAGCGCGGGCGGTCGTCCTCGGAGTCCCGGGAGCGGCGGCGGCGCAGGATCACGATCCCCGCGGTGCCGACGAGGAGCGCGGCGGCGGCGCTGCCGGCGGCGTAGACCTTGTTCGAGGAGACCCAGGGCTCCGGCGACCACTCGTCGTCGGCGCTGGTGCAGGTGAGCCACTCGCCGCGGGTGCCGCCCTGGAAGCACACCGTGGTGGCAGACGCAGGGGCCGACGCAGGGGCGCCGTCCCCGGCGGCGGCGCCGGCGCGCCCCTGCGCCCGTACGCCGTCGGCCGCGGTCGCGGCGTGCGGCTCCCGGCCGTCCCGTTCGCTCCGGTCGGGGGCGGCGGTCACCGTCAGCTCCCGGCTCGTGCCCGCCGGCAGCGCGATCCGCCACGTCACCTGCTGCCCGTCCGTCCGGGCCCGCGGGCTTGCGGAGACGTACTCCAGGGAGTCGGGGAGGCGCTGGGTGACCCGGCCGTGCGGCGCGTCCGCCCCGGAGGGGTTGTGCACGGTGATCGCGTACGTCGTGCCGCCGGCCGCCGCGTCCCGGCTGTCGAGGGCGAGCCGGATGGGCGACAGCGGCTCGTCCGACCGGTGCGCGCCCGCGGGGGGCAGCGGCGGGGCGAGGGCGAGGGACGCAAGCAGGCCGGCGACCAAGCCCGCGGGAGCGATCGCCGTATGCATGCCCTGCCACCTCACTGTCCGTACTGCACGGTCCGTGCGGCCGGTCTACCAGCGGGCCGCGCAAAGAAAAAGGGCAAATCGCACCGACGGGGCGCGATGCTACGAACGGCCCGCCGAACCCTCCCTCCTTCGGAGGAACGGGACCGGGGGAACGGGAACCGGGGAAGCGCGGGGACCGGTTCAGTCGCCGTAGAAGAGCCGCTCCACGACCGCGCGCGCCCGCCGCGTCGTCCGCCGGTACTCCTCCGGCAGCTCGCCGGCCTGCCCCGGGCCGTAGCCGAAGTAGCGGGCCACCGCGCCGAGTTCGCGCTCGGCGGCGGGGAAGGTGTCGCCCGGCCGGCCGCGGACGAGCATCACCGCGTTGCGCAGGCGCGTCGCCAGCAGCCAGGCGTCGTCCAGTATCCGCGCGTCCCCCGCGTCCAGCAGCCCCGCGGCCAGCGCCGCGGCCAGCGCCGCCCGGGTGCGGGTGGTACGCAGCGCGGGCACCTCGCGGGCGTGCTGCAACTGCAGCAACTGCACCGTCCACTCCACGTCCGCCAGCCCGCCGCGGCCCAGCTTCGCGTGCAGCGCCGGGTCCGCGCCGCGCGGCAGCCGCTCCGCCTCCATCCGCGCCTTCAGCCGCCGGATCTCGCGGACCGCGTCGTCGTCGAGCCCGCCCTCCGGGTAGCGCAGCGGATCGACCAGCTCCGTGAACCGCGCCCCCAGCTCCGCGTCGCCCGCGACCGGCTCCGCGCGCAGCAGCGCGTGGCTCTCCCACGGCAGCGACCAGCGCCGGTAGTACGCCGCGTAGGACGTGAGGGTGCGCACCAGCGGCCCCGACTTGCCCTCGGGCCGCAGGTCGGCGTCGACCAGCAGCGGCGGGTCGGCGCTGGGCAGTTGCAGCAGCCGGCGCAGCTCGTTGGCGACGGCGAACGCCGCCGCGCCCGCCTCCTCGTCGGAGACGCCCGCGCGCGGCTCGTGCACGAAGAGCACGTCGGCGTCCGAGCCGTAGCCCAGCTCGTGGCCGCCGAAGCGCCCCATGCCGATCACCGCGAACCGCGTCGGCAGCGTGTCGCCCCAGCGGGCGGCGGTCGCCGCGCGCAGGGCGCCGGCGACGGTGGCGGCGTTGAGGTCGCTGAGGGCGTCGCCGGTGCGGTCGACGGCGGCGGCGATACGGGCGTGCTCGTCCCGGTCGGGCTCCTGCGCGTCCCCGGCCGCCGGCTCCTCCCCCGCGCCGGGCGCCGCGGGTGCCCCGTACGCCGTGATGAGGTCGGCCGCCGCGGTACGGAACAGCTCCCGCCGCCGCACCCCGCGGGCCGCCGCCACCGCCGCCTCCGGGTCCGTGTGCCGGCCCACGGCCGCCAGCGTCTCCTGCTCCAGGTGCGCCCGCCCGCGGGCCCGCAGCCCCTGCTCGTCGCCGAGCAGCGCCACCGCCTCCGGCGCCCGCAGCAGCAGGTCGGGCGCGAGCCGGCCCGAGGACAGCACCCGCGCCAGGTTCTCCGCCGCCGCGCCCTCGTCGCGCAGCAGCCGCAGATACCACGGCGTGCTGCCCAGGGCGTCCGAGACCTTGCGGAAGTTCAGCAGCCCGGCGTCCGGGTCGGCCGAGTCGCCGAACCAGCCCAGCAGCACCGGCAGCAGCGTCCGCTGGATCGCCGCCTTCCGGCTCATGCCCGCCGTCAGCGCCTGCAGGTGGCGCAGCGCCGCCGCCGGGTCCTCGTACCCGAGGGCCACCAGCCGCTCCCGGGCGGCGTCCGGCGTCAGCCGCACCTCGCCGGGCGCGAGCCGGGCGACGGCGTCGAGCAGCGGGCGGTAGAAGAGCTTCTCGTGCAGCCGCCGCACCTCGAAGGAGTGCCGCCGCCACGCCTTGCGCAGTTGCGCCACCGGGTCGCCCCGGCCCTCGTCGGGCAGCAGCCGCGCCAGCGAGCGGCCGAGCGCGCGCAGCTCGTGCTCGCCCTCGGGCACCAGGTGCGTACGGCGCAGCTTCTGGAGCTGGATGCGGTGCTCCAGCGAGCGCAGGAAGCGGTACGCGGCGTCCAGCGCGGCGGCGTCGGCGCGCCCCACGTACCCGCCGGCGGCGAGCGCGGCCAGCGCGTCCAGGGTCGTGCCGCTGCGCAGCGAGGCGTCGGCGCGGCCGTGGACGAGCTGGAGCAACTGCACCGCGAACTCCACGTCCCGCAGCCCGCCGGGGCCCAGCTTCAGCTCCCGGTCGAGCTGCGCCGCCGGGATGTTCGCCACCACCCGGCGGCGCATCTGCTGCACGTCCGGCACGAAGTTCTCGCGCTCCGCCGCCTGCCACACCATCGGCGCGATGGCGTCCGCGTACGCCGCGCCCAGCTCCGTGTCGCCCGCGACCGGGCGGGCCTTCAACAGGGCCTGGAACTCCCAGGTCTTGGCCCAGCGCTGGTAGTACGCGAGATGCGAGGAGAGGGTGCGCACCAGCGGGCCGTTGCGGCCCTCGGGGCGCAGGTTGGCGTCCACGGGCCAGATGGTGCCCTCGGCGGTGGTGTCCGAGCAGACGCGCATCAGGCGGGCGGCGAGACGGGTCGCGGCCTGCATGGCGGCACGCTCGGCGCCGTGGTCGGCGCCCTGGCCGCCGCCCAGCGCTTCGTCGCGCGGCTCGGCGACGAAGATGACGTCCACGTCCGAGACGTAGTTCAGCTCCCGCCCGCCGCACTTGCCCATCCCGATCACCGCCAGCCGGCAGCGCGCGGCGTCCTCGGGCTGCTCCTCGCAGGCGATCTCCAGCGCCGCCCGCAGCGTCGCCGTCGCCAGGTCCGCCAGCTCCGCCGCGGCCTGCACCACGTCCGTCGTGCCGCACACGTCCCGGGCGGCGATCCCCAGCAGCGCCCGCCGGTACGCCACCCGCAGCGCGTCGGCCCGCGGCAGCCGTGCGCCGCGCGCCCCCCACACGCCCTCGGCGAGCGCCCGCTCGAACTCCGCCGTCGTCGGATGCAGATCGGCCGCCTCGTACGTGACCAGCGACTCCCAGTCGTCCGGCTGCCGCGCCAGATGGTCGCCCAGCGCCTCGGACGCGCCGAGCACCCCCAGCAGCCGGTCGCGCAGCGGCTTGGCGGCCACCAGCGTGTCGAGCAGCACCTGCCGCCGCTCCGGCGCCAGCGCCTCCGCGAGCCGCACCAGACCGAGCAGCGCCCCGTCCGGATCCGCGGCGCCGCCCAGCGCGTCGAGCAGCACGGGATCGTCCCGTACGCCGTCGAGCACCGGGGACTGCAGCAGCCGCGCGGCGTCGGCCGGCTCGCCGAACCCGTAGCGCAGCAGCCGGGTGAACGCGCTGGACCTGCGCCCCTGCGGAACCGCCATCGCGCGCACCGCCTCCCGTCCCGTGATCACGACACCATGAGCCTACGGCCGCCCCCGGCCGCGCGGGTCGCGTCCTACAGCACCGGCAGGCTCTTGCGCAGCTCGAAGGCCGTGACCTCGGAGCGGTACTCCTCCCACTCCTGCTTCTTGTTCCGCAGGAAGAAGTCGAAGACGTGCTCGCCGAGCGTCTCCGCGCAGATCTCGCTCCGCTCCATCAGCCCGATCGCCTCGCCGAGGTTCTGCGGCAGCGGCTCGATACCCATCGCGCGCCGCTCCGCGTCCGTCAGCGCCCACACGTCGTCCTCGGCGCCGGGCGGCAGCTCGTAGCCCTCCTCGATGCCCTTCAGGCCGGCGGCCAGGAGCATCGCGTACGCCAGATAGGGGTTGCAGCCGGCGTCGAGAGAGCGGACCTCGATGCGGGTGGAGCCCGTCTTGCCCGGCTTGTAGAGCGGGACGCGGACGAGCGCCGAGCGGTTGTTGTGGCCCCAGCAGATGTACGACGGCGCCTCCCCGCCCGCGCCCGCGGTGCGCTGGGAGCCGCCCCAGATGCGCTTGTACGAGTTCACCCACTGGTTCGTCACCGCGGACACCTCCGCGGCGTGCCGCAGCAGCCCAGCGATGAAGGAGCGGCCGACCTTGGAGAGCTGGTACTCCGAACCCGACTCGTGGAAGGCGTTGCGGTCGCCCTCGAAGAGCGACAGGTGCGTGTGCATCCCGGAGCCCGGGTACTCCGAGAACGGCTTCGGCATGAACGTCGCCTGCACGCCCTGCTCCAGCGCCACCTGCTTCATGATCAGCCGGAACGTCATGATGTTGTCGGCGGTGGCCAGCGCGTCCGCGTAGCGCAGGTCGATCTCCTGCTGCCCGGGGGCGCCCTCGTGGTGCGAGAACTCCACCGAGATGCCCATCGACTCCAGCATCGTGATCGCCTGCCGGCGGAAGTCCATGCCGACGTTCTGCGGGGTGTGGTCGAAGTAGCCGGAGCTGTCCGCGGGCACCGGGCGGCTGCCGTCGACCGGCTTCTCCTTCAGCAGGAAGAACTCGATCTCGGGGTGGGTGTAGAAGGTGAAACCCAGGTCGGAGGTCTTGGCGAGGATCCGTTTCAGCACGTACCGCGGATCGGCGAAGGACGGCGAGCCGCCGGGCATGAGGATGTCGCAGAACATCCGCGCCGTGCCGGGGGTCTCGGCGCGCCAGGGCAGGACCTGGAACGTGCCGGGGTCGGGCTTGGCGAGCATGTCGGACTCGTGCACCCGGGCGAAGCCCTCGATCGCCGAGCCGTCGAAGCCGATGCCCTCGTCGAACGCCTGCTCAAGCTCGGCGGGGGCGACGGCGACGGACTTCAGGAAGCCCAGCACGTCGGTGAACCACAGCCGCACGAACCGGATGTCGCGCTCCTCCAGGGTCCGGAGCACGAACTCCTGCTGCTTCTCCATGGTCCACATCCTCGCAGGTGACTCGGTGGTGGGGGCGGCCCGGCCCTCAGTATCACGGTAGGGAGTTTCCACCGCGTTTCGCCTGCGGCGGGCGCGGCGGGGTGGATCCGTCCGCGGCAGCGGCCGGGTGAGGCGTGTCGCCACCGGCTGCGCTCGCTGCTGCGTGGCCTGGCTTCCAGTGTGCGTCGTCCCACAGGGTGCGTGTCCGTCCGCCGGTGCGCAGGAGGGCGGGTCGCCGTGCTGCCGGCCGCTACGACGGGGGGTGGAGCGTCGAGCCGTCCGGGAGGGTCGCGGTCAGTTCCGCGCGGGCGCCGCGTGTCGCCGCCGCGGCCAGGAACCGGCCCTGCGCCGCGCCGCTGACGCCGCCCGACGCGGTGACCGAGGTGACGTCGCGGCTGCCCGCCGCCAGCACGTACCAACTGCCGGAGCGCGCCTTCCACAGTACGCCCGCCAGCGCGTGCGGCGCCCGTACGCCGCATGCCGTGGTGTCCAGCGCGCGGGCCGCCACCGCGCCCTGCTGCCGCGGGTCCGCCGTCGGCGGCTGGAACTGCGCCAGGGTCACCCCGCCCGTGCCGCGCCAGGTGTCGGCGCGGGTGCACACCCAGGCTGCCGTGCCGCCCGCCTCGGGCAGCGGCTGGCCGGCGAACGTCCAGGAGTTGACCGTCCGTACGCCGTGGGCGCGGAGCGCGGCGAGGTGGCACGCGGTACGGGCCCAGCGGTCGCGGGCGGCGCCGCCGGCGACGTCCGTGGCGGCGGCCGGGGAGCCGTACGTCAGCCGGGCGGGCACCAGCTCGCCGAGGTCGGTCGCGAGCTGGGCGGGCGCGCCGGTGCCGGCGGAGGGGCGGGTGCGCAGCTCCAGGGCGGGCCAGGTGGTACAGGGCTGGCGGGCGGTGGGGTGCTCCGTGGCGGGTGTCCCGCTTGCGGCGGCGGCCGGGGCGCCCGGGGCGTGTGCTCCAGGTGTCGTCTCTGCGCCGGGTGGCTGAGCGGCGGGTGCCTGGGTGTCGGTCTCGCTTGCGGGGGCCGGGGTGCCGGGGGCCCGTGCTCCGGGTGTCCCGGCGGGGGCGTCGGTGGTCTGGGCGTCCTCGGCCCGCGCGCCCTGTGCCCGTTCGCCCTCCGGCGCTTCCTCGGGTGCCGCCAGGTCCGTGGCCACGCCCGTGTCCGTCTCGTCGTGGGGCTCGCCGCCGGGGGCGCCGTTCTCCGCGGGGGTCCGGGCGTCCTCCGCCCGTGCCCCCTGTGGCCGCTCGCCCCCCGTTTCCTCGCCGGGTGCCGCCGGGTCCGTCGTCTCGCCGGTGTCCGTCTCGTCGCGGGGCGCTCCGCCGGGGGTCCCGGGGGTGCCGTTCTCCGCCGGGGCGGTGGTGGGCAGCGGGGGGCTGGGGACGGGGTCGGTGACGCCGTCCGTGTCGCGGCCGACCCGCTGCGCCGGAGCAGCCGGGTCCAGCAGCTCGCGCAGCGAGACGCCGGAGACCCAGGGGGCGGTCAGATAGCGGACGTTGCCGTCCGTGCGGGCGACGACGACGGCCAGCGCGCTCGCCGCGTCCGCCGCGTCGGCGCGGGCGAAGTCCAGCACCGCGGCGCCCGGCTTGCCCCGCAGCTCCGCGTACCGCACCAGCCGCAGCCCGTCGTGGAAGAGGACGACGGTCGCCCGGTCGACGTCCCCCGCATACAGCAGCCGCGGTGGTCCCGCGGGCGGCCCGGCGGCGGTGCCGGGCGTCGCGGAGAGCCGTACGGACTCGCCCGGGCGGGCCCAGACGTTCAGCGCCCGGCGCAGCAGCGCGGTGTCGCCGGTACGGGCGCCGCGCGCCGGCCAGGCGGCGAAGTCGGCACGGCCGGTGCGCTCCCAGTCGGCGCGGCCGGCGCCGACGAGCTGCGTCGGGTCGAGGGCCTGCTCGGCGAAGGCGTTGCGGGCGTACGGGGGTGCCGCCGCGTCGTCCGTGCCGTTCTCGGCGCCGGGGACGCCGAGCAGGGCGACGACCGCGACGAAGGCCGCGGCGGCGGCGAGCGCGGCGCGGGTGTGCTGGCGGCGCCGGAGCAGGTCGGTGGGGCGGGCCTGCAGCGAGCAGGGGTCGAACTCGGGGGAGAACAGCAGCCGCCGCTCCGCGCTGCCGGGCGGCTCCGCGACGCGGTCGGCGGCGGCGAGCGCGGCCCCGGGGTCCTCGGCACCGGCCGCCGCGAGCAGCCGCCGCACGGCGGGGTCGGGCAGCGCTTCGAGGCCGCGCAGGACGTACGCGGCGCGGGCCGGCGCGGGGAGCGCCGCGAGGGCGCGGTCGAGGGCCAGCTCGTCGGAGCCGCCCGGGCGCGGGTGGAGCCGCAGCCCCCAGAGCCGCGGCAGCGGGCTCGGCAGCCGCCCGGCCGGCGGCAGCCGGAGCGGGCGCCGGGGCCGCCCGGCTTCGAGCGCGGCCCGTACGATCCGCAGCCGCACGTAGTCGTACCCGGCCCCGGCGTCGCCGCCGGGCCGCCACCCCGCACCGTCCTCAAGGCCGGACGCACCGTCCGCCGAGCCGTACGTGCTGCTCACCGAGCC
The DNA here is from genome assembly GCF_059570535.1 of Streptomyces sp. CNP082. Taxonomy (NCBI): domain Bacteria; kingdom Bacillati; phylum Actinomycetota; class Actinomycetes; order Kitasatosporales; family Streptomycetaceae; genus Streptomyces; species Streptomyces sp. CNP082. The sequence goes on from NZ_JCANSZ010000005.1 coordinate 125,967, forward strand.
GTACGTGCCGTCCGCCTCCGCCGCCGGACCGGGCCCCCGGCCCGTACCGTCGTCCGTACCGGCGTCCGTACCGGGGAGGCCCTCCGCGGAGGGCCTCCGGCGGCCCGCGCCCGCCGTACCCGCGAGCCCGTTGCCGGAGCCCGGCTTCGCCGTGCGCCGATCCCCGTACGGGGCGTCGTCCGCGGTGGGGCAGCCCTCCGCGGAGCGGCTTCGGCGGTCCGTGTCCGCCGTGTCCGTGAGTCCGTCGCCGCGGTCCGGCTTCGCCGCGCGCCGATTGCGGTCCGTGGTGCCGTCCGCGGCGCGGGAGCCCGTCGCGGAACGGTTCCCGCGGTCCGTGTCCGTCGTGTCCGCGGCTCCGTCCGCGCGGCCCGGCTTCGCCGTGCCCGGACCCCGGCCCCCGGCGGCTCCCGCGTCGGGGGAGCCCTCCGCCGGACGGCTCCCGCTGTCCGCGTTCTCCGTGCCCCAAGCCCCCGGGCCGCCGCCCCGCCCGCCGGCGTCCGTCCGGGGTCCCGGCACCGCGACCGCCGGGACCCCGGTGCCGCGCACCCCGCCGCCCCGTGTGCCGCCCGCCGGGGCCCCCGGGGCCGTGCGGCCCCGGGGCAGTGAGCGTTGCACCATGCCGTGCGCCGCCAGGACCCGCTTGCCGCGGTTCTGTTCGGCCGGCAGGAGCAGGTACGCGAGCCGCGTCAGGTGCGCGTAGTGCTCGACGACCGCGGCCTCGGCCTGCGCGACGTCGACGGGTGAGGAGACGGTGTCCGGGGGCGGAGGCGGCTGCGCGGCCCCCCGGGCGGTGACGGCCTGCTGATCCACGCTGGGTTGAACGAGTGAATCCTCAGATGGTCACCCCGCCCCGGGGCGGCCCCGCACCTCTCAGCTGCTCGTCCACCCGCTGAACTCCACCGTCCCCCGCACCCCCGCCGCGGCCGACATGAACAGCCCGGCGTCCTGCGTCCCCGCCGTCCCCGGCACGGTGACCGTCGCCACCGTCCGCCACGTCGCCCCGCCGTCCGTCGAGAACGCCCCGGTGAACTCACCGGTGAACTCCCCGCCCGCGCGCGTCAGCCGCAGCGTGACCGGTGCCGTCACGCCCTCGACGCGGCGGTACGTGTCCAGCGTCCCGTCGCCGTTCGAGTCGTACGACAGCACCACGCCGTTCGCCGGGGTCACCGCCAGGTTGAGGAACCCGGCCGCGCCCGCCGTCCGCAGGTCGTTGCGGGCCACGATGCCCGCCCGCGCCCACGGGCCCGTCGGCGCCTGCGCGTCGACGGTCAGCGTCACCGAGCCGCCGGAGGCCAGCGACCCCGGCCGGAAGACCGCGCCGAACTCCGTCGTCGCCTTCCACATGTCCGCCCCGCCCCCGTCGACCGCCCAGCGGTCGCCGAGCTGGCCGAAGACGGCGGCGTTCGTGGTGACCGTGGCGACGCTGTCGTCCAGCGGGCCCGCGACGAACAGCGTGCCCGGCGAGTGCACCGTCACCGGGGCCTGCCCCGCCATCCCGTACGCCGTGCGCACCTCGTACGCCAGCGGCGTCAGCGGCTCCGCGGGCGGCCCCGCGGGGGCCCGTACCTCCCACGCGAACTCCGCCCGCCCCGCCTCCGCCACGCCCGGCAGGGTGACCGCACCCGGCGGCGCGGCGTCGAGGCCGGTCAGCTCCAGCTCCACCGGACCCGTGGCGGCCAGCCCGCACATGTTGCGGAACGCGGCCGTCAGCCGCCCCGTCCCGCCCGGCGCCAGCGCCGGGGGATCGGCGACGGCGGTCACGACGCCCTGGTACGGGGCCGTGGCGAGCACGTCGTGGACGCGGCGCGCGAGGGCGTGCGCGTCGCCGGAGGGGCGCTCGGGGTACGGATTGCGCTGCCGCGTCCAGGGCTCCTCGACCGCGTACCAGTCGAAGGGCTCAGGGTCGCGCCCCGCCGCCAGCGCGTCCTGCAGCTCCTCCAGGTACGCCTGCCAGCGCGGCGCGTGGACGTCGCGGATCAGCCCGGACCAGTCGCGGTTCGCGTAGTCCGCGAGGTGCCCGCCGTCGGCGGTGGGGCGGTCGGCCCAGGTGGTCACCAGCACCCGCGCGGTGCGCTCCAGCAGCGCGGCCTCCACGTCGTCGGCGGCCATCCGGCGGGCGTCGGCGAGCCACGGGCCGAGGAGGAAAGCGCGGTGTGCGCCGGTGATCTCGTCGCTGAGCGCCATCAGCCGCAGCCACAGGTCGGACAGCGTACGGAACGCGGTGGCGTCCTTCCGCCCGTACGCCGCCTTGAGCTGCGGCAGCAGCACCCGCGAGCGGCTGGCGAGCGCCTGCCGGGCGAAATCGACGAGATCGTGCCGGTACGCGTCGGAGGCACGCAGCGCCGGCGCGACGGCCAGCAGCGCGCCGAACGCCTTGTCGAACTCGGCGAGGTCGAAGGCCGGGGTCTTCGTGGCGTAGTACGCGCCGGAGAGGGCGTCGAGCGACGGCCGGGCGGCGAAGACCGAGTCGTGCGGGCGGCCGTCGGCGCTGGAGATCGCGTACGCCGTCTCGCGCAGCGTCGCGAACGCCGTGCGCGCCGCCGCGTCCTCGCCGCCGTAGCGCACGGCGGCGTACTCCTCGAACCACGCCGTGCGGTCCACCGGCTCCTCCCGCCACGCCAGCTCGCTGAAGAGCTCCAGCGCCGCCGGGTCGCGCTCGGCGGCCTCCGGCATGTACGCGGTGCCGGCGCAGGCGCTGCCCGGCTTGTCGCGCCAGGCGGCGAAGCGCTCCGCCCACATGTGGGTCTTGGCGCCGATAGTGGTGCGCCCGCCGAAGTTGGGGATGGTGCCGAAGGCGTACGGCACGCCGCCCCAGTCCGCCTCGCGGTCGCTGATCCGCTCCAGGTCCGACAGGCCGTCGACGACGAGCATCCGCTCGGGGTGCGCGAGGCCGTCGAGCAGGTCGCGCCGCGGGTTCTCCTGCCAGCCGAGGATGACCCACGTCGCGCCGGGGCGGGCGGTCTGCAGCGCGGTCTCGACGGCGCGCGCGGCCTCCGGTACGGGCACGTCGCCGGGGTCGCCGCCCTCGTGCAGCAGGTCCATCTTCAGGTGCTGTACGGGGCCGAACAGCTCCTCCTGGTGCCGGTAGAACGCGGCGGCGACGTCGCGGAAGACATCGGTGCGCGGGTCCAGCCAGTCGGGGCGGGGCAGGCCCGACCAGGTGCCCTGGGGGACGGTGCGGGCGCCGGGGTTCCTGTCGGCGAAGCCGCCGGGGACGGTGCCGAAGTAGCCGGGCAGGACGGGGGACATGCCCAGCTCGCGCAGGCGGGCGGTGATGCGCCGGCCCAGTTCGGTGCGCTCGGCCAGCAGCGCGGGGCTGACGGGGCCGCCGTAGCCGCTCATGTTCTGCAGCAGCCACCAGGGCTGGTGGCTGGGTGCGGGCAGCCAGGCGCGGGCCTCGGCGTCGGAGTAGCCGAAGTCCGTGAGCAGCCGGTGGTAGACGGCCTCGGTGCCGGGGGTGACGAGCACCTGGTTGCAGCCGTGCAGGGCGAGCACGTCGAGGAACCGCTCCCAGCGCGGCCAGCCTTGGTACGGGCCGGTGTAGCCGTCGTGCGTGTCGTTGAGCGCGAACCGGGCCGGGACGGTGGCGCGGCGCTCCACGGGCGCGGCGGGCGCGGGGAGCGTGCGCGGCAGCCGGGTCTGGCTGCCGGACCAGGAGACGACGGCGCGGCAGGTATACTTCAGATACCAGTGCACGCCGGTGAGGAGCACCGCGGGGCTGGTGCCGCCGACCTCGATCAGGCCGGCCCGGCTGCGTACGGTGAACCGCTCGGCGCCGTCGAGGGCGGTGAGCGCGAACTGCCGGGCGTGGTCGGGCAGCAGCCGCTCCAGCGCCTCCCGGGCCGCCGCCACGTCGAACCTCCCGCCGGCCGCCGTACCGTCCCCGGCCGGCACGCTACGGGCGTGCGCCGGCCCGCCGACGAGTGCCGCGCCGGCGCCGAGCGCGCCGGCCGTGCCCAGGATCGTGCGTCGTGTCATGTCCGTCATCAGCGGACCGTAGCCACGCGCGGGGGGAGGGGGCAACGGAGGGAAACGGGCGAAAGTGACCGGCCGTCGGGTCGGTTCCGTGAGCGGTGCTCTGGTCGGTGAGCGGTGCTCCGAGAGCAGTGCTCTCGTCCGCGGACCGTGCTCCGAGCCTCCCGCGCGCCCCGGTCAGCCCCGGTCCAGGTACGCCAGCACCGCCAGCACCCGGCGGTTGTCGTCGTCCGACGGCGGCAGCCCCAGCTTGCCGAAGATGTTCGACGTGTGCTTGGCCACCGCCCGCTCCGTGACCACCAGCCGCTCCGCGATCGCCGCGTTGGACCGCCCCTGCGCCATCAGCTCCATCACCTCGCGCTCCCGCGGCGTGAGCGTGTTCACCGGCTGGTCCTGCGCCGCCCGCCGGCTCAGCAACTGCGAGATGACCTGCGGGTCCATCGCCGTACCGCCGCCCGCCACGCGGCGTACCGCGTCGATGAACTGGTCCGCGTCGAACACCCGGTCCTTGAGCAGATAGCCCACTCCGCCGCGCTCGTCGGCCAGCAGCTCGCGCGCGTACAACTGCTCCACGTGCTGCGAGAGCACCAGCACCGGCAGCCCCGGCCGCTTCGCCCGCGCCTGCAGCGCGCACTGCAGGCCCTCGTCCGAGAACGACGGCGGCAGCCGGACGTCGACCACCGCGACGTCAGGCTCCAGCTCGTCCAGGGCCCGCGCCAGCGCCGGGCCGTTGTCCACCGCGGCCAGGATCTCGAAGTCATACGCTTCGAGCATGCGGACGAGACCGTCCCTCAGAAGGAAGAGGTCTTCGGCGATGACAGCTCGCACGGAATCTCCAGGGTCACCATCGTGGGGCCGCCGACCGGGCTGTTGACGGCCAGTACGCCGTCGAATGTACCCAGCCGGCGCTCCACCCCGGCGAGCCCGGAGCCCTTGGCCGCCGACGCGCCGCCGCGGCCGTCGTCCGTGATCGCGATCCGCAGCATGCCGTCGCGGTAGCCCATGTCCAGCCAGACGCGGTCCGCCTGCGCGTGCTTGACGGCGTTCGTCAGCACCTCGCTGATCGCGAAGTACGCCGCCGACTCCACCGGCTCCGCCGCCCGCCCCGGCGGCGTACCCAGGTCGATGTCCACCTCGATCGGCACCGGCATGCGCAGCGCCAGCGCCCGGACCGCGTCCGCGAGCCCGCGCTCCGCGAGCACCGGCGGGTGGATGCCCCGCACCAGGTCGCGCAGCTCCGTCAGCGCCTCGGCGGACTCGCCGCGCGCCTTCGACACCAGCTCCTTCGCCTTCGCCGGGTCCTTCTCGATGAGCGCTTCGATGGTGCCCAGGCTCATGCCCATGGCGACCAGCCGGGCCTGCGCGCCGTCGTGCAGGTCGCGCTCGATGCGGCGCAGCTCGGCGGCGGAGTTGTCGACGGCATCCGAGCGGGTCTCCGTCAGCCGCGCGACCCGCTGGGCCAGCTCGACCTCGCGCGGCGCCAGCACGCCCTTGGTCATCTGGAAGTGCGCGGTCAGCAAGCGGTGGCTGGTGAAGAGGCCGACGACGAGCAGCGCGGAGCCGAGCCCGGCGGCCATGAACGCGGTGCTCTGCGAGGACACGGGCACGAAGCCGTACCAGTACGTGTTGTCGCCGCCGCCGGTCATGGGGGACCAGACGCCGGCGGCGATCACGTACCCCTCCAGCGGGTAGAAGGTCAGCGCGACCGTCACGATGGCGAGGACCGACCCCGCGATCATGTCGGTGAACAGCCAGCGCACGTCGCGCCAGGTCGCCGGGTCGGTGAGCAGGTGGCGGGTGCGCTGCGCCTGGCCGACGGGCCCGCCCTGCAGGTTCGGCGGCCAGGGGCGGTACGTGGCCGGGATGCGCACGTCCGACCACTGCGCGGCGAGCAGCCGGCGCAGGTTGGCCTGCCAGCGCACGCCCTCCAGCACCCAGGGCGTGGTGACCAGGCCGATGCCGAGCACGGGGATGAGCACGACGGAGACGAGGGTCAGCACGAAGAGCGTGATCGAGACCGCGGTGCACAGCACCGTCAGCGCCAGCGCCCGTATGCCGGCGAGCGCCCAGTTCCGGAAGATCATCTCCGTGTTTCCCCTCTGCTCCTCGCGCGGCTCTGCCTCGCGCGGCCCGTTTCTCCGGGCGCACGTCACAGTCTGCCGCGTGCCCCGGACGGCGGCACGGGGCCGTACCCCCGGGCCGGGGTGTAGCTAGCACCACCCCGCTGTCCGGGAAGCCGTACGGGGGGCCGTACGAGGGGCCGTACGAGGGGCCGTACGAGCCGGCCGGGAGGGCCGCACCGCGTGCCGGGACACACCGGGTTTACATCCGGGCAACGGTCGGGAAACCGCAGCTTGCGACGCTGCCGGCAGGACAACACCGCACACCTGCGGGACGACTGCGCCTCGCCCGCACCCGGTACGAAGGACGACGACCGTGAGCCACACATCGAGCCGCCCCGCGCGCTACAAGGCCGAGTACATCTGGATCGACGGCACCCTGCCCACCGCCAAGCTGCGTTCGAAGACCAAGATCGTCGAGACCGGCGCCGAGCCGCCCGTCTGGGGCTTCGACGGCTCCAGCAGCAACCAGGCCCAGGGCGCCTCCTCCGACTGCGTCCTCCAGCCCGTCTTCGTCTGCCCCGACCCGCTGCGCGGCGGCGCCGACGTGCTCGTGCTCTGCGAGGTCCTCGACACGGACCTGAGCCCGCACGCCTCCAACACCCGCGCCGAGCTGCGCGAGGCCGCCGAGCGCTACGCCGCCCAGGAGCCGGTCTTCGGCATCGAGCAGGAGTACACCTTCTTCCGGGGCTCCCGCCCCCTCGGCTTCCCCGAGAACGGCTTCCCGGCCCCGCAGGGCGGCTACTACTGCGGTGTCGGCGCCGACGAGATCTTCGGCCGCGAGGTCGTCGAGGCCCACCTCGACAACTGCCTCCGGGCGGGCCTCGGCCTGTCCGGCATCAACGCCGAGGTCATGCCGGGGCAGTGGGAGTTCCAGGTGGGCCCGCTCAGCCCGCTGGAGGTCGCGGACCAGCTCTGGGTCGCGCGCTGGCTCCTCTACCGTACGGCCGAGGCGTTCGGCGTCTCCGCCACCCTCGACCCCAAGCCCGCGAAGGGCGACTGGAACGGCGCGGGCGCGCACACCAACTTCTCCACCCGGCGGATGCGCGAGAGCTACGAGGCGATCATCGCCGCCTGCGAGGCGCTGGGCGAGGGCGACAAGCCGCTGGCGCACGTGCGCGCGTACGGGGCGGGCGTGGAGAGCCGGCTGACGGGGGCGCACGAGACGGCGCCGTGGGACGAGTACTCGTACGGGGTGTCGGACCGCGGGGCGTCGGTGCGGATTCCGTGGCAGGTGGAGAAGGACGGCAAGGGATACATCGAGGACCGGCGGCCGAACGCGAACGTGGACCCGTACGTGGTGACGCGGATGATGGTGGACACGTGCTGCACGGCGCTGGAGAAGGCGGGACTGGACTGACCGCGGGGCCCGGCTGAGGCCGGGGCCGGACTGAGGGCGGGCTTCGGGCCGCCGGGCCGCGGGGCACCGCGTGGTTCCCGGCGGCCGTCCGGCTTGGTGCAACCGGCTTTTTCCGCTCGCTCTTTCGGGCGCCTTGCGCTGGCCCGCGGCCGGGGAGGTGCCGACGCTGAGTGCATGCCAGGGGCGCGGCGGATCTGGACGGCGGTCACCGCCGCGCTGCTGAGTGCGCTGACGGTGCTGCTGGTGTGCCGGTCCACGGTGGCCGACCCGGCGTACTACACGGGCGCGGTGCGGGAGGCCGACGGCTACCGGCGCGTGTACGACGAGGTGCTGCCGGACCCCGCGGTCCGCCGGGCGCTGCGCGCGGGCGTGCTGGGCATCCCGCTGCGCAGCGACACGGTGGTCGACAACCTGCCGCTGCTGGTGCCGCGGCCGGCGCTGGAGCAGGCGGCGGACCGGCAGGCGCGGGCCCTGGTCGAGGCGCTGACCGGCACCGGCCGGGCGGCGCCGGGTGACGAGTGGCGCGGCCCGGTGGCGAAGAGCGCGACCGAGGCGGGCAGCGACCGGCTGCGCGCGCTGCGCGCCGACGCGGACCCGGCGGCGGCCCGCGGCCTCACCCAGCTCATCACCCGCCTTCGCACATACGTGACCCCCGCACGCCAGGCGCCGACCCTGGCGGCGGCGCTGCGCGGCGCGGTCGCGGCCTTCGTCCACGACACGTGGCCGCCGGGTACGGCGCGCCGCATCATGACGGCGCTGGACGAGCTGCTGCCGGGGGCGGGCGCGGGCGCGGAGCCGCGCGGGCCGTCGCCGTCGGCGGGGGGCGGGAGCGTGGGGGGCGGGCCGGGGGCGGCGGTGCGACCGCCGTTGACCGGGCGGGGAGTGGCGGTGGGACGGCCGGACCTGTGGTCGGCGGAAGCGCGGGGTGAGACGGCGGGCGATGGGGTCCCGCAGGCGCCGGGGGGCGGCGCGGGGGATGCGGCGGGGCGGCCGGGGGCGGCGTCGGCGGTGCCGGGGGGTGCGGTGGGGGAGCGGCGGGTGCCGTTGGTGGTGGAGGCCGGGGCCGGGACGGATCCGGGGGCGGGCGCCGCTTCGCAGTCTCCGGGGTGGATGCCGGAGGGCGGGGCGGTGGTACGGGTCGTGCTCGCCGGGTCCGCGTCGTGGTGGGCCGTCGCCGGGGTGGCCGCCGCGGCGGCCGGGGCCGGGGCGCTGGCGCTGCGCGCGGCGGCCCGGCGCGGGCGCCACCGGGTGCGTACCGCCGCGGCTGCGTGCGCGGGCGCCGCGGTGCTGACGGCCGCGGCGGGGACGGCGGTGTGGGCGACGCTGCCGACCGCCGCGGGGCTGGTGCCGGACGGCCTGCCGCCGAGCGTGTCGGCGCTGCTCGCGGACGTGGTGGCCGGGCTCTACCGCGAGGCGGTCCTGACCTGGTCCGCGGCCCTGCTCGCCCTGGCCCTCACCGCTACCGCCCTGGCTCTCACCACGGCCCCGCCCGCCCGCAGAACCCTGCACCGCGCCCTCGCGGCGGTCAGGGCCACCGCGGGTCCGCGTGCCGCGCACACGGGCGCCGCATGCACGGGCGGAAACGCCACGGGCACGCGCGCCGGGGCAGCGCACGCCGCGTCCACGCAGGCGCCCCCCGCTCCGGCCCGCCCCGCCCCCGGCACCGTCCGCGACAACCCGCACCGCATAATCGCGCCGACCGCGGGCCGCGACGTGCCGCCGACGGACGACGCCACGTCAGCCGGGGACCCGGCCACGTCAGCCGGGGACCCCGCCGGGCCGGCGACGGGCCATGCCGCGCCGGCCACGGGCCATGCCGCGCCGGCCACGGGCGACGCCGCGCCGGCACCGGCGTCCGCCGCCACTCCGCGGCCCTCCACCGCGCAGCCTCCCGCTGCTCCGTCACCCGCCCCCGGGCCTCCCGCGTCACCGCCCCCGGCGGGCCGTACCGTCTCTGCCGCGCCCGCGTCGCAGGCGCCCCGCCCTGCGGGGGCCGGCGCCCCGGCGCGCCCGGGTGCCCCCTGCGCTCCGCCGGCCACCGGCGTGAACGAACCACCGCCCCCACCGGGCCGTACCGCCTCTGCGGCACCCGCGCCGAAGGCGCCCCACTCTCCGGGCGCCGACGGCCCCGCGGGCGCGGCCCCCGCGGCTCCGCGTACCCGTACCCCCGCCGCCCTGTCCGCCACCGACACCCCCTCACCCCCGCCCCGGGCGTCCCGTTCCCGGTGGGGGCGCCGGGGTGCCGTTGTTGCCGCGCTTGTCGCTGCCGTCGCGCAGGTGTGGGTGCTGGTCGGGGTGCCCTCCGAGGACGCGCTCGCCTGCAACGGTGACGTCGCCCTGTGCGGGCGGCCGTACGACCGCGTCGTGCAGGTCGGGGCGCACAACGCCATGGCCACCGTGCCCGACGGGTTCCTCGGGGCGCACCAGGACGTCTCCGTCACCGGGCAGCTCGACCGCGGCGCCCGTGCGCTGCTTCTCGACACCCACTACTGGGAGACCGCCGAGCGGCTCGTGCCGCCCGCCGGTACCGGGGGGCTCGACGCCGCCGCGCGGGCCACCCTCGTACGGGCCGTGGACTCCGTCGTACGGCCGCGGCCCGGGACGTGGCTGTGCCACGGGGCGTGCCGGATGGGCGCCACCCCCCTCACCTCGCAACTGCGCGAGCTGCGCGACTGGCTGGAGGCGCATCCGCGGGACGTGGTGACCCTGATCCTGCAGGACGCCGTCACCCCCCGCGACACCGCCCGCGCCTTCCGCACCGCCGGCCTGGGGCCGTATCTGCACCGGCCCGCCCCCGACCCCGCCGCGCCCTGGCCGACGCTCGGGGAGATGGCCCGCTCGGGGCGGCGGCTCGTGGTCTTCGCCGAGGAGGCCGACGGGCCCGCGCCCTGGTACCGCAACTTCTACGACTACGCCGTCGAGACCCCCTACCACGCCCGCAGCGCCGACGACCTGAGCTGCGCCCCCCACCGCGGCGGCAGCGACCCCCGCAAGCGGCTCTTCCTCCTCAACCACTTCGTCACCCACGGCACCGGCGCCCCCCGCGCCGAATCCGCCGCCGTCAACGCCGCCGACGTCATCGTCCACCGGGCCCGGACGTGCGCACTGCTGCGCGGCCGGCTGCCGACCATCGTGGCCGTGAACCACATGACCCTCGGGGACGCCGTCGGCGCCGTACGCCGCCTCAACTCCGAGACGCCCTGAGCCGACGCCCCCGGCGGCTACGCCCCCGGCGGCTACGCGCCCGGGGGTATGCGTTCGCGCTCCCCGGGCCAGTCCAGGGCCAGGCGCTGGGCGCGGGGGAGTTTGGCCACCACCAGGTCGTACGAGTCCTCGATCATCTCCAGCACCAGGTCCTCGGGCACGGCGCCGTCGAGGCGGACGGTGTTCCAGTGGCGCTTGTTCAGGTGATACCCGCCGACGATCTCCGGGTGCGCCGCGCGCAGTTGCACCGCCAGGTCCGGCTCGCACTTCAGGCTCACCGACAGCGGCGCGGCGGCCAGCTCGCTGAGCGCGAACATCTTGCCGCCGACCTTGAAGACGGAGATCGCCCGCTCGCGGTCGAAGGGCCACTCCTCGACGGCCCCGTTCGGCTCCAGGCAGGCGGCGCGAAGCTGGTCAGGTGTCATGGGCCCAGTATGGAAGCTCCCACTGACACCGCACGGCGAGCGCCTCCCCGGGGCGTACCCGAAGGCCGGCCCGAGACTGGCCTGAGGCCGGCCCGAGGCCCCGGCGCGGGGGCTGCCCACCGGCCCCCGCGCCGCAGCCCCCGCTACAGCCCCGCCGCCCTCCCCGCCGCCGTCAGCACCTCCCGCAGCATCGCCGGCGTCAGCCGCCCGGTGAAGGTGTTCTGCTGGCTGACGTGGTAGCACCCGAACAGCTCCAGCGGCGCGCCCCCGTCGCCCCGCCGCAGCGTCGTGCGCGCCCCGTGGCCGAACTCCGGCCGCGGGCGCGGCACTTCCCACCCGGCCGCCGCCAGCACCGGCAGCGCCGCCTGCCAGCCGAACGCGCCGAGCACCACCGCCGAGCGCAGCGTCGGCCGCAGCAGCTCGATCTCGCGGACCAGCCAGGGCCGGCAGGTGTCGCGCTCGGCGGGTGTCGGCTTGTTCGCGGGCGGGGCGCAGTGGACGGGGGCCGTGATGCGGACGCCGCGCAGGGTCAGGCCGTCGCCGCGGTGGGTGGCGGTGGGCTGGCTGGCGAGGCCGGTGGCGTGCAGGGCGGCGTACAGGACGTCGCCGGAGCGGTCGCCGGTGAACATCCGCCCGGTGCGGTTGGCGCCGTGGGCGGCGGGCGCGAGGCCGATGATCAGCATCGCGGCATCCACGGGGCCGAAGCCGGGCACGGGGCGGCCCCAGTAGTCCCAGTCCGCGTACGACTTGCGCTTGGCCGCCGCGACCTCCTCCCGCCAGGCGACCAGCCGCGGGCAGGCGCGGCACTCGACGAGCCGCCCGTCCAGCTCGGCGACGGTACGGGTGCGGGGGGCGGTGACGGCGGGGAGCGGGGGCTGCGGGGGGTCCGTGGTGGTCATCGGTGCCAGCATGCCCGAAGGCGGCGCACGGTGCCGAACGGGGTCCCCGTACCCCTCTGTGCATTCGAACTGGTATCCCGAAATGACCTTTGACCAGGGGAGTTTGTCAGTCGGTGGCGGTATCATAGAGGGAGTGAACACGGGCCAAGACGAGGCCGAGGAGGTCGCCCATGCCAGTGGCGTACGCCCCGACACCCCTGCCCAAGAAGCCGCTTCCGGCAGGTATGCCGCGTGAGTGGTATGTCGCGCACAACCGCATGCTGAAGGCCATGCGCATCGCCATCGCCCTGCTCGACACCGGGGTCTACACCCCGCAGCGCGCCCGCAACGAAGTGATACGCCACACCGCCGAGCGCATCGGCGTCCACCCGCCCTCGCTCACCACCTGCCGGCTGGTGCGCAGCCTGCTCCCGCTCATCTGACCGCGTCCTGACGCGGCCGACCGCCCCGACCGCGTCGTGACCGCGTCCCGACCGCGCCCCGGGCGCGGGGCCCGGCCCGTGAGCCACGAGCCCCCAGGCCGTACGCCCCGCGCCCGCGCGCACGCGTCCGCACCCTCCAACGCCCGTCCCCCCGCCCCTGCTCCGGAGAAAACCGGCTGCGCCGCGTCCAGTCCACCGCCCACACTGGACACCCCGACACGGCGCACACTCCCTGCGCGCGCCGCACCCCGACCCAGAACCAGGAGCCCGCCGCGTGCAGGCAGCCGTCACCGTCACCCCCGCCCGGATCCCCGAGCTGCTGCTCGGCCTCGCCACCGTGCGTCCGGTCTTCCTCTGGGGCGCCCCCGGCATCGGCAAGTCGTCGCTGGTACGGACGTTCGCCGCCTCCCTCGGCCTCGACTGCGTCAGCCTCATCGGCACCCAGCTCGCCCCCGAGGACCTCATCGGCGTCCCGCAGATCCGCGACGGCCGCAGCGTCTTCTGCCCCCCGGAGGCCATCGCCCGCGACGAGGCGTACTGCCTCTTCCTCGACGAGCTGAACGCCGCCACCCCCGACGTGCAGAAGGCGTTCTACTCCCTCATCCTCGACCGCCGCATCGGCAACTACGAGCTGCCCGAAGGCAGCATCGTCATCGGCGCCGGCAACCGCGCCACCGACAACGCGCTCGCCCGCCCCATGGCCTCCGCCCTCGTCAACCGCCTCGCCCACGTCCACCTGGAGGCGTCCCCGACCGACTGGCTGGTCTGGGCCGGCGAGCACGGCATCCACCCCTGGGTGACGGAGTACCTGACCGACCGCCCCGGGCACCTGTGGTCCAAGCCGCCGAAGACCGAGGAGCCCTTCTCCACCCCGCGCTCGTGGCACATGCTCTCCGACGCGCTGCACTCCTTCGGCCCGGCGCTCGACGACGTCACCCTCAAGACCGTCGCGCACGGCACGCTCACGCCCGCGCACGCCGTCTCCTTCTGCGGGTACGTCAAGATCGTGCGGCACCGGTTCGGCGTCGAGGCCATCCTCAAGGGCGACGCCGCCTGGCCCCGCCGCACCGAGGACCGCGACCTGCTCTACTACCTCGCGGAGGCGTTCCGCGGCCGGCTCGTCAAGGAGCTGCCCGCGAGCAAGGAGCACGCCTCGCCGGCCGTGCGCGAGACCGCGTACCGCGCCAAGGCGCTCCTCGTCCAACTGGCCGAGATCTCCGTGGAGGTGGCGCAGACCGTCATCGCCGAGGACGCCGACGGACAGCCGGTGCTGCCCGCCTGGTTCCTGGTCGAGGCCGCGCGCGACATGCCGCGGCTGGTGGAGGCCCGCCGGTGAGCCGTACGAGCCGCGCGGGCCGGCGCGGCAAGGCCAAGGCGGAGCGCCGCGACGACCCGGCCACCCGCGCCTTCTCCGCCGGGCTCGCCAAGGCCATGCAGAACCCCGCCCTGCGCGCCCTCGGCGCGCGCGTCCACCGTACGGGCACCGCGGCGGCGCCCGGGTCCTCCGCACGCCGGGGCTCCGCGGGCGCTGCGGGTGCTGCGGGCTCTGCGGGGTTCGCGGGCTTCACGGAGACCACCGGCACGACGCGCGCCCCCGCCCACGGCCTGGCCCGGGTGGACTCCGACGGCACCGTCCACGCCCACCCCACCCGGCGCGCCGAGCCCGCCGAGTGGACCTGGGCGCTGGCCCACTGCCTGCTGCACCTCGGCTTCGGCCACGCCCCCGCCGCCCGCGGCGAGCGCGCCCAGCCCGACCGGTACGAGCAGGCCGCCCGCTGCACCGTCGTCAACCGCTTCCTCGTCACCTTCGGCACCGGCCGCCCGCCCCCCGGCCTGCCCGAGCAGTACCCGGGCGGCAGCGAGGAGGAACTCGCCGCGCGCTGGCGGCGCGACGGCATCCCCGCGGAGTACGAGCACTGCGGCGCCGCCGGCGGCGAGCCCGACGTGCTGCTGCTGCCCTGGGAGGACTGGACCGGCGCCGCCCCGCCGGACTGGCAGAAGGACTTCGCGTACGCCCTCACCCGGACGATGTCCGCCGCCATGGAGGTCGCCGGCGGCCGGCGCGACTCGCTCACCGGCCAGCGGACCCCCCGGCGGCCGTGGGAGCGGGCGCTGGAGTGGTTCGTCTCCTCGTACCCGCTCCTCGGCGGCGTCGCCGCGGGCATGACCCTCGTCGCCGACGCCGAACTCGCCCGCGCGCACGACATCTCCGTCGCCGCCGTCGACGCCGCCGCGGGCGAGATCTACATCAACCCGCGGGGGGACCACACCGACGACGAGTGGCGCTTCATCCTCGGCCACGAGATGCTGCACGCCGCGCTCCGCCACGGCGAGCGCCGCGGCGCCCGCGACCCGTACCTCTTCAACATCGCCGCCGACTACGTCGTCAACGGCTGGCTGCTGGAGATGCGCGTCGGCGAGATGCCCGCGGGGCTGCTGCACGACCCGCGGCTCGCCGGCCTGTCCGCCGAGGAGGTCTACGACCGCCTCGCCGCCGACCTGCGGATGCAGCGCCGCCGCCTCGCCACCCTGCGCGGCCGGGGGCTCGGCGACGTGCTCGGCGGGCCGCTGGTGCCGCGGGACCCGGCCGCCGCGTACGTCGACCTCGACGAGTTCTACCGCCGCGGGCTCCAGCGCGGCCTCGACCTGCACGAGCGCGACCACGGCCGCGGGCTGCTGCCCGCCGGCCTGGTCGAGGAGATCCGCGCGCTCGCGCAGCCGCCGCTGCCGTGGGACGCGCAACTGGCCCGCTGGTTCGACGAGTTCGTGCCCCGCGCCGAGCCGGTGCGCACCTTCGCGCGCCCCGCCCGCCGGCAGGCCGCCACCCCCGACATCCCGCGCGCGGGCCGCTACTTCCCACCCGAGGAGGTCGCCCGCTGCACCTTCGGCGTCGTCCTGGACACCTCCGGCTCCATGAACCGCACGCTGCTCGGCAAGGCGCTGGGCGCCATCGCCTCGTACGCCGAAGCGCGCGACGTGCCGGCGGCGCGCGTCGTCTTCTGCGACGCCACGCCGTACGACGCGGGCTATCTGCCGGCGACGGAGATCGCCGGCCGGGTACGGATCCGGGGCCGCGGCGGCACGGTGCTGCAGCCGGGGCTCGACCTGCTGGCGCGGGCGGACGACTTCCCGCGCGCGGCGCCGGTGCTGGTGATCACCGACGGCATGTGCGACGTGCTGCGGGTGCGCGGGGAGCACGCCTATCTGATCCCCGCGGGGGCGTCGCTGCCGTTCGTCGCGCGGGGGCCGGTGTTCCGCGTCCGGTGACGCCGCTGCGGGGCGGGGCCGTTCGCCACCTCCCGGGCTCCGCTTGCGCGTACGGTGACCGTCACGGAGTACCGACGGCGGGAGGCGGCGGACGTGGCGGAGAGCACGTGGACCCCGGGCTGGGACGGCGCGATGGGCGACCACTGGGTCGCGTACGAGGAGAAGTACAACGCGGCGATGTTCCGCTACAGCGAGCGGCTGTTCGCGGGCGCCGACGTGCGCCCGCACGACCGGGTCCTCGACGTCGGCTGCGGCTGCGGCCAGACGACCCGCATCGCCGCGCGGCTCGCCGCCGAGGGCTCCGCGCACGGCGTCGACCTGTCCGCCGCGATGCTCGCGCAGGCGCGCGCCCGGGCGGCGGAGGAGGGCGTCGCCAACGTCCGCTTCGAGCAGGCCGACGCGCAGGTCCACGACTTCCCGGCGGGCGCGTACGACCTGGTGATCAGCCGCAACGGCGTGATGTTCTTCGCCGATCCGGTGGCGGCGTTCGCCAACGTCCGGCGTGCGCTGCGGCCCGCCGGGCGGCTTGCCTTCGTGTGCTGGCGGGCACCGGAGGAGAGCGAGTACTCGCTCGTGCCGCGCGCCGCCCTCGGGCGCTACGTCACCATCGCGCCCCCGGGCAGCGGCCCCGAGCCGGGCCCGAACTCGCTGGCCGACCCCGGCCGCGTACGCGACGTGCTGGGCCGCGCGGGCTTCGCCGACGTCCAACTGGAGCCCGAGGACGAGCCGATGGACCTGGGCGCGGACCTGGACGAGGCGCTGGCCTTCGTCCTCGGCCGGCCGAACATGCGCGAGCCGATGGCGGAACTCGACGAGGCGACGACGGCGAAGGCGACGGCTGACCTGCGGCAGGCGCTGACCCCGTACGTGACCCCGGAGGGGGTGCTGATGCGGGCACCGGCCTGGCTGGTGACGGCCCACGCCCCGGCCTGAGCGCGGGGCGCCGCCCCGGGGGGCGCCGGGGAGTCCGGGAGACGACGCGCGGACCCTCGCCACCACAACTCGCCCCGCCCTCTCCGCCGTCCACCCTTCCCCGCCGTTCCGCCCTCTCCGCCGCCCGCCGCCCAGCCCGCACCACCGCCAGGTCACCGGGCCGTCAGGCCCTCAGGCCCTCAGGGTTCGGCGGGCCACCAGGGCAGCGCTCAGGCGGCGGGCGTCCGCCGGGGTCGTCGGGGTCAGGCCCGTGAGCAGGGCGATGCGGCGGATGCGGTAGTCGACGGTGTTGGGGTGGACGTGCAGCGCCGCAGCCGTGGCGCGCCGGTCGAGGTCGCGGGCCAGGTACGTCTCCAGGGTGTGCAGCAGCTCCGGGCGGCCGGCCAGCGGCCGGAGCAGTTCTGCGAGCCCGGTGAGGGCTTCGCTGGGGCGGCTGAGCTGGTAGTCGAGGAGGACGTCGGCCAGCCGGTACAGGCCGGGCGGCCGGTCCGTGCGCCGGACCAGCTCGACGATGTCCGCCGTCTGCGCCACCGCCGCCGGCAGCCCGTCCGGCGCGGCGTCGGCCGCCGCCGCGGTCACCGGCGCCCCGACGGCCGTCTCCGTACGGTCGATCAGACCGCACAGCGCCGCCCACGCCGGCTCCTCCGCCACCGGCAGCAGGGCGGTGCCGCCGCCGGCGTCGAGCGCGGTGAGCGCCGGTTCGCCGGCGAAGCCGTTCAACGCCGTCTGCAGCCGGCGGATCTTGCGCCGGGCCGCGATCCGCGCCCGGGACCCGGGGGAGTGCTCGTCGGGGTGCGGGGCGACGTACAGCGTCATGGCCACGTACCGCGGTGCGGGCCGCAGCCCCGTGCGGTGGGCGATGCGCTCCAGCGGCTCGCCGGCGAGCAGCGCGGCCAGCAGCGCGTGCCGCGGGGCGTGCTCCTGGACGTCGAGCACCTTACGGGCCTCCAGGTACGCGGCGCTGACCGCGGCCACCAACTGCTGCTGGAGGACGAAGAGATGCCTCAGCACCTCCTGCACGTCCGCGAGGTCCGCGGGCCGCGCCGCCGCGGAGATCTCCTCCCAGCCCATCGCCGTGCCGATCTGGTACGCGCTGAGGATGGCGTCCAGCGGTACGCCCTCCTCGGCGCGCTGCGCGGCCGACTCCCGCTGCCGTACCAGCTCGTCGTCGCGCGCCGGGCCGCGGCGCTGCAGCACGTCGGCGAAGAGCCGCAGGCTGCGCTGCACGATGTCGGCGATGTCGCCCGCGACTTCCTCGGGCGGCAGGGCGGCATACACGGGCAGGTCGGTGAGCAGCCGGCCGACCACGCGGTGGGTGAGTGCGGGCACCCGGGCCCGCAGCCGCGCGTCGACCGGGCCGCCGCCGATACACAGCGGTGTGTTGTCACGCGTCACAACGGCTCCCGGAGAAGTCTGCGTTACTGACCAGTTAAGCGCAGTCGGGGCCGTCTGCATCATGTGCACGACACAATTTCCCCCACCCCCACCGCCGGGAGCCGCGAATGAACGTGGTGCCGAAACTCCTCAAGGGCGCTCTGGGAGCCGCCGCGGCGATCGGCCTCGTCGTCGGAGGCACGGCCGCACCGGCCGCCGCCGACGCCGCGGCCGGCGAGGTCTACGTCGCCCTCGGCGACTCGATGGCCTCAGGCCCGCTCATCCCCCTCCCCACCGGACCGCTCGCCTGCGGGCGCTCCACCGAGAACTACGCGCACGACCTGGCCGACCAACTCGACGTCGCGGAACTGCGCGACGTCACGTGCAGCGGCGCCAGGACCGACCACATGACGCAGCCGCAGTCGCTGTCGCTGCTCGGCATCGACATGGGCGAGGCGCCGCCGCAGTTCGACGCGCTGAGCGCGGACACCACCCTCGTCACCCTGACGATCGGCGGCAACGACGTCGGGCTCGTCGGCGTCGCGGAGGACTGCCTGCAACTCGACCCGACCGCCGACCTGTGCAAGGACGGCTTCATGGAGGGCGGGGTCGACACCGTCGCCCAGCGCATCGAGGCCATGGGCCCCAAGCTCGGCGCCGTACTCGACGGCATCCACGCCCGCGCCCCGCAGGCCCGCGTCCTGGTCACCGGCTACGGCGACTACATCAAGCCGGGCGGCTGCTGGCCGGTCCAGCCGGTGCTCGCCGAGGACGCCGACTGGCTCCAGGGCAGCGTCAACCATATGAACCGCGTCATCGCCGACCGCGCGGCGGCCCACGGCGCCGAGTACGTCGACGTCTTCACCCCGAGCCGCGGCCACGACACCTGCCAGTCATCGGGCGACAGGTGGATCGAGGGCTACGTCCCCACCGCCCTGGCGGCGCCCCTGCACCCCAACGAGCGGGGCGAGGAGGCGTACGCGGGCATCATCCACAGCCAGCTCACCGGCTGACGCCGGCAACCACGCCGGCAACCCGGCCGGCCCGACCGGCGGGGACGGGCCGGCCGTCCCAGGCGTCCCCATCCCCCGAGGGGACGCACACACACCGGCCCGGCGCGGCCCTCCCGCGCCGGGCCGGCTGTGTCGTTCCGCCGCTCCGCCGCTCAGCCGCCGCCGAGGCGGCCCACCCCGCCGTAGAGCCACACCTCGTCCAGGAGCCGCGGCCGGACGGGGCCTTCGGGGTGCCAGCGGGGCAACTGGACGACACCGGGCTCGACGACGTCGAAGCCGTCGAAGAGCGCCTCCACCTGGTGCAGGGGCCGCGGCACCATCAGCGCCGCGGCCCGCCGCTCGCCGTAGACGGCGGCGGCGTCGGCGGCCTGCCGGGGCTGGATGTCGTTGGTGGTGTGGGACAGCGCCAGATAACTCCCCGGCGGCAGGGCGTCCCGGAAAGCGGCGACGATACGGCCGGGCCCGTCCTCGTCGCGTACGAAGTGCAGCACGGCGGACAGCATCAGCGCCACCGGCCGCTGCCGGTCCAGGGTCCCCCACAGCTCCGCGGCCTCGAGGACCTCCTCCGGCCGGCGCAGATCGGCCTGGATGTACGCCGTGCGGCCCTCCGGGGAACTGCTGAGCAACGCGCGGGCGTGGGCGAGGACGACGGGGTCGTTGTCGGCGTAGACGACCCGGCAGTCCGGGCTGATCCCCTGCGCGACCTCGTGCAGGTTGGGCGAGGTGGGAATGCCGGTGCCGATGTCCAGGAACTGCCGCATGCCCTGCCCGACGAGATAGCGGACCGCACGGCGCATCCACGCACGGTTCGCGCGCGCGGACTCCCTGACCTGGGGCGCGCGCCGGATGGTCTCCTCCGCGGCGGCACGGTCGGCGGCGTAGTGGTCCTTGCCGCCCAGGAGGTAGTCGTATATCCGCGCGGGGTGCGGCACCTTCGGATTGACCGGTAACTCCGACGGCTGCTCGCCTGAGGGCGGTTGTGGTGTCACGGAATCTCTCCCGGTCGGTCGTGGCTCGGCTTACGTCGGCATCTCAACGCCCAAGATATTCGGTGTGCGCCTGGCGGTGACAAACTCGGGGTAACCCGCCTGCGAAACTCGGTCAAATCACCCATCAGGGTCGAGTTTTTCCCGGCGAGGTGCACGATCAGAGGTCAGGCGGGCGGCTTGTGCGCGGAGAACGTCAGCCGGCTGCCCACGCCGAGAGTGATGTCGACGTAGCCCAACGTCTGAAGACGTACGAGGAGCACGGCCGGCTCCACCGGGTGGCAGATGTCGCCCTCGTGGAAGGCGTGCAGCGACTGGCCGGGCAGACTGTCGGCCCCGACGAGCACCCCGCCCGGTCTGAGTACCCGGAAGATCTCGGCGAGGAGGCGGTTCTGGAGGGCCGTCGTCGGTACGTGATGCAGCATCGTGAACGAGGCAGCGGAGTCGAAGGAGTCGTCGGCGAATTCCAGCGCGGTGCCGTTGCCTTGGCGGACCTCCACGTTCGTCCCCGCGAATCGGTCGGACAGCCGTGCCGCCGCTTCCGCCTCGATCTCCACGGCCACCAGGCGGTCGACCCTGGTACGCAGCCACTCGGTCGCCGCTCCGGGGCCGGGTCCGACCTCAAGGAGTTCCTTTCCGAGCGTGGCCCGCTCGACGGCCAACGGCAGTACGTCTTGGTGCAGATGGGCGGCCCACTTAGGGCTCGCGCACAGTTCAGCGTGGTCGGTGTTCATGACGTCGACGCTAGGGAGCGGTGCGCCTGTCCGGAAGGCCGTAACCTTCCTGCTCATGTGGAGAAACGGACAGGGCGGCGCCCTTGTCTCCGTCGGGACGTACGTCATGCCCCCGGGAACCCGCTTCACGCAGCACACGCACGCGACCCACCAGTTGGCTTGGGCCTCGCACGGCACGTTGACGGCCGACGTGGACACACGACGGTGGGTGCTGCCCACCACGCGTGCCCTGTGGATCCCGTCCGGGGTGCCGCACGAAGTCGTCTCGGCCGGCCGGACGACGATGACCTCGCTCTACCTGTCGACGCCGCCGCCCGCCGCCCCGGCGCAGTGGGAAGCGGTCCGGCCGGTTCGAGTGACTCCGCTGCTCGCCGAGCTGATCGGCTACCTGGCCGCCCCCGACATCGGCGCGGGGAGCCGGTCGTGCGGCGAGGCGCTCCTCCTTGACCTGCTCCGGCCGGTGGCGGCCACCGCCCTGGAGACCCCGTTCCCCGCCGACCCGCTCGCCCGTCAGGTCGCCCTGGAACTGTTCGACGATCCGGCCTGTGCCCACACGGTGGAGGCGTGGGGACGCCGGGTCGGCACCTCGGGACGCACCCTCGCCAGGCGGTTCCTGGCGGACACCGGTATGCCGTTCGGCCGCTGGCGCACTCTCGTCCGTCTCCAGGCGGCGCTGCCCGCGCTGGCCGCCGGTGAGCCGCTGCAGCGGGTGTCGCGGTCGGTCGGCTACGAGACGGTCAGCGCGTTCGTCGCGGCGTTCCGGCGCGAGACCGGCACCACCCCCGGGGCGTACTTCGGCGCGCACCGACAGGAAGAGACCGGACGCCGGGCTACGGGCTCAGACGTGCTTGGTCGGTGATCCAGTAGCGGGTATCGCTCGTATCCGGTGCGTAAGACCACGGGAAACGAGCCGGGGTCAACGGGAATCGCTCAGCGCTGATTCCGTTGCTCCCGGCTCGTTCTCCTCACCTGTCGCCAGGTGAACCGGCCCCGGCTTTAGACGTCGAAGTACAGCTCGAACTCGTGCGGGTGCGGGCGGAGCTGGATCGGCTCGATCTCCTGGGTGCGCTTGAAGTCGATCCACGTCTCGATCAGGTCGGCGGTGAAGACGCCGCCCTGGAGCAGGAACTCGTGGTCGGACTCCAGGGCCTCCAGTACGGCCGGGAGGTTCGTCGGGACCTGGGGGACCGCGGCGTGCTCCTCGGGGGCCAGCTCGTAGAGGTCCTTGTCGACCGGCTCGGCGGGCTCGATCTTGTTCTTGATGCCGTCCAGGCCGGCCAGCAGCATCGCGGAGAAGGCCAGGTACGGGTTGCCGGAGGAGTCCGGGGCGCGGAACTCGATGCGCTTGGCCTTGGGGTTGGCGCCGGTGATCGGGATGCGGATCGCGGCGGAGCGGTTGCGCTGGGAGTAGACCAGGTTGACCGGGGCCTCGAAGCCGGGGACCAGGCGGTGGTAGGAGTTCACCGTGGGGTTGGTGAAGGCCAGCAGCGCCGGGGCGTGGCGGAGGATGCCGCCGATGTAGAAGCGGGCGGTGTCCGACAGGCCCGCGTAGCCCTGCTCGTCGTAGAAGAGCGGCTCGCCGCCGCTCCAGAGCGACTGGTGGCAGTGCATGCCGGAGCCGTTGTCGCCGAAGATCGGCTTGGGCATGAAGGTCGCGGTCTTGCCGGCGCGCCAGGCGACGTTCTTCACGATGTACTTGAAGAGCATCAGGTCGTCGGCGGCGGCGAGCAGCGTGTTGAACTTGTAGTTGATCTCGGCCTGGCCCGCGGTGCCCACCTCGTGGTGCTGGCGCTCGACCTTCAGGCCGGACCGGGCGAGTTCGAGGGAGATCTCCGCGCGCAGGTCGGCGAAGTGGTCGACCGGCGGGGCGGGGAAGTAGCCGCCCTTGTAGCGGACCTTGTAGCCGCGGTTGCCGCCGTCCTCGATCGCGCCGGTGTTCCAGGCACCGGCCTCGGAGTCGATGTGGTAGTAGCCGGCGTTCGCCTTGGTCTCGAAGCGGACCTCGTCGAAGACGTAGAACTCGGCCTCCGGGCCGAAGTACGCGGTGTCGGCGATGCCGGAGGAGGCGAGGTACGCCTCGGCCTTCTTGGCCACGTTCCGCGGGTCGCGGCTGTACTGCTCGCCGGTGATCGGGTCGTGGATGAAGAAGTTGATGTTGAGCGTCTTGTCCTTGCGGAACGGGTCGAGCCGGGACGTGGAGAGGTCCGGTACGAGCGCCATGTCGGACTCGTGGATGGCCTGGAAGCCCCGGATCGACGAGCCGTCGAACATGAGCTGGCCTTCGGGCTCGAAGACGTCCACGGGCACCGTGAAGTGCTGCATGATGCCCGGCAGATCGCAGAAGCGCACGTCGACGAACTGCACGTCGTTGTCCGCGATGTACTGCTGGACCTCGTCGGCGTTCTGGAACATCCCATTCCTCCTATGCCCCGCCGCGAGGGGACGGGTGAGCCTGCAGAGCCTGCGGGTGGTGCGCCTGGCGGCGTGGCACCGTGCCGGCATGTCCGCCCGAGCGTAGGCAGGCGGGATTTCTCGGGCATGACCCGGTTGTTTCGCCGATGTTAACCACGGCGACCCGCCGGGCCCGGGAACCCGGCCCCTGCCGCCCCCCGGGTGGCCGGAATCGTATGCGGTCCGAGGCCGCCGGCAGGGGGTGAGGAGGGGCTTCGCGCGCCTGGCAGTACCGTGGAGGGCGTGGATGACGCGGAGAAGCGGCAAGCAATCGGATCGTGGCTCTCCGGCCCCCGCTCGGCGGCCGAGGACATGGGCGTCGACTTCGGCTACCGGGGCCAGCGCCTGGGCCTGCCCGAGACCGGGCCCGGCTCGGTCGCGCCGGTCGGCAAGCGCATCGGGGCGCTGGTCATCGACTGGCTGCTGTGCCAGCTCATCGCCTACGGCCTGTTCGCCGGCGGCACCCGGACGCTCGGGCTGTGGACCATGGGCGTCTTCTTCGTGATGAGCGTGGCGCTGGTCGGCACCCTCGGCGTCACGCCGGGCAAGCGGATCATGCGTATCCGCGTCCTCGCCGAGAACGGCGCCCGGCTCGGCTTCGGCGCCTCCGTCGTGCGCACCGTGCTGCTCTGCCTGCTGATCCCCGCCGTCATGTTCGACCGCGACACCCGCGGCCTGCATGAACGGGCCGCGCGCGCCGTCGAGGTGCGGTTCTGAGCGGGAGCTGAGGCGCATGTGAGCCGGGCCTGAGGCGGCGGGCGGCTTCCGGGGCCCGTACCCGTACCGGACCGGGCGCGCTCAGCGCAGCTTGCCGCTGCCCTTCGGCATGCGCATGCCCTTGGGCATCGGGCCCTTCGGGATCGGCATGTTGCTCATCAGGTCGCCCAGCGCCTTCAGCCGGTCGTTGACCTGGGTGACCTGCGGGCCCTGCAGCACCCGCGGCAGCTTCACCAGCGCGGCCCGCAGCTTCTTCAGCGGCACCTGGCCCTCGTCGTTGCCGACGACGATGTCGTGGACGGGCACGTCCGCGACGACCCGGTTCATCTTCTTCTTCTCGGCCGCCAGCAGGCCCCTCAGCCGGTTCGGGTTGCCCTCGCCGACCAGGACGATGCCCGCCTTGCCCACGGCCCGGTGCACGACGTCCTGCTGCCGCGTCATCGACACCGCGGGGGTGATGGTCCAGCCTCGCTTCATGTTGTCCAGCACCGCCGCGGCGGCGCCCGGCTGGCCCTCCATCTGCCCGAACGCCGCCGCCTCCGCGCGCCGCCCGAAGACGATCGCCATGCCGAGCAGCGACAGCAGGAAACCGACGATGCCCAGATAGACCGGGTGCCCGATGAGGAAGCCGATGCCCAGGGCGGCGGCGAGGACCAGGATGCCCACGCCCGCGACGATCAGACCGACCTTGGGGTCGGCCCGCTTGGTCATCTTGTACGTGAGGGCGATCTGCTTCAGACGCCCGGTCTTCTCGGGTGTGGGTTCACTGCTGGCCATGCCGCGAATTCTACGGCCAGCCGGGCCCGGGGTCAGACCGGGCCCGGCACACGGCGCCCGCAGCGGGGCGGCGCCGGGACCGGGGCGCGGCGGCTATCGGGGCAGAGCGGACGTACCGCCCACCGGTGGGTCCGCCCTGCCCACCGCCGACTCCGACTCCAGGCGGGCCCTGGCCCGGCGGCGGTCCTCCAGGACGGCGTCCCAGGCGTTACGCCGTGCGGTGCGCTGCCCGCCGCGCAGCAGCACTCCCTCGATCGTGCGCAGCACCCGGGCGACGGTGGGCCGGGGCGGCGGCCAGGACGGTAACGACGACGGTGACGACGGCACGACGGCCCCCCTCGGCGGTCGGGAAGTCAAAGCGGTGAAGGCGGGTCCGGAAAGCGGGGTGGAGGCGGGTCCGGAAAGCGGGCTCGGGCTCCATGCTCGGCCCGCGGTGTTGCCGGTGCGTGGCCCGGCGGTCAAAGCGGGGTGAAGACCGCGGGGCCCACGCTCGGCAGGGGCGGCCGGCCCGTACGCGGCGGGCCGTGCGGCCCTCACGCGGCAGGCTGCGCGCGCTTCTCCATGGCCTGCTTGTACAGCCGTCCCGCCCGGTACGAGGACCGCACCAGCGGGCCGGACATGACGCCCGCGTAACCGATCTCCTCGGCCTCCTGCTGCAGCTCCACGAACTCGTGGGGCTTCACCCACCGCTCCACCGGGTGGTGCCGCGGCGACGGCCGCAGGTACTGCGTGATGGTGATCAGCTCGCAGCCCGCCTCGTACAGGTCCCGCAGGGCCTGGCTGACCTCCTCGCGCTCCTCGCCGAGGCCCAGGATGAGATTCGACTTCGTCACCAGGCCGGCCTCGCGGGCGCGCGTGATGACCTCCAGGGACCGCTCGTAGCGGAAGCCGGGGCGGATGCGCTTGAAGATCCGCGGGACCGTCTCGACGTTGTGCGCGAGCACCTCGGGACGCGCGGAGAAGACCTCCGCGAGCTGCTCGGGCACGGCGTTGAAGTCGGGGATCAGCAGCTCGACGCCGGTGCCCGGAGTGGTGGCGTGGATCTGGCGCACCGTCTCCGCGTACAGCCAGGCGCCGCCGTCCTCCAGGTCGTCGCGGGCGACGCCGGTGATCGTGGCGTAGCGCAGCTCCATGCGCTGGACGGACTCGGCGACCCGGCGCGGCTCGTCGCGGTCCAGCTCGGCCGGCCGGCCCGTGTCGATCTGGCAGAAGTCGCACCGCCGGGTGCACTGCTCGCCGCCGATCAGGAAGGTCGCCTCGCGGTCCTCCCAGCACTCGAAGATGTTGGGACAGCCGGCTTCCTGGCAGACCGTGTGCAGGCCCTCGTCCTTGACGAGTTTCTGCAGCGCGTTGTATTCGGGTCCCATCTTCGCGCGGGTCTTGATCCACTCGGGCTTGCGCTCGATGGGGGTCTGGCTGTTGCGGACTTCCAGGCGGAGCAGTTTGCGACCGTCGGGTGCGACAGCGGACACGTCCGGGCTCCTAGCTTTCGATTCCTCGGCGTTCTCCAGCGTACGCCTCTGAATTGGGGAGTCAGACCGCGCGCGGGAGCGGCTCGGCCGTCTCCAGGATCTCGCGCAGATGCTTCTCCACGACAGGGAGAACCTCCGACACCGGTACGTCTCTTCCCAGCTCGCCGGAGAGTGAGGCCACGCCCGCGTCGCGGATGCCGCAGGGCACGATCCGGTCGAACCAGGTGTTGTCCGGGTTGCAGTTCAGCGAGAAGCCGTGCATGGTCACGCCCTTGGCGACGCGGATGCCGATCGCGGCCAGCTTGCGGTCCTCGCGGCGCTGGCCGGCGTTGGACGGCGCGTACTCAGGACCGGCCAGGCGCGGGTCGTACTCCTCGTCCGACAGCCGGGGGTCGAGGTCCAGCGCCAGCCCGCCCAGCTCGGCGCGCTGCGCTGTGCTGCCGGTCGCGCTCGTCCTCGATTCCGCTCCGGCCGGGTCCCCCTCCCTCGTTCCTCGATCGGGATCCCCGACCTGCGCTGCATCTCGGCCGCGCTGCTCCACGGGGTCGCCCAGCACCCACACGCCGCTGCGGCCCTCGACCCGGGTGGTCGCCAGACCGAAGTCGGCGCAGGCGCGGATCAGGGCCTCCTCCAGCCGGCGCACGTGCGCGACGACGTCCACGGGGCGCGGCAGCTTCAGGATCGGATAGCCGACGAGCTGCCCCGGGCCGTGCCAGGTGATCTTCCCGCCGCGGTCCACGTCGACCACGGGGGTGCCGTCGAGCGGGCGCTCGTCCTCGGCCGTGCGGCGGCCCGCGGTGTAGACAGGCGGGTGCTCCAGCAGCAGACAGGTGTCGGGGATCTCCTCGGCGAAGCGGGCGGCGTGCACGCGCCGTTGCTCCTGCCAAGCCTCCAGGTACTCCACGGCGTTCTCGCCGAACCCCAGGTGAACGAAGCGCAGCTCGCCCACGGTGCCCTCCTCGCGCTGATCGCGCTCTCTCGCCGGCCGGCGTGCGAGCGCCGCCCGGTCTGTGCGGCTGGCGGTAATCCAGCCGGCCCTCAGCCACTGTACGGCGGTATACGTTCCCGTCCTGCACCCAGGTCTCCTCACACGATCGAATGAAGCTGGGACGAATGCGGCGAGTGAGGCTTGTTTCGCAGTTACATTCGCGCCGTTCCCGGAGGCCCAGGCAGGAGACCCCACAGGTGACGACGGAACGACCTTCACAGCGACCTCCCAACCGCCAGCTCGCGGCCCTCATCTCCGAGGCCGGGTTCTCCAACGCGGGGCTCGCGCGCAGAGTCGATCAGCTAGGGCTCGAACACGGCCTCGACCTGCGGTACGACAAGACGTCGGTGACCCGGTGGCTGCGCGGCCAGCAGCCGCGCGGCACTACTCCGGCGCTGATCGCCGAGGTGTTCACCCGGCGCCTCGGCCGCCGGCTGACCGCGCAGGACCTCGGGCTCGACGCGTGCGCACCGGTGTACGCCGGACTGGAGTTCGCCGCGACGCCGGCCGAGGCGATCGACATCGTGAGCGGTCTGTGGCGCAAGGACACGGGCAGTCAGGCGGAGCTGCGGAAAATCGCGTTCACTCCTGCGGGTCTGGTGGTGCCGAGCCGGGACTGGCTGATCGGCAGGCCGGACGAGAAGGTGGCGCGGGAGCTCCAGCAGCAGCGCGGGGCGGGGGCGCCCGGGGCGGCGTCGCCGGGGGCGGTGCGGGTGCCGGCGCAGGGGCGCGGGCCGGGGGTGGGCGTCGGCGTCATGGGCGGAGGTGCCGCTGCGGGTTCGGGCGCGGGGCCGGGGGCGGCGTCGGGACCGGGGTCGGGGCCAGGGGCGGGACCGGGGGCGTCGGGCGGACCCGGGGGCGGCGGCGTGGCGGCTGGGCGCGGTGACGCGGGGCCGGGCTGGGGCGGGCCGGGAGCCCGGGGGCCGGGACAGCGGGTCACCCAGGGGGACATCGGGGCGATGCGGTCGGTCGCCGAGATGTTCCGGGCGCTGGACAACGCGTACGGCGGCGGGCACGCTCGGCAGGCGCTCGTGCGGTATCTGGAGCACGAGGTCGAGCCGATGCTGCGCGGCACGTACAGCGAGGCCGCGGGGCGCCGGCTGTTCTCCGCTGCCGCGGACCTGACGCGGCTGGCGGGCTGGACGTCGTACGACATCGCGGCCCACGGGCTCGCGCAGCGGTACTTCGTCCAGGCGCTGCGGCTGGCGCAGGCGTCGGGGGACCGCGCGTACGGCAGCTACGTGCTGGTCACGATGAGCCGCCAGGCCGTCTACCTGGGGCACGGCCGGGAGGCGGTGCAGCTGACCCGGGTCGCGCAGCAGGGCGTCGGCGGGGGCGCGCCGCCGGTGGTGCAGGCGCTGCTGCACGCCGCGGAGGCGCGCGGGCACGGGCTGCTCGGCGAGGTGCGGGCGTGCACGACGTCGCTGGCGCGGGCGGAGCGGGCACTGGAGTCGGCGCGGCCGGGGGAGGAGGCGCCGCACTGGGCCCGGTTCTTCGACGAGGCGCAGCTCGCGGACGAGTTCGGGCACTGCCACCGCGACCTGCAGCAGTACCGGGCGGCGGCGCAGCACGCGGAGCGCTCGCTGCAGCTCCGGGCGGCGGGGTTCGCGCGCAGCCGGGTGTTCTGCCGGCTGGTGCTGGCCGCGGCGCGGCTGGGGCTGGGCGAGGTGGAGCAGGCGTGCGTGCTGGGCGCGGAGGCGGCGCAGCAGGCGGCGGAGATGCGCTCGGCACGGGCGGCGGAGTATGTCCGGGACTTCGAACGGCGTCTGGAGCCGTACCGCGACGCACCTCCGGTGCGGGCGTACCGGGAGCGGGTCGCGGCGCTGGCGGTGTGAGCGCGGGGGCGCGGCCTGGTAGCGGGTGGGATGGGGTGCGCGGGGGTGCGCGCGGGGCGGCGGGCGCTCGCGGTGGAGAGCGGTGCTCTCGGAGAGGGCGCCGCTCTCCCCGGTGAGCGCCGCTCGCTTTTCGGAGCGCCGCTTTCCCGGTGCGGTGTTCTCGATTCGGAGCACTGCTCTCTCTCCTGGAGCGGTGCTCGCACTCCGGAGCGCTGCTCTCGCTCCGGAGTGGCGAACCGTTCCTGCTAGGCCACCGCCGGGACCGCGGTGGTTTCCGCGGCCGGGGTGAGGCCGAAGTCGTGGAGGAGGGCCCGGGCTGCGCGGCGGCCGGAGTACAGGGCGCCCTGGGGGGTGCTCGTGTCGCGGTGGTCGCCGCATACGTACAGGCCGCACAGCACCCGTACCGGCCGGCTCAGGTCGTGCGGCGCCGGCATCGCCGGTATCGCCTCCGGGTCGTGGTGCGCTCCCACCAGTTCCCAGTCGAACGCCGACGTCCCGTACAGCTCGCTCAACTGCCGCCGCGCCGACTTGTCCAGCACCCGCGCCGGCCGTACCGCGTCCTCGCCCAGTACCACCGAGCTGACCAGCGCCCGCCCCCGCGGCGCCCGCGAGGTGTCCGCGCCGCTGACCACCGCCGTGTGCGACACCGGCCCGAGCGCCCCCTCCGCGTCCAGCAGCAGCGCCGCCTCCCGCGGGCCGTCCGGGCCCGGACCGCCCTGCCCTCCGGCATGACGGGCCGACCCGCCCCGTACCCCGCCGTTCCGCGCCGTGCCGTTACGGGGCCCGCCGTTACGGGCCGGGGCGTCTCCCCCCGCCGCGCCCCCGCCGCGTACCGCCCCCGCTCCGCCCGGCAGCGACTCCGCCGGTGCGCTGTGGTGCAGCACCGTCACCGGGTGGAACCCCGGCATCCGGAGCCCCGGCAGCAGCCCCGCCGCCGCCCGCGCGCCCGTGGCCACCAGCACCGACCGGCACCGCAGCACCCCGTGGTCCTCCGTGCGCACCGCGGTCGTCGACACCGACACCGCCCGCACCCCCGTCCGCACCGTCCCGCGCGGCAGCCCCGCCGCCAGCCGCCGCGGCACCGTCGCCGCCCCGCCCGCCGGCAGGCACAGCCGCCCCCGCGCGAACGCCCGCAGCGCCAGGTCGGCGGAGCGGCTCGACGTGGTCAGCGCCGGGTCGCTGAGGAGTGCCACCAGCAGCGGACGCAGGAAGCCCGTCGCGATCCGCGGCGGCAGCCCCCGCGCCGCCAGCGCCTCCGCGGCCGGGCGTTCCGGCCGGGCCAGCAGCCGCCCGGTGGGTACGGTGGCCAGCCGGGCCAGCGCCGCGGAGAGCCACGCCTGGTCGATGACGGCGCCCCGGGGCGCACGGGCGGCGCTGGCAAAGGCGCTCGTCTTTGTGAACGCGCCCCCCGTGCTCCTGGATCCGCCGATCCGCAGCCGCCGCCCGCCCGCGCACACGACCACGTCCCCGTCGAGCGGGCACAGCGGCACCCCCGCGAGCCCCGGCAGGCGGCGCAGTTCCGGGTACGAGGTGTTGAGCAACTGCAACGAGCGGTCCAGCCGGAAACCGTCGACGTGGTCGGTGGCCATCCGCCCGCCGACCTGCTCGTCCGCCTCCAGCACGGTCACGTCCAGGCCCGCGGTGACCAGGTGCTGGGCCGCGGAGAGACCGGCGAGTCCGGCACCGACGACGACGACGTCGACGGGGTCCGTGCTTCCTGCGGCATGGGGCACGGGTGCCTCCCGGGGGGTTGTGCGTCCGCGGCCGAGCGCTCTCGCATGCCACTGGACGCCTGTTTGATGCCCAACTGGGCATGTCCGTATCCGTGTTCAGGCACGGACGGACGCGTTCCGATGACGATAGGGCGGATGGTGGCGCCGGCCAGGTGCGCACCGCAAGGGCACGGACGCACACCCGGCGCAACCAGCCGCGACACCGCCCCCGCCGCCGCGGAGATCAGCCCGCCGAGCCCTCCCGGAGGGGCAGCGCGCCGAGCCCCGTCCTCACCGCCGCATCGCCGCCCGCAGCGCCTCCTCGATCCCCGGGAACGCGAACGTGAACCCCGAGTCGAGCAGCTTGCGCGGCACCACCCGCTGGCTGCCGATCACGTCCTCCGCGAACCCGCCCAGCGCCACCCGCAGCGCCGTCGCCGGCACCGGGAACAGGGTCGGCCGGTGCAGCACCCGCCCCATCGCCGCCGTCACCTCGCGGTTGGTCAGCGGCTCCGGGCCCGTGAGGTTCACCGGCCCGGAGAGGGACTCCGTGTCGATGAGGTGGCGCAGCGCGGCGATGTGGTCATGCAGGGAGATGAAGCTCCAGTACTGCCGGCCGTTGCCGAGCCGGCCGCCAAGACCGGCCCGGAAGATCGGGAACAGCCGTCCCCATGCCCCGCCCTTGCGGGAGACCACCAGGCCCGTACGGGCGTGGACGGTGCGGATCCCGGCCTCCTCCGCCGCGCCGGTTGCGGTCTCCCACTCCTGGCACAGGTCGGCGAGGAAGCCCCGCCCCGGGGGCGCGGTCTCGTCGACGCGGCGGTCCCCGGTGTCGCCGTAGTAGCCGATCGCGCTGCCGCACACGAGGACGGCCGGCGGCCGGTCGAGCGAGGCGAGGGCGTCGGCGACGGCCGCGGTGCCCAGCACCCGGCTGTCGCGCAGCACCCGCTTGTAGCGCTTGGTCCAGCGCCGGTCGGCGATGCCGGCAC
Organism: Streptomyces sp. CNP082; assembly: GCF_059570535.1. NCBI lineage: Bacteria > Bacillati > Actinomycetota > Actinomycetes > Kitasatosporales > Streptomycetaceae > Streptomyces > Streptomyces sp. CNP082. The sequence goes on from NZ_JCANSZ010000005.1 coordinate 157,620, forward strand.
CGGCGAGGTGCACGAAGGCGTCGCAGCCGTCGAGCCGGGCGGTGTCCACGTACCCCCGCTGCGGATCCCAGCTCACCTCGTCGGGTGCGCTCGCCTCCCGCCGCACCAGCCGCAGGACGTCGTGCCGGTCGGTCCGCAGCGAGCCGACGAGGGCGGAGCCGATGAGTCCGGAAGAGCCGGAGACCGCGATGCGCATGAGCCCATCCTGCCTCGCATGCCGTCCCCCGTCAGCTCGTGTCAGAGTGAGCGCATGACTGACGTGCACGAGAGCGCCGGCGGCGGGGCGGCGGGCGGCGGCGGACCGCGCATACGGCCCGCGAGCGCCGCCGACGGGGACCGGCTCCACGACCTCGACGTCGCCACCTGGTCGCATCTGCACGCGGTGACCGACGCGCCCGGCCCCGACGCCCCGTTCTTCGACGAGCGCCACCGACCCGAGGACTACCTCGTCGCCGAGCTGCCCGCGGCAGCCGCGGGCCCGGTCCGCGTCGTCGGCTACATCTGCGTCGTCCCGCCGACGTCGCTGGCGGTCAACGGGCACGTACGCCAGATCCAGGGCCTCGTCGTGGACCCCGAGGCGCGCGGCGCGGGTATCGCGCGGGCGCTGCTGCGGGCGGGCGTGGAGCACGCCCGTGCGGCCGGGGCGCGGCGGCTGACGCTGCGGGTGCTGGGGCACAACGCGCCGGCGCGGCGGCTGTACGAGTCGGAGGGGTTCGCGGTGGAGGGGGTGCTGCCGGAGGAGTTCCTGCTGGACGGCACGTACGTGGACGACGTGCTGATGGGGCGCACGCTTCTCTGACGCGCGCCCCCGGCAGGCCCGTACGACCCCCGGCCCTGCCCTGGTCCCCAACCCCGGAAGCCCTCCGGACCCCCCGGAAGGCCCCTGACAGCTCTCAGTCCTCCCGGTACAGCGCCCACAGCTTCGGGAACCGCCCCGCCAGCACCCGTACGTCCTCGAAGTCGATCGCCTCGCCCACCGGCTCCGCCGGTGCCTCCGGCAGCTCCGGCTCCGGCAGCTTCAGCCCCGTCAGCCGCTCGTACGCCTCGTCCGCCGCGTACGCCAGGTCCTCGGCCTCCCCGTCCGTCTCCTCGTCGAAGTCCTCCAGCAGGTCAGCGAGGTCGTCCGGCTCGTGCAGCGCGCCCTCGAAGACCGTCCGGCCCTGCCCGATGAGCCAGCTGCGGAAGGAGTCGAAGGCGTCGTCGCTGACCCCGTCGAGCAGCACCCACGCCGCGCCCCACAGGTCCATGCGGTACGCGCGGTTCATCCGCGACTCGAAGTGGCAGGCGAAGTCGGTCACGCCGTCCGGGTCCAGCCCCGTCAGCCGGTCCACGAGCAGGTCGGCCTGGACCCCGGGGTCGCCGTCTGCGGCCTCGCGGGCGCCGTCGATCAGCTCCCAGAACTCCGACTCCTCCATCACGGATCCAGCATCTGCCCTCCGCCGCGCGTACGCACGCGGAGCGACGGGATCGGATCCGCCCGGAGCCCCTTTCACCACCCGTTCACCACCCGCGTCCGCAACCCGCCGGAAAACCAGACAGGAGATGTCCGGTTTCGCTGGCACGGTGTGCACATGAGCGAAGAGCAGAAACGGGACAAGCCCGTTCCGACCGCCGTGGAGAAGCCGCTGCGCGGGAAGGTCGCCCTGGTCGCGGGCGCCACCCGGGGTGCGGGCCGGGCGATGGCGGTGCAGTTGGGCGTGCTGGGCGCCACCGTGTACGCCACGGGCCGTACGACCCGGCAGCAGGTCAGCGAGGTCGGCCGCGGCACCGAGACCATCGAGGAGACCGGGGAGCTGGTCACCGCCGCCGGCGGCGAGGGCGTCGGGGTCGCCGTCGACCATCTCGACGTCGACGCCGTACGGGCCCTGATCGCCCGGATCGAGCGCGACCACGGCCGTCTGGACGTGCTGGTCAACGACCTGTGGGGCGGGGAGCACCTCATCGAGTTCGGCAAGAAGATGTGGGAGGCCGACCTCGACCGCGGCCTGCGCATGATGGAGCTCGGGGTCAAGAGCCACATCATCACCAGCCACTGCGCGCTGCCGCTGCTCCTGCGCACCGGCGGCGGTCTTGTGGTCGAGATCACCGACGGGACGGCGGAGTTCAACAGGCCGTACCGGGAGATGTTCTTCTACGACCTGACCAAGAACGCGCCGATCCGGATGGCCTTCAACCTCAGTCACGAGATCGGGGGGGCCGGCGCCACCGCGGTCTCTCTCACGCCCGGCTTCCTGCGCTCCGAGCAGATGCTCGACCACTTCGGGGTGACGGAGGAGAACTGGCGCGACGCGATCGCCAAGGAGCGGCATTTCGCGCTCGCCGAGTCGCCCGCCCTCGTCGGCCGCGCGGTGGCGGCGCTCGCGGCGGACCCGGACCGGACGCGGTGGAACGGGCAGTCCCTCAGCAGCGGGCAGATGGCGAAGGAGTACGGGTTCACGGACACGGACGGCACCCAGCCGGACGCCATGCCGTACTTCACGATCCTGGCGCGCGGCGGCGACCCCGGCGACCCGGAGGACTACCGGCTCCGCCCGTAGGGCTCCCGCCCGTACAGCTCGGCGCTGCGGGCCGCCGCCGCCGCGAACCGCGCGCGCAGCTCCGGCGGCTCCAGCAGCTCCGCGTCCGGGCCGAGCGCGAGGAGCTGGGTGTACGCGACGTCCGCGGACTCCACCCGCAGCCGGACGGCCGTCCACCCCCGGTCGTCCGGCTCCCCGGCGCCGGCCACGGCGTCCTCGGCGGCGAGCCGGTCAGTGACGGCCGGCAGCCGCCGCAGGCCGTCGGGGGAGAGCCGCACCGTCACCTCGTCCCGCAGGATCGACCGTGCGAACGCCGCGGCCCGCTCCGCCCAGAAGCCCGGCAGGTCGAAGCCCTCGTCCCGCTCGAAGCCCGCGCCCTCCGCCGGCACCTCCGCCCGCTCGAAGCGCTCCACGCGGTAGACCCGGTACGCACCCCCCGCTCCCGGCACCCGCGCGACCAGATACCAGACCCCCGCCTTCAGCACCAGCCCGTACGGCTCCAGCTCCCGCTCGACCGCCGCCGCCTCCGGCCGCCTCCGGTACGCCACCGTCAGCGTCCGGTCCGCCCACACCGCCCGGGCCACCGCCGGCAGCAGCTCCGGCGCGTCCGGCTCCCGCCACCACCCCGGCGCGTCGAGGTGGAACCGCTGCGCCGCGCTCTCCGGGGCGCCGCGCAGCTCCGGCAGCAGCGCCGCCGACACCTTCAGCCGCGCCGCGGAGCCCGCGTCCGCCAGCCCCATGTCCCGCAGCGCGCCCGGCACGCCGGACAGGAACAGCGCCTCCGCCTCGGTCCGCCCGAGCCCGGTGAGCCGGGTGCGGTAGCCGCCGACGAGCCGGTAGCCGCCGGTCCGCCCGCGGTCGGCGTAGACCGGCACGCCCGCCTCCGCGAGCGCCTGCACGTCGCGCGCGACCGTCCGCTCGGAGACCTCCAGTTGCTCCGCCAGCTCGGCGGCGGTCATGTGGGCCCGGGACTGGAGGAGCAGGACCAGGTGGATGAGACGGGCGGCGCGCATGCCAGCCATCATGCAGCGCCTTGATACCGTCCTTCGGTACTGCACCAAGAACAAGAGAGTTTTATATGTCCAACGAGCCTCGTGAGCGTTGGGGAAACCGGGCAGGCTTCCTCTTCGCCGCGATCGGATCCGCGGTCGGTCTCGGCAATATCTGGCGTTTTCCCTATGTCGCCTATGACAACGGCGGCGGCGCCTTCCTCCTGCCGTATCTCGTGGCCCTGCTGACGGCAGGACTGCCGCTGCTGATCATGGAATACGTCATCGGCCGCCGCTACCGCTCCTCGCCGCCCGGCGCCTACCGGCAGCTCGCCCGCCCCGCCCAGGCCATCGGCTGGTGGCAGGTGGCGATCTGCTTCGTCATCGCCGCCTACTACGCCGTGATCGTGGCGTGGGCCGTACGCTACGTCGGCTTCTCGGTCGACAAGGCGTGGGGCGACGACCCCGACGCCTTCTTCGCCGGGGACTTCCTCAAGGCCGGCGAACCGGGCTCCTACTCCACCTTCGTGCCCGGCGTGATGTGGCCGCTGCTCGGCGTGTGGCTCGTCTGCCTCGTCATCCTGTGGTTCGGCGTGCGGCGGGGCATCGAGTGGGCCAACCGCGTCTTCATCCCCGCGCTGCTGGTCTTCTTCGGCATCCTCGTCGTCCGCGCGGTCACCCTGGACGGGGCGGGCAAGGGCCTGGACGCCCTGTTCAAGCCGGACTGGAGCGCGCTCGGCGAGGGCAGCGTGTGGGTCGCCGCGTACGGGCAGATCTTCTTCTCGCTGTCCATCGGCTTCGGCATCATGATCACGTACGCCTCCTACCTGGGCCGCAAGTCGGACCTGTCCGGTTCGGCGCTCGTCGCCGGCTTCGCCAACAGCTCCTTCGAGATCCTCGCCGGCATCGGCGTGTTCTCGGTCCTCGGCTTCATGGCCGCCGAGCAGGGCGTGGGCGTCGACGAGGTGGCGACCTCGGGCGTGGGGCTGGCGTTCGTGGCGTTCCCGGCGATCATCTCCAGCATGCCCGGGGGTGCGTTCTTCGGGGTGATGTTCTTCCTGTCCCTGGTGATCGCCGGCCTCACCTCGCTGGTGAGCATCGTGCAGGTGCAGGTCGCGGCGGTCGAGGACCGTACGGGCCTGTCCCGCAGGACGGCCGTCGCGCTGGTGGGCGGCCTGCTGACCGCGGTGTCGGTGCTGGCGTTCGCCAACGACGGCGGGCTCCCGCTGCTCGACGCCGCCGACCACTTCATCAACCAGTACGGCATCGTCCTCGCCGGCCTCGTGTCGGTCGTCGTGGTGGCCTGGCTGCTGCGCCGGCTGCCGCTGCTGCAGCGCGACGCCAACGCCACGTCCGCGGTGCGGATGGGGCCCGTGTGGCTGCTCTGCCTGGGGCTCGTCACGCCGCTGGTGCTCGGCTGGATGATGATCGACAGCCTGCGCACCGAGCTGGACGAGAACTACGCCGGGTACCCCGGCTCGTTCCTCGCCTGGGCCGGCTGGGGCGTCGCCGCCGCCGCGCTGCTCGTCGGCCTGCTGGCCGCGCTGATCCCGTGGCGGCACCACGGCGACATCGGCGGCCGGGCACCGGAGGCGGCGCCCGTGGAAGACCCGGAACCGGCGAAGGAGGGCAACTGATGTCGGCGAGCGCCATCGTCATGCTGGTCATCGCGATCGTGATCGTCTGGGGCGGCCTGGTCGCCGCGCTGCTCAAGCTGCACAGCTTCCCGGACCAGCCGGACTGACACCGGCGCCGGACAGCTCCGGCACCCGACGGGACCAGCTCCGGCACCCGACGGGACCAGCTCCGGCACCCGACGGGACCAGCTCCGGCACCCGACCGGACCGGACCCGGCGCCTGATACGGGCCCGGCCTGCGCCCTCCGCAGGCCGGGCCCGTACGCCACAGAGGGCTCAGGCCAGCCCGTACTTCGCCGCCGCCTCCGCGACCGTCTCCTTCTTCACCGCGCCGCGCCGCGCCAGCCGGTCCAGCACCGCCACCGCGATCGACTCCGCGTCGACCCCGAAGTGCCGGCGGGCCGCCTCGCGGGTGTCGGAGAGGCCGAAGCCGTCCGTGCCCAGCGACGTGTACTCCTGCGGGACCCACTGCGCGATCTGGTCGGGCACCTGCCGCATCCAGTCGCTGACGGCGAGAACCGGGCCCGGTGCGCCTTCCAGAGCACGGGTGACGTAGGGGACCCGGTCCTCGCCGCGAAGCTGCGCCGCGTCACAGGACAGGGCGTCACGGCGCAGCTCGCTCCAGGAGGTGGCGGACCAGACGTCGGCCGCGACACCCCAGTCCTCGGCGAGCAGTCGCTGGGCGTCGAGCGCCCAGTGGATGGCGGTGCCGGAGGCCAGCACCTGGGCGCGCGGGGCGTCCTCGGCGGCGGCCCCGGCGGGGAGCTCGGCGGTCCGGTAGCGGTAGAGGCCGCGGAGGATGCCCTCCTCCACGCCCGCGGGCATGGGCGGCTGGACCTTCGGCTCGTTGTAGACGGTGAGGTAGTAGAAGACGTCCGGGTCCTCGCCGGGGGCGGCCTGCCCGTACATGCGGCGCAGCCCGTCCTTGACGATGACCGCCACCTCGTACGCGAACGCCGGGTCGTAGATCAGCGCCGCGGGGTTGGTGGCGGCCAGCAGCGGGGAGTGGCCGTCGGCGTGCTGCAGGCCCTCGCCGGTCATGGTGGTACGGCCGGCGGTGGCGCCGATGACGAAGCCGCGGCCCAACTGGTCGGCGAGCGCCCAGAACTGGTCGCCGGTGCGCTGGAAGCCGAACATCGAGTAGAAGATGTAGAACGGGATCATCGGCTCGCCGTGCGTCGCGTACGACGTGGCCGCGGCCGTGAAGTCCGCCAGCGAACCGGCCTCGGTGATGCCCTCGTTGAGGATCTGCCCGTCCGCCGCCTCCTTGTAGTACAGGAGCTGGTCGCGGTCGACGGGGTCGTAGGTCTGGCCGCCCGGGGAGTAGATCCCGGCGCTCGGGAAGAGCGACTCCATGCCGAACGTCCGGGCCTCGTCCGGCACCACCGGCACCCAGCGCCGACCGGTCTCCTTCTCCCGCATGAGGTCCTTGACCAGGCGTACGAACGCCATGGTCGTCGCGATCTCCTGGCTGCCCGAGCCCTTCTTGAGCGCGTCGAACGGCTTCGCCGCCGGCTCCGGCAGCACCACCGGGTGCACCCGGCGGGCCGGCGCGGGGCCGCCGAGCGCGGCGCGGCGCTCCTGGAGGTAGCGCACCTCGGGGGAGTCGGGGCCGGGGTGGGCGTACGGCACGAGGTCGCCGGCCAGCGCGCTGTCCGGGACCGGCAGCTCCAGCAGGTCCCGCATGCCGCGGAACTCCGCCATCGTGAGCTTCTTCATCTGGTGGTTGGCGTTGCGGGACGCGAAGCCCTTGCCGAGGCTGTAGCCCTTGACGGTCTGCGCCAGGATCACGGTCGGCGCGCCCTCGTGCGCGAGGGCGGCGCGGTACGCGGCGTAGACCTTGCGCGGCTCGTGACCGCCGCGGGAGAGGTGGAAGCAGTCGAGGATCTTGTCGTCGGTGAGCAGCTTCGCCAGCTCGGCCAGCGCGGGCTCCGCGCCGAAGAAGTGCTCGCGGATGTACGCGGCGTCGCGCGTGGCGTACGTCTGGAACTGCGCGTCCGGCACGGCCCGCAGCCGGCGGGCGAGCGCGCCGGTGGTGTCGAGCGCGAGGAGTTCGTCCCAGGCGGAGCCCCACAGCGACTTGACGACATGCCAGCCGGCGCCGCGGAACTGGGCCTCCAGCTCCTGGACGACCTTGAAGTTGGCGCGTACGGGGCCGTCGAGGCGCTGGAGGTTGCAGTTGATGACGAAGGTGAGGTTGTCGAGCTGCTCGCGGGCGGCGAGGGCGAGTGCCGCGGTCGACTCGGGCTCGTCCATCTCGCCGTCGCCGAGGAAGGCCCACACGTGGCTGGCCGAGGTGTCCTTGATGCCGCGGTGGGTGAGGTAGCGGTTGAACCGGGCCTGGTAGATCGCGGAGAGGGGGCCGAGGCCCATGGAGACGGTCGGGAACTCCCACAGCCAGGGCAGCCGCCGCGGGTGCGGATACGAGGGCAGCCCCTCGCCGGGTCCGGCACCGGCACCGGCACCGGCTTCCTGGCGGAACCGGTCGAGGTGCGCCTCGGAGAGCCGGCCGTCGAGGAAGGCGCGGGCGTAGATGCCGGGGGAGGCGTGGCCCTGGACGTAGAGCTGGTCGCCGGAGCCGGGGGCGCGGGGGTCGTCCTTGCCGCGGAAGAAGTGGTTGAAGCCGGTCTCGTACAGCCAGGCCGCGGAGGCGAAGGTGGCGATGTGCCCCCCGAGCCCGTACCGCGACCCGCGGGTCACCATGGCGGCGGCGTTCCACCGGTTCCACGCGGCGATCCGCCGCTCCAGCTCGGGGTCCCCGGGCAGCTCGGGCTCCGCGGCCGTGGGGATGGTGTTGACGTACGGCGTCTCCAGCAGCGCGGGAACGTCCAGACCGGTGTCACCGGCGTACGCAACCGTGCTGCGGAGCAACTGCGCGGCCCGGTCGGGGCCGGCGTGCTGTGCCACAGCGTCCAGGGACTCGCGCCATTCGGCGGTCTCCTGCGGGTCGCGGTCGGGGAGCTGGTCGAGCTGACTGTGCATGGCACTACCTCCTCAACCCGAACTGTAAGTCTCCGATCGATGATCGATCAAAGCTTGGACGGCAAATAAGTGTCGGAGAGCCCAAAGTCGGCATGCCGTGCCAGCCCTCCGTGCACGCAGTGCCTGCGGACGCACGGCGGGGTGTCTCGATGGCGTCCCGCCGGGTGGTGTAAGTGATGCGGACCCCGGGCGCGGAGCTGTCCCGGGTCCGGGGCGCGACCTTCGCGCTCAGCGCGGCGAAGAAGCCGCTGCCCGCGAAGGATGGACCGGCTGCCGGCGGGCGAGACCGCGTGTCAGGGTCGCGGTCTGCGGAGTCGTGGCGTCCCATGCGCTGCACCACGTCGCGGGACGCGATCGGTGTCTCGGCGCCGGACCTGCCGGCGACCGGGGCGGCACGCGCCGTACGGCTGGCCGGGCACGGGGTGCCCGGCCCCGGGGGTTCGGGGCGGGACCCGAGGGGGCCGGGGCGGAGCCCCGGTGGGGGTAGTGGGGGCAACGCCCCCACTACGCTGGCGCGCAGCCCAGGACGTGGGACTTCACCAGTTCCGCGATGGCCGGGTCGCGGCGGCGGAACGCCTCCACGATCTCCGCGTGCTCCTCCGCGTACGCCTGCTGGCGCGTGCCCAGCCAGCGGATCGCCAGCGACGTGTAGATCTCGATGCCCAGCGACTCCCACGTGTGCAGCAGCACGCTGTTGCCCGACGCCCGCACCAGCTCCCGGTGGAACGCCACGGTGTGTCTGACCTGCGCCCCGCCGTCGCCTCTCGCGTCCGCCTCCCGCAGCGCCGCCACGTGCGGCTCCAGCGCCGAGACGTCCGCCGCCAGCCGGGGCGCCGCCAGCTCCGCCGCGATCTGCTCGAGACCGGCCCGTACCGGATAGATCTCCTCCAGATCGGCGGCCGTCAGGTCGCGGACCCGTACGCCCTTGTGCGGCGCCGACTCGATCAGCCGCATGCTCTCCAGCTCGCGCAGCGCCTCGCGCACCGGCGTCTGGCTGACCTCCAGCTCGACCGCGATACGCCGCTCCACGATCCGCTCGCCCGGCTTCCACCGCCCGCTGACGACGCCCTCCACGATGTGCTCGCGGATCTGCTCGCGCAGCGACGGGTGGACGACGGAAGGGGGCATCGGCATCTCCTCGGGATCTCACGCGGACGCGCGGGGGGGTGGAGACGAGAATACGGCGCCCCCGCCCGGACCGGAGCCGGGCAGGGGCGCCGCGGGGTGCGCGTCAGGCGACGCGCGTCAGCGTGCGCTGGCGCGTGTCTCCGCGCGTACGCGCGCGTGAGCGACACGCCTGCTCAGTCGAAGGGATCACCGTTGTACTGCGGCTCGCGCAGCCGGTCCGGGGTGAGCGGGCTCATGGCCGTCACGTCGCGCGGCGAGATCTGGAAGCCCTGCCAGTGCACCGGCATCGGCGTCTGGTCCTCGTCGCGGGCGATGTGGTGGAAGCCGACGTTCATCCAGACGATCGGGTGCTTGAGCTGCTCGCCGTTGGTGGCGTCCACGATGTTCTTCGCGCAGTTGCTGTCGAACTGCCGGTTGTGGTTCGGGAACTTCTCGCACCTCTTGTACTGCGTGAACCACACGTCCTTGCTCGTGAACTTCCGGCCCGTGTAGCGCGCGTTGTTGCTGTGCACCAGCTCCCAGGACCGCGTGTGCCCGTCGCCGTTCTTGCCCGCCGTGCCGCTCACCCGCCACCAGCGGTGCGAACCGGAGTTGCCCGACGTCTCCTCGGTGACGTTCGTGCGGGTCGTCTCCTGCGCCGGGTAGCCGCCCTCGCCGGTGCCGGTGCGCTTCGTGTCGTACTGCTGGATCTTGGCCGGGTGCTCGCTGTCCGTCTGGAAGTCGAGCCGCCAGAAGACGTTGTGCTGGTGGCTGGTCGCGCGGTCCTCCGAGTTCTTGCCGATCGGCCAGCCCTGCTTGTCCGAGGCGTCGAAGTCACCGGGGGAGAGGTTGCCGGTGGCGCCCTCCTTGGCGCTGATGGTGCCGTCGTCGGAGAAGTTCCACTGGGTGATGTAGTAGTAGTAACCCGCCGAGTGGATCGTGTAGACGACGAGGTCGTCACCCTGCGCGCTGTCGTTGCGGCCGTTCTCCTCGCCGACGTCCCAGCTGTTGCCGAAGTGCGCGAAGCCGCGCGGCTGCTGGGTGACGCAGACCGCGTCGTACGCCTCGCCGCCGACCCGGACCGGGCGGCGGGTCCCGCCGGGGCAGTCCTTCTCCTCCAGCGACACGGGCGCGGAGCCGAGGGCTATCTCGGTGACGTCGTAGTACTCGATGTCCCCGTCGTCGTACGGCACGTGTATCTGGCCGAGGCGGGCGCTGTTGAGCACCGGGACGGCGTTGCTGGCGCCCTTCGGCTTGTACGAGACATCCTCCAGGACCAGGCCCGCGTAGTCGTTGTTGCGGTAGCACATCTGCCACTCGGTGCCGTTGGGCAGCTTGTGCGTGATCCGGTACTCCTCGCTGCAGTCCGGCGCCGCCGCCTGCGGTGCCTGCGGTGCCTGCTGTGTTTGCTGCGGAGTGGCGCTGGCGGCGGGGATCGCCGCCGGGGCGGCCGGGAGCAGCAGGACCAGGCCGGCGACGGCGCCCCTGCGCCAGATCGCGGGCCGGCGCCGCGCGTCCGGCCCGTGGGTCGTGGCGTTACGCATGGTGCACCTTCCGCTCGCTCAGGTCGATGACGAAGTCGCGGGTGTCGATCCACGGGCCGTTCCTGACCCGGGTGAAGAGCCGTACGCAGCGGTGTTCCCCGCACTTCTCCAGGCCGCCGGAGTCACCCTGGCGTGCCGTGTACGTCATCCCCTGGACCTGCAACTGCTCTGCGCCGGTCAGCTCTTCGCCGGTCGCCGCCTTGTAGTCCTGCCGCAGACCGGCCCCGACGGGGCTGTCCACCAGCAGGTCGGCGGCTGCCGCCGCCTCCGGCGCGGCCGGCGGAGGCTGGGCGCCGGTGGACTCGACGGTGTCCACGACCTCGTCGCTGGCGAGATTGACGCTCTTGAGGATGAGCGTGTCCCGCGCGTAGTCGTAGAAGTACACCTCGGCGATCCGGTCGTCGCCGGCGCTCACCGAGGTGTCGGCGAGGTCGGTGTTGACGAGCTGCGGCACGCCTTCGCGGCCCCGGACGCCCTCGCTCTCGGTACGCAGCGTCCGGTCCCCGGCGAGCGCCAGCTCCTCGGCGCGCTGCTCCTCCTGCGGCGTCAGCGGGTCGCTGCCCGTGCCGGTCTCGTCCGTCGGGAGCGGGGCGGTGCCCGGCCCCCCGGCGCCCGGCGTCCCCACCGCGCCGGGCACCGGCGACGACGCGGACGCCCCCGGATCCCCGTCCTGTTGGTCGTCGCCCGCCGCGCCGAGCGGCACGGCCACGACGACGGCGGCGGCGGTGCCCGCGACGGCCGTCACCGCCCCCCACACGATGCGCTGTCGCATGCGGCGGCGGCCTCCCCCCGATGTGCTCATGGGAAGTCCCTCCCTTGTCTTCGGTCCCGAGAGATTAGATCGGCCCGGACGGTTGTTCAGCACCCCCTTCCAGCCGTTCTGAACAATCCCGGGCCAGTTGCCGGCGTGCGGGACACGGGGCCATCGGGCCGTGTCGGCGGGGCGGTTTATCGTGGTTGGTGACCAGGGGGAGCAGGGGAACGAGGGGGTCCGCCCATGGGGCGGCGGGAGAAGCCCGTGGATCCGTCCGCGGGCCCGGTCCAGCGTTTCGCGTACGAGCTGCGCAAGCTGCGGGCCGAAGCAGGAGGACCGACCTACCGGCAGCTCGCCGCGCGCGGGCCGTACTCGGTGACGGCACTGTCGCAGGCCGCCGCCGGCGACCGGCTGCCCTCGCTGCCGGTGGCGCTGGCGTACGTGCAGGGCTGCGGCGGCGACCCGGGCGAGTGGGAGTGGCGCTGGCGGCTGGCGGCGGCGGAGGAGGCGGAGCAGCCGCCGCGGTCCGGCGCCGCCGTGCCGCCGTACCGCGGCCTGGCCCGCTTCGAACCCGGCGACCGCGAGCGGTTCTTCGGCCGCGACCGGCTCACCGCGGACCTCGTGGAGCTGGTCCGCGCGCACCGCTTCGCGGCCGTCTTCGGCCCGTCGGGCAGCGGCAAGTCGTCGCTGCTGCGCGCAGGGCTCGTACCGGCCCTCCAGTCGGGGGGCGTACGGGGCGCGGACCGCGAGGGCGACGAGCAGCGGGAGCCGGGCGCACAGGGAGGGGGACCGGTCTGTCCGCCGCCCGCCGCGCTGCGCATCCTCACCCCCGGCGAGCACCCGGCGCGTACCCATGCCGACGTGCTCGACGCGGCCCCGGCCGAGGGCGACACGTATCTCCTCGTCGACCAGTTCGAGGAGGTCTTCACCCTCTGCCAGGACCTGGGGGAGCGCGCCGCCTTCCTCGACCGCCTCCTCGCCGCCCGCGACCCCGCGCGCCGGCTGCGGGTGGTCATCGCCGTCCGGGCCGACTTCTACGGCCGCTGCGCCGAGCACCGCGCGCTGACCGAAGCGCTGCGCGACGCCCAACTGCTCGTCGGCCCGATGTCGCCGGCGGAGCTGCGCGAGGCGGTGGTCAGGCCCGCGGCGGCCGAGGGCCTGATCGTCGAACGGGCCCTGACGGCGCGCATCCTCAAGGACGTCGACGGCGAGCCGGGCGCGCTGCCGCTGATGTCGCACGTCCTGCTGGAGACGTGGCACCGCAGGCGGGGCAGGTCGCTGACGGAGGAGGCGTACGAGGCGGCGGGAGGCGTCCGCGGCGCCATCGCGAGGACGGCGGAGCGGGTCTACGGGGAACTGACGCCGGCTCAGCAACAGGCCGCCCGCCGCGCGCTGCTCCGCCTGGTCTCCCCGGGCGAAGGCTCCCAGGACACCCGCCGCCCGGCGCCCCGGGCGGAACTGGCGGAGATCGCGGCGCACGCGGCACCCCCAGGCGGGAACAGCGGGGACGGCGGCACCGGGGCCCGGGACGGGACGGGGCCGGGGAAGCCCTCCCGCCCGTCAGCCGCGCCCGCCCGCCGTCCCGCCGCCCGGCCCGCGCACCGCGACGGCGACCCGGCACACCCGCCCGCGCCCGGCGATCCCGCCGCCGACGTCGGGCACGTCCTCGAACGGCTCGTCGAGGCCCGCCTGCTGACCCTCGACGACGACGTCGTCGACCTCGCGCACGAGGCGCTGCTCACCGCCTGGCCCCGGTTGCGAGGCTGGATCGAGGAGGACCGCGAGCGCATGCGCGCCCTGCGGCGGCTCACCGAGGCCGCCCACGGCTGGGAGGAGCTGGACCGCGACCCGGGGGCGCTGTACCGGGGGAGCCGGCTCGCTGAGGCCGAGGAGCTGTTCGCCGACCGGCCGCAGGAGCTGACCGGCGGCGAGGGCGCGTTCCTCGCCGCCAGCACCGCCGCCCGCGGCCGGGAGAAGCGGCGGTTCCGCGGCCTGCTCACCACGCTGGTCGCGCTGCTCGTGCTCGCCCTGGTCGCCGGGCTGTTCGCCTGGCAGCAGGACCGCGCCGCCGACGCAGAGCACCGCCGCGCCGAGGCCCGCCGCGTCGCCGCCGTCGCCGGCAGCCTGCGGTTCACCGATCCCGTACGGGCCATGCAGCTCAGCGTCGCCGCCTGGCGGCTCGCCGACACCCCGGAGACCCGCGGCGCCCTGCTCGGCGCGCTGCACCAGCGCGAGTCCGACTCGTTCGCCCTCCCGCAGTCCGGGGAGCCCCGCGCGCAGCGCTTCCTCAGCGCCGACGGCACCACGGTCACCAGCGTCGGCAAGGACCGCACCGAGCGCTGGGACGTCGCCACGCACCGCCGGGTCGGCTCCGGTCCCGGCCTCGGCCACCCCGCCGACGAGTCCGACTTCCAGGTCTCCCCCGACGGCCGCACCCTCGCCGTCGCCGACGAGGACGGCGGTGTGCGGCTGCGCCCCGGCCGCGGCGAGATACCCGGCTCGACGGGCTGGTTCGGGCCCAGTGGCCGGACGTACGTGACGCACACCTGGTCCCCCGACGCCACCCGCACGCACCTCGTGCTCCATGACGTACGCAGCCGCAAGCGGCTCTTCTCCTACACGACGGGCACCGGCGACACCGGCTGGTTCAGCAACGTCAGCCCCGACGACCGGCTCGTCGTCGTGTGCCCGGACCGCGGCGTGCCGCAGGTGTGGCGCACCGGCGGGCGGCAGCGCATGGTGCGCGCGTTCCCCGGCGCCCGGGACGCCTGCGGCCCCGGCACGACGGCGCTGGAGTTCACGCCGGACAGCCGCGGGATCGTCGTCATGAACGACTCCGGCTTCCGGGTGCTGGACGTGGCGACCGGACGCAAGCGGCTGGAGGTGGACCGCGACGGGCTCTCGGAGATCGAGTTCAGCCGCGACGGCTCGCTGGTCGCCGCCGTGGGCCCGGACGAGCTGATCGTCTGGCGCACGGCCGACGCCTCGGCGCCGGTGCTGCGCCACCCGCTGGTCAGCGAGTACGCGACGGAGCTGCGCGTGACGCCGGGCAACGCGGAGCTGCGGTACCTCAGCGGGCTGTCCGGTCACGTGGTGCGTACCGTACGGCTGGACGGCATCGCGGGCGCCGGCTGGCACGAACGGCGGCTGGAGGGCGCGGTGTTCAGCCCGGACGGCGGCAAGCTGGCCACCGCCCGCCGGTCGGGGGCGCGGGGCGTGTTCGAGGTGCGCGACATGCGCGACACGCGCGGGGACCGGATGCCGAAGATGCCGCCGCCGCTGCCGTGCCGGGTGCCGGAAGGGCTGGATCCCGTCGCGGACTTCTGCATTCCGCTGATGGCGTTCAGCCCGGACGGCCGCAGGCTGGCGTACGCGCTGCCGAGCGTGATGGGCGACGAGCCGGAGCGGGTGCGGGTGTGGGACACGGAGACGGGCCGGGTCGTGCGGACCCTGGACGTCACCCCGGATCCCGCCCGTACCAACCCGCTGAACAGCCTCGCCTACGGGGCGGGCGGCAAGCTGATCCTCTCGCGCATACCCGACCGGGAGTCCCTGGAGGTGTGGGACGTCTCGCGCGGCGAGCGCGTGCGGCGGCTGCCGGAGGCCGGCGGCGACCCGCTGGCCCTCGACCCCGGCGGCGGACTGCTGGCCACCGGCGACGACCAGCTCGTCACCCTGCGCGGCGGCAGAGTCACCCCGCGCCCGCTGGCGCAGGACGGCGTGCGCTCCGTGGAGTTCAGCCCGGACGGCCGCTTCCTCGCCGCCGGCGACGACTCCGGCCGCGTCACGCTGTGGGACGGTGCGGGCCGCCGCCGGCTCGGGGTCCTGCCCGGTACGTACCGGGGGATGCAGACGGGTGCCGCGGAGCCGGCGACGGCGCTGGCGTTCTCGCCGGACGGCCGCACGCTGGCGGTGGCGGGGGTCTCGGGGACGCTGCGGCTGTGGGACACCGCGTCGAACCAGTCGCTGGGCGGCAGCCTGCCGACGGCCGGAGACGAGCTGCTCGCGGTGTCCTTCAGCCCCGACGGCAGCGAGGTCTACGCGGTCGGCCGGCACTCCGCGCCGCGCGCCTACCCGGCCGACCCGGAGCGGGCGCGGCAGGCGGTGTGCGCCCGCGCGGGCGGCGGTCTGTCGCGGGCCGACTGGGAGGCGTACCTGCCGGGGACGGGATACCGGGAGACCTGCTGACAGGACCCGGCCCGGAACACGACCGCGCCCCCGCCCGAGCTGCTGCTCGTCGGCGGGGGCGCGGCCGGTTCGTACGGCTACCGGAAGGCTCGCCTCACAGGCCGATCTCGCTCTCGAACTCGCCCGCCTCCAGCAGGCCCTTGACCGTGCCCAGGTAGCGGGCGGCGTCGGCGCCGTCCACCAGGCGGTGGTCGTAGGAGAGCGTCAGATACGTCATGTGCCGCACGGCGATCGTCTCGCCCAGCTCCGGGTGGTCGACGACCGTCGGCCGCTTGACGGTGGCGCCGAGGCCGAGGATGGCGACCTGGTTCGGCGGCACGATGATCGTGTCGAACAGCGCGCCGCGCGAGCCGGTGTTGCTGATGGTGAAGGTCGCGCCCGAGACCTCGTCCGGGGTGATCTTGTTGCTGCGGACCTTGTCCGCCAGCTCCGCCGTCTTCCTGGCGATGCCGGCGATGTTGAGGTCGCCCGCGCCCTTGATGACCGGGGTCATCAGGCCCTTGTCCGTGTCCACCGCGATACCGACGTTCTCGGTGTCGAAGTAGCTGATCGTGCCCTCGTCCTCGTTGATACGGGCGTTGACGACCGGGTGGGCCTTCAGCGCCTGGACGGCGGCCTTGACGAAGAACGGCATCGGCGAGAGCTTCACGCCCTCGCGCTGCGCGAACGCGTCCTTCGCCCGGGCCCGCATCCGCATGATGCGGGTGACGTCCACCTCGACCACGGTGGACAACTGGGCCTGGCCGTGCAGGGCGCGCATCATGTTGTCGCCGATGACCTTGCGGATGCGCGGCATCTTCACGGTCTGGCCGCGCAGCGGCGACGCCTCCAGCACGGGCGCCGCGGGCCGGCCCGCCGTGCGCGCCGCGGGGGCGGCGGCCGGGGCGGAGGCGGCGGCGCGGGCGGCCTGCTCGGCGGCGGCGATGACGTCCTGCTTGCGGATCCGGCCGCCGACGCCGGAGCCCTTGACGGTGGCCAGGTCGACGCCGGACTCGGCGGCGAGCTTGCGCACCAGGGGCGTGACGTACGCACCCTCGGCGACGGGCGCCGTGGGCGGGGGCGCCGGAGCCGCGGCGGCGGGGGCCGGCGGAGCGGCCGGAGCCGGGGGCGCGGCGGGCGCCGGGGGCGCGGCCGGAGCCGGCGGCGCGGGCGGCGGCGGGGGTGCCGGGGCGACGGCCGGGGCGGGCGGCGCGGCGGCGGGCTGCGGAGCCGCAGCCGCCGGAGCGGCGTCCTGCGGTGCGGCCGGGGCGGCGGGCGCCGCCGGGGTGGCCGCGCCGCTGCCGATGACGGCCAGCTTGGCGCCGACCTCCGCCGTCTCGTCCTCCTGGACGACGATCTCCAGCAGCGTGCCGGACGCCGGGGAGGGGATCTCGGTGTCGACCTTGTCGGTGGAGATCTCCAGCAGCGGCTCGTCGGCCTCGACCTGCTCGCCGACCTGCTTGAGCCAGCGGGTCACCGTGCCTTCGGTGACCGACTCGCCCAGCTCGGGCAGCGTGACATCGGTGCCCTGGGCACCGCCGGCGGCCTGCGCGGGCGCGGGCTGCTGCGGCGCCGGGGCCGGCGCCGCGGCGGGAGCCGGGGCTTCGGCCGGCGCCTGTGCGGGTGCCGGAGCCGGCGCGGCGGCGGGCGCCGCAGCCGGGGCCGGGGCCTGCTCGGCGGCCGGCGCGGGCGCCGCCGCGACGCCGCCCGCGCCATCGTCGATCACGGCCAGCTCGGCGCCGATCTCAACGGTCTCGTCCTCGGCCACCTTGATGGAGGACAGCACTCCGGCGGCGGGGGAGGGGATCTCGGTGTCGACCTTGTCGGTGGAGACCTCGAGCAGCGGCTCGTCGGCCTCGACACGCTCGCCCTCGGCTTTGAGCCAGCGCGTGACGGTGCCCTCGGTGACGCTCTCGCCGAGCGCCGGCAGGGTTACGGAAACCGCCATGGTTTCGGTTGCTCCTAACGATCTTTGCGGATGGTGGGCGTGTCCGGGCTCAGTCGTGAGCGTGGAGCGGCTTGCCGGCCAGCGCCAGGTGGGCTTCGCCGAGCGCTTCGTTCTGCGTCGGGTGCGCGTGGACGAGCTGGGCCACCTCGGCCGGCAGCGCCTCCCAGTTGTAGATGAGCTGCGCCTCACCGACCTGCTCGCCCATGCGGTCGCCGACCATGTGAATGCCGACCACAGGGCCGTCCTTGACCTGGACGAGCTTGATCTCGCCCGAGGTCTTGAGGATCTTGCTCTTGCCGTTGCCCCCCAGGTTGTACTTCAGCGCCACGACCTTGTCGGCACCGTACGTCTCCTTCGCCTTCGCCTCCGTGATGCCCACGGACGCGACCTCCGGGTGGCAGTACGTCACCCGCGGCACGCCGTCGTAGTCGATCGGCACCACGTCGAGGCCGGCCAGCCGCTCCGCGACCAGGATGCCCTCGGCGAAGCCGACGTGCGCGAGCTGGAGAACCGGGGTCAGGTCGCCGACGGCGGAGATCGTGGGCACGTTCGTGCGCTTGTACTCGTCCGTGAGGACGAAGCCGCGCTCTATGGCCACGCCCTGCTCCTCGTAGCCCAGCCCCTGCGAAACCGGGCCGCGGCCCACCGCGACCAGCAGGACCTCCGCCTCGAACTCCTTGCCGTCGGCGAGGGTGACCTTGACGCCGTCCTGGGTGTACTCGGCCTTCTCGAAGAAGGTGCCCAGGTTGAACTTGATGCCGCGCTTGCGGAAGGCGCGCTCCAGCAGCTTGGAGCTGTTCTCGTCCTCCGCGGGCACCAGGTGCTTCAGGCCCTCGACGATCGTCACGTCGGTGCCGAAGGACTTCCACGCGGAGGCGAACTCCACGCCGATCACGCCGCCGCCCAGCACGATCGCCGACTTCGGCACCCGGTCCAGGAGCAGCGCGTGCTCCGAGGCGATGATGCGGTTGCCGTCGATCTCCAGGCCCGGCAGGGACTTCGAGTACGAACCGGTGGCGAGCAGCACGTGCCGCCCGGTGTACCGCTGGCCGTTCACGTCCACCGAGGTCGGCGAGGACAGCCGGCCCTCGCCCTCCACGACGGTGACCTTGCGGGAGGCGATCAGCCCCTGCAGGCCCTTGTAGAGGCCGGCGACCACGCCGTCCTTGTACTTGTGCACGCCGGCCATGTCGATGCCGTCGAGCGAGGTGATCACTCCGAAGGATGCGCCTTCGCGCGCCTGGTCGGCGAGCTCCCCGGCGTGCAGCAGCGCCTTCGTCGGGATGCATCCGCGGTGCAGGCAGGTGCCGCCCACCTTGTCTTTCTCGATCAGGGCGACGTCAAGACCCAGCTGAGCACCCCGCAGGGCGGCGGCATAGCCACCGCTGCCGCCTCCGAGGATCACCAGGTCGAAAACGGTGCTGGCGTCGTTCGCCACGTCACGTCCTCCATGCATGTGCGCCGGTGGCCGGCCGTGGTGCGGCCGGGCGGCGGCTCCTTAAATCGGCCGCTCTACTACTGAGGCCCTGTCCTGCCATCAGCCATCTTCGCACTTGTCGCCGGAAGGCGGGGACGCGGGCCGCACCCCGCCGGCCGGCAGACCGGTCGCCGGCGGGGTGCGGTGCACGTCAGACCAGGTCGCCGTGGGCGGCCTCCTCGGCGATCGCCACCAGCGTGCGCACCGCGGAGCCGGTGCCGCCCTTGGGGGTGTAGCCGTACGGTCCCGAGGTGTTGAAGGCCGGGCCCGCGATGTCCAGGTGCGCCCAGGTGATGCCGTCGCCCACGAACTCCTCCAGGAAGAGCCCGGCCACCAGCCCGCCGCCCATCCGCTCGCCCATGTTGGCGATGTCGGCGATCGACGACTCCATGCCCTTCTTCAGCTCCGGCGGCATCGGCATCGGCCAGGACTGCTCGCCCGCCGCCTCTGCCAGCACGTGGATCCGGGTCCTGAAGGCGTCGTCGTTGGCCATGATCCCGAACGTGCGGTGACCCAGGGCCAGCACCATGGCGCCGGTGAGCGTCGCCACGTCGATCATGTAGTCGGGCTTCTCCTCCGACGCCTTCGTCAGCGCGTCGGCGAGGACGAGCCGGCCCTCGGCGTCGGTGTTCAGCACCTCGACGGTCTTGCCGCTGTACATCCGCAGCACGTCGCCGGGGCGGGTGGCGGAGCCGGACGGCATGTTCTCGGCGAGCGCCAGCCAGCCGGTGACGTTCACCTGCACGCCCAGCCGGGCGGCGGCCGAGACGGCGGAGAGCACGGCGGCGGCGCCGCTCATGTCGCACTTCATCGTCTCGTTGTGACCGGCGGGCTTGAGCGAGATGCCGCCCGAGTCGTACGTGATGCCCTTGCCGACCAGCGCGATCGTCTGCGTCGCCTTCGGGTGCCGGTGCTCCAGGCGCACCAGCCGGGGCGGGGTCTGCGAGCCCTGGCCGACGCCGAGGAGGCCGCCGTAGCCGCCCTTGGCGAGCGCCTTCTCGTCCGTCACCGTGACCTTGAAGCCGTGCTCCTTGCCGGCCTGCTGGGCGGCGGCGGCGAAGCCGGTGGGGTCGAGGTCGTTGGAGGGGAGGTTGATCAGGTCGCGGGCGCGGTTGACCTCCTCGGCGAGCACGGTGGCGCGCTCGACGGCGGCGCGGTGGGCCTTGTCGCGCTTGCCGCCGAGGAGGGCGATCTCGGCGAGCGGGGCCTTGACGCCGTTGCCGTTCGCCTTGCCCTTCGCACTCTTGGCGTCCTTGGCGTCCTTGCCGTCCTTGGCTGCTTTGGCGCCCTTGCCGTCGCCGGCCGCGGTGTCCGCGCCGCCCTCGCGGTAGGCGTGGAAGGCGTACGCGCCGAGAAGCGCGCCCTCCGCCACGGCGGCGGTGTCGTCGGCGACGTCCAGCGGCAGCGCGAACGCGGCCTTCTTCACGCCGGCCAGCGCGCGGGCGGCGCTGCCCGCGGCGCGGCGCAGGGCCTCCGTGTCGTAGCCGTCACCCTTCGCGGGCACGGCGCCGAGGCCGACGGCGACGACCAGGGGCGCCTTGACGCCGTCGGGCGCGGGCAGCTTCGTGACCTCGCCCTCGCCACCGGAGGCCCCGAGGGCCTCCAGCACGGCGGCCAGCTTCCCGCCGTACGCCTCGTCGACCGCCTCCGCCCCGGGGGCGGGCACGGGCCCTTTGGGGCCCTTGGCCACACCCACGACGACGGCGTCCGCACGCAGGCCGGTGGCGGACGAGGAACTGAGAGTCAGAGCAGTCACGGTGGTGAGGATCCATTCTCGGGTGCGGTTTCTGGGGGTGTACGCCGCATCGTATGTGGTGCGCGCCCCGCCGGGGGCGGCGGGTTGACGGCGGGTTTCCCCGCGTAGGGGCAGGTGGCGGGGACCCGCCGCCGGCCGCCGCGGGCGCCGTCGGCGGCGCGGGGCCGCGGTCGGTCCCACGGCTGCGTCCGGGGTGCCGCCCTCCGGCTGGGGGACCGCCCACGCGTGCGCGCTCGCGCAGAGCGAAGGACGCCGGCTCCGGCGGTCATGAGGACCGCCCACGCGCGCGTGCGCTCGCGGCATCGCCGGGATCGGCCGAACGGGCCCACGACGGGGCCGGCCCTCCGCCGGAGGGATACGGCGGGCGAAGGTGCGAAGTTCCTGCCGTCCGCCGCGCGCGTGCGCGTTCAGGCGGGACCCAGGACGGCGGCGACCAGCGCCGCGGTCGCGGCGGTCTCGGCGAGCGCGCCGAAGACGTCGCCGGTGACCCCGCCGAGGCGGCGTACGCAGTGGTGCCGCAGCAACTCGGCGGCGGCGAGCGCGGCGGCGACCGCGAGGGCGGTGTGCAGCGCCGCGTACGCCCCGGCCAGGAGCCCGGCCGCCGCGGCGGGGACGGCGATGGCCGCCGCCGCGCAGGCCGCGGCCGTACGGGCGGACAGCACCCCCGCCACGGCGGCGCCCAGCCCCTCCGGGCGGGCCGGCGGGACGCCGGTGCGGGCGGCGGGGGCGAGCGCCGCGCGGGCGGCGACGGCGGCGGTGGTGACGGCGAGGGCGGCGCGGGCCCGGGAGCCGTCGTCGTACAGCTCGTACACCGCGGCGATCTGCCCGAGCAGCACCAGCAGCAGCGTGATCACGCCGAACGGGCCGATGTCCGAGCGCCGCATGATCCGCAGCGCCTCGGTGGCGGGCCGCCCGCTGCCCAGGCCGTCGGCGGTGTCGGCGAGCCCGTCGAGGTGCAGCCCGCGCGTCAGCACGGCCGGCACCGCGACGGTGGCCACGGCGGCGAGTGCGGCCCCGGCACCGGCGAGCAGCAGCAGAGCGCCGGCACCGGCGGCGAGCAGCCCGACCACGAGCCCGACGAGCGGCGCGGCGAGCATCCCGCCGCGGGCGGCGGAACGGTCCCAGCGGTGCACGCGCACGGGCAGGACGGTGAGGGTCCCGAAGGCGAACCGCAGCCCCGCCCGGAGGCCGGCGGGGCCGCCGGAGGACTGCGCGGGCCGGGCCGGATCGGGCTGGCCCGGCGGTTCGGGCGGACCGGGTGGTCCTGCGGGCCCGGCCAGGGCCCGGGGACCGGTCAAGCCCGCCGCCGGGCCGGGTGCGCCCGCGCCGGCGGAGCCCGCCTCGCACTCGGCGGCGGACCGCTCCGCGGACCCGCGGTCGGCCGGGTCCGCGGCCAGGTGCCGGTCCGCGCCAGGGAGTTCCGCCTCCGCCGCCGCACGGGATGTCCCGGGTTCGTGCGGTGCGTCGAGTGGCTCCGGCCGGCTGGTCGCCGAGCCGGCCTCCCGCGGGCGCCCGGCCCGCAGGACTGCCGGATCCGTACCGGTCGCCGGGGCAGGGCCGCCGGGCTCGCTGGGACCGTACGAGCCGTCCGCCCGCCCCGTGTCCGGCGCGCCCACCGGGCTCTCCCCTTCAGGTGATGTCGTCAACCGCGCCCTCGGCCGCGGGGTCCTCCTGGCCGGCACCGTGCTCCGGCAGGTCCGCCCACAGGTCCGCCGCCGCCTGGAGGAACGGCAGGGCCAGAAGGGCGCCGGCGCCCTCGCCCGTCGTCACGCCGTGGTCGAGCAGGGGGTCTATCGCGATGCGGTCCAGCGCCTTCTCCTGCGCCGGCTCGCCGCTCGCCTGGCCGGCCAGCCACCAGTCGGGCGCGCGGAACGCCACCCGCTGGGCGACCAGTGCCGCCGCCGCGGAGACGACGCCGTCAAGGACGACGGGGGTGCGGCGCACCGCCGCCTGCAGCAGGAAGCCCGTCATCGCGGTGAGGTCCGCGCCGCCGACCGTGGCGAGCAACTGCAACTGGTCGCCCAGCACCGGCCGGGTGCGGCGCAGCGCGTCGCGGATCGCGGCGCACTTGCGCATCCAGGCCAGGTCGTCGATGCCCGCGCCGCCGCGGCCGGTGACGACGGAGGCGTCGGTGCCGCACAGGGCGGCGATGATCGTGCCGGCCGCCGTGGTGCCGCCGACGCTGAGGTCGCCGAGGAGCAGCAGGTCCGTACCGGAGTCGGCCTCCTCGTCGGCGACCGCCATGCCGGCCCGGAAAGCCTGCTCGGCCTCCTCGGCGGTGAGCGCGTCCTCGACGTCGATACGGCCGGACCCGCGGCGTACGCGATGGCGGGTGACGTCCTTCGGCAGCGACTCCGGGTCGCAGTCGAGCGCCATGTCGACGACCCGCAGCCCCGCGCCGAAGCGGCGGGCGAGGATCGCCGAGGCGCTGCGCCCGTCGAGCGTGGCGCGGACCAGCGCGTCGGCGGTGCCCGCGGCGCGGCCGGAGACGTCCAGCTCGGCGATGCCGTGGTCGGCGGCGAAGAGCACCAAGCGCGGCTGCGTGATCGGCTTGGCCGGCACGCCGTCCTGCGCCGCCACCAGCCACTCGCCGAGGTCGTCCAGGCGGCCGAGTGCGCCGGGCCGCGGGCCGTGGGTCGCACGCCACTCCTCGGCGTCCCGGCGGACGGTCGAGTACGGGCGGGAGATGTCGTTGATGAAGTCGTCCAGATTCAGGCCGCTCACGGGCGCAGGTTACCCGCAGGACGCGCCGCGGACTCCGCTGCCCCCGCGGTTTCCGGCGCCGGGGGCGGGCGCGGCGCAGGCCGTTCCGGCGGGGTCGGCCGCACGGTCACGGCGGTCGCACGCCCGGCCGGCCACGCGGGCGTACGCCCGTGTACAACCATGCACCGGACCCGTACAGGACCCGGCTGAGTCCGCCCGGCGGCGCCGGGGCACCGGCCCGCGCCGTGGCATCGGCTACCCCCGCAGGGTCAGCACCTGCCCCGCCACCACCAGCAGCACCTGCTCGCACTCCGCCGCCACCGCCGCGTTCAGCCGGCCCAGCTCGTCGCGGAACAGCCGGCCCGCCGGGGTGGCCGGGACGACGCCCGAGCCGACCTCGTTGCTGACCGCGACGACGGTGCGGCGGGCGGCGCGTACCGCCGCGACCAGCTCGTCGACCCGCGGCCGTACGTCGCCGCCGTCCCAGGCCCCCGCCCGGTCCATGGCGTCCGTCAGCCACAGCGACAGGCAGTCGACCAGCAGCGGCGGCGCGCCGTCCGCGGCGAGCAGCGGCACCAGGTCGCAGGTCTCGGTGGTACGCCAGCCCGCCGGCCGGCGCTCGCGGTGGACCGCGATCCGCGCCGCCCACTCGGCGTCCCCGGCGCGGGTGCCGCCGGTGGCCGCGTACTCGACCTCCGGGAACGCCGCGAGCCGCCGCTCCGCCTCCACGGACTTGCCGGACCGGGCGCCGCCCAGCACCAGCGTGCGCCGCGGCACGACGGGGCTGTCGGGACCGTGACCGGCGATGAGGCTCTGCCCGTCCGGTACGGCCCGGGCCCCGGCGGCGGCGAGCCGGCGGTGCAGCTCGGGGCCGGGCGGCGGAGTGGGCCCGGAGGCGTCGCCGGAGTGGCCGCCGAGGTGGACGGCGACGACGTCGGTGACGGCGGCGACGGCGCCGTGGGCGCGGAGCCGGGCGAGCGCGTCGGGGCGGCCGAGGACGTCGAGCAGCACCAGGTCGTACGGCTCCGCCGGCCCGTCGAGACCCGCCGGCGCGGCCCCCGGCGGCAGGTACAGCAGCCGCCGGCCGCCGGGCCCGGTGACCGCGTACCCCGTCCCGGGGACGTCGACCGCGACGGCCCGCACCCGGTGCCCGCTGATCAGCGTCACCTCCTGCCCCTCCGGCGCCCGCGACGGCGCCGGCACGCCCGCCGGGGGCGCCAGTGCCGGGCCGTCGTGGGGGTGGCTGAGCAGCACCTGCATGACGCCGGACAGCGTCCGCCCGGCGCGCGCCGCGGCGAGCGCGGCGCCCGGCGTGAGGTCGAGCAGCACGATGCCGTCCACGAGGACGGACGTCGCCGCGCGCGCCTCGGGCCCGACGGCGGCGGCGCACGCCGCGCAGGGGCAGCCGGGGCGCGGCAGCCCGGCGGGCGCACCGGTGCCGAGGAGGGTGAGGTCCACGCCCCGATCGTCTCGCGGGCGCCGGGCCCGCGCCCGGGCGGGGCGGCGCTTCAGCGCTCTCGGTTACCCTGCGAACGCACTATCCGGCGTGGGACGGAGGCAGTCATGGCAGCGTGGACCTGGCGGTTCGAGAAGGCCGACGGCACGGAGACGACCCCGGCGGTGGAGCCGGAGGACTTCACGACTCAGGGTGACGCCGAGTCGTGGCTCGGCGAGGTCTGGAAGGAGCTGCTGGAGGGCGGCGTCGATCAGGTCAGGCTCCTGGAGGACGGCGCCGAGGTGTACGGCCCGATGAGCCTGGAAGCGGCCGAGGGCGCCTGAAGCCGCAGGTAACACCCGGACGGCGGGCGTGCGGCGCGTACGCGAGTGTGTACGCGGCTGATCGTACAGGCGGGCGTACGCGGCGGACCATGCCCCGTACGCCCGTCGGCGTCAGGGCCGCTCGCCCCGCTTCACCTGCGGCTTCGGCAGCCGCATGCGGCGCAGTTGCAGGGTGCGCATCAGCGCGTACGCCTTGGCGCCGCGGTGGCTCTCGTCCGGGAAGCGCTTCTTGAGCTGCCTCTTCACCTGGATGGCGATCGCGATCGAGTCGAAGATGATCAGCACGATCACGAACAGCCACAGCAGCAGTGAGATGTTCTTCAGCCCTGCCGACGGCGTGATGCTGAGCAGGAGGATGACGATGGCCATCGGCAGGAAGAACTCCGCCACGCACCACCGCGAGTCCACGTAGTCCCGCACGAACTTGCGCACCGGCCCCTTGTCCCGCGGGGGCAGGTACTTCTCGTTGCCCGAGGCCAGCGCCTCGCGCTGCCTGGCCATGTCGGCCCTGCGCGCCTCCCGCGCCCGCTTCGACGCCTCCTTGCGCGTCACCGGCGTCTTGGCCATGGCGCGGCGCTGTGCCTGCGACTCGCTGCGCTTGGGCGTGGGCCTGCCCTTGGGCGCCTCGGCCGGACGCACATGCTTGGTCTCCACCGCGCTCACCTCGGGCTCAGCGGACTGGTCATCCTTGGATCGGCTTCCGAACACAAGCCCAAGAATAGGGGCAGTCGGGTGTACGACCCAGAGCGAGGGGGAACGATCCGGCAACGGCGTGCGTGTCACTACCTGTGGGGGCGCGTGAACCGGGAGCCCCTACGGCCGTCTACTCCCTGGGCGGGAGGCCGGACCTCCGGCGGTTCGTTCTGCAGGAGGAGCGCATTGGCGCCCAGGCAGTGCGGTAATGGAAGCAGGGCCCGTACTGTGGGTTCTGCAGAGTATGTGCCGAGGCTGAAGTCCGTCAGAAGGGGGCGCGCGAGGCCCATGAGCGGTGTCATGAAGCGGATGGGGATGATCTTCCGCGCGAAGGCCAACAAGGCCCTGGACCGGGCCGAGGACCCGCGCGAGACCCTCGATTACTCGTACCAGAAGCAGCTTGAGCTGCTGCAGAAGGTGCGCCGGGGCGTCGCCGACGTGGCGACGTCGCGCAAGCGCCTGGAGCTGCAGCTCGGCCAGTTGCAGAACCAGTCCGCCAAGCTGGAGGACCAGGGCAAGAAGGCCCTCGCCCTCGGCCGCGAGGACCTGGCGCGTGAGGCGCTGTCCCGCAAGGCGGCGCTGCACCAGCAGGTCACCGATCTGGAGTCGCAGCACCAGACCCTGCAGAGCGAGGAGGAGAAGCTCACCCTCGCCGCCCAGCGGCTGCAGGCCAAGGTGGACGCCTTCCGGACGAAGAAGGAGACCATCAAGGCCACGTACACCGCGGCGCAGGCGCAGACCCGGATCGGCGAGGCGTTCTCCGGCATCTCCGAGGAGATGGGCGACGTCGGCCTGGCCGTGCAGCGGGCCGAGGACAAGACGGCGCAGATGCAGGCCCGTGCCGGCGCGATCGACGAGCTGCTGGCCTCCGGTGCGCTGGACGATCCGACGGGGATGGCGAAGGACGACATCTCCGCCGAGCTGGACCGGCTCTCCGGCGGTGCGGACGTGGAGCTGGAGCTGCAGCGCATGAAGGCCGAGCTGGCGGGCGGCCCCGCCGAGCAGCAGCAGGCCATCGAGGGCGGCCAGCAGGGCGCGCAGCAGCAGCCGCAGGACACCCCACGGTTCGACAAGCAGTGACCGCCCCTCGACGGGCTCGGAAGAACGGGAGTAAGCCGTGATCGTACGGATCATGGGGGAGGGTCAGGTGAAGCTGGACGACAGCCACTTCACCGAACTCAACAAGCTGGACGACGAGCTGCTCGCCGAGATGGAGAGCGGCGACGAGGCCGGCTTCCGGCGGACGCTCGGTGCGCTGCTCGACGCCGTGCGCTCGATGGGCGCCCCGCTGCCGGACGACGCGCTGGAGCCGTCCGAGCTGATCCTCCCGGGGCCTGACGCCTCCCTGGAAGAGGTACGGGAGATGCTCAGCGACGACGGCCTCCTCCCCGGCTGACCCCCGGCCGGTTCTCACGTACGCCTCGGCCGCCCCCCGCCCCGGTCGTCAGGACCGGGGCCGGCCCTCCTCTGCAGGCCCCGCTGCCGTGACCCACCTCGCCGCTCTGCCCCGCTGGCTGCGGGCGCACCCCCGCGCGGCCGACGCCCTGCTGGCGGCGGTCGCGCTCGCCGCCATCCTCATCAGCTCGGTCTACCCCGACGGCGGCGCGGACGAGCCGCCGCCTGCCGACCTCGGCGCCGCCGAGTTCGTGCTCGCGACCGCGGCCTGCGCCGTCTTGGTGCTGCGGCGGCGGGCGCCGTGGGCCGTGCTCGCCGCCACGATGACGCTGACCATCGCGCACGTCATCGCGTCCGCGGGCGACCCGCGCTCGCCGATCGCACTGAGCGCCGTGGTCGCCCTCTACACCGTCGCCGCCCGCAACGACCGGCACACCACCTGGCGGATCGCGCTGCTCACCATGGGGGTGCTGACGTTCGCGATGATGCTCTTCGGCGACCGCCCGTGGTACGCGGACGAGAACCTCGGTGTCTTCGCCTGGACCGGGATGGCCGCGGGCATCGGCGACGCCGTGCGCAGCCGCCGGGCCGTGGTCGACGGCATCCGCGAGCGCGCCGAGCGGGCCGAGCGGACCCGCGAGGAGGAGGCGCGGCGGCGGGTCGCGGAGGAGCGGGTACGCATCGCGCGCGAGCTGCACGACGTCGTCGCGCACCACATCGCGCTGGTCAACGTGCAGGCGGGGGTGGCCTCGCACGTGATGGAGAGCCGCCCGGACCAGGCCAGACAGGCGCTGGCGCACGTACGCGACGCCAGCCGCACCGCGCTGGAGGAGCTGCGCACCACCGTCGGGCTGCTGCGCCAGTCCGGCGACCCGCACGCGCCCACCGAGCCGGCGCCGGGGCTGGCGATGCTGACGGAGCTGGTGGACGGCTTCGTCCGGGCCGGCACGCCGGTGTCGGTGGAGGTCGCCTCGGCGCTGGGCCCGCGCAAGGCGGCGGTGACGACGCGGGTGGAGCGGGCGGCCGAGCTGGTCGGCACGCTGCCGGCGACGGTGGACCTGGCGGCGTACCGGGTGCTCCAGGAGGCGCTGACGAACGTGCGCAAGCACGCGGGGGCGGGGGCGCACGCGGTGGTGAGCCTGTCGCGGGAGGCGAACGGGCTGGAGGTCGCGGTCCGCGACGACGGCAGGGGCACGGCCGGCAGCGGGCCGGACGGGGGCCCGGACAGCGGGCAGGACGGCGGTGGCCGGGACGGCGCCGATCAGGACGGGGACGGGGAGCGCGCGGGCGGCCTCGGGCTCGTCGGCATGCGGGAGCGGGCCGCCGCGCTGGGCGGCCGGTGCACGGCGGGCGAGCGCGCGGACGGCCGGCAGGGTTTCGAGGTACGGGTACGGCTGCCGCTGCGGGTGACCGCAGCGGCAACGGACGCAGCCGCAGCCGGTGACACGGCCGGAGCAGCCACGGGCGCGGCCCGGACCCCGGGCGGGACGGGCGGGACGCGTGCGCCCGGCTGTCGGCGCCGGGGCTCCGGTGAGTCGGTCAGGGAGCAGGGGTGAGCGAGGTCCCGCCGCCACGGGAGCGGCCGATCCGGGTGGTGCTGGCGGACGACCACGCGCTGATGCGCAGCGCGTTCCGCGTACTGGTCGACTCCGAGCCGGACATGGAGGTCGTCGGCGAGGCGGGCGACGGCGCTGAGGCGGTGCGGCTCGTCCGCGAGACGGACGCGGACCTGGTCCTCATGGACATCCGGATGCCCGGCACCGACGGCCTGACCGCCACCCGCACGATCTCCGGCGACGACAGCCTGCGCCACGTGCGCGTGGTGATCCTGACGACGTTCGAGGTCGACGACTACGTCGTCGAGGCGCTGCGCGCCGGCGCGTCCGGCTTCCTCGGCAAGGGCGCGGAGCCCGGTGACCTGCTGGCCGCCATCCGGGTGGCCGCGGACGGCGAAGCGCTGCTGTCGCCCGCGGCGACGAAGGGGCTGATCGCCCGCTTCCTGGCAGGCGGCGGCGACACCCCGCCGGGCGGCCCGCCCGGCGCCACCGGCAGCACGGCGGCGACGGACCGCCTCGCCGCCCTGACGGGCCGGGAGCGGGAGGTGCTGGGGCTCGTGGCCCGCGGCCTGGCGAACGACGAGATCGCCGGCCGGCTCCAGGTCAGCCCGCTGACGGTGAAGACGCACGTCAACCGCACGATGGCCAAGCTGGGCGCCCGCGACCGGGCCCAACTGGTGGTCCTGGCCTACGAGTCGGGTCTCATCCGCCCGGGCGGATGAGGCCGCAAGCCGTCACAGGACTGTCACAGGAACAGCCCCGACGGGATGTACGGCGCCGGGGGCCGCATGCCCCGTACGCACACGAAACCCCCCGTCGTGACCTCAAGACCCGCCGCCAGCGCCACGTCCACCGCCCACTCCTGGTCCGCCGTCAGCCGCGTGACCCCTGCCGTCACCCCCGGCGCCAGGCTCAGCAGCGCCGCCGTCAGCAGTCGCGCCGCGATCCGCCGGGACGTCGCCGCGAGCAGCTCGACCCGGCCGTCGCGCAGGTACGCGTACCCGCTGCCCGCGAGGTCGTCGGAGACGATGCACTGGTAGTGGCGCAGCAGCTCGGTGTGGTCCGGGCCGTGTGCGCCGCCGCGGAGTCTGCGGTCGACGGAGTCCATGAGGTCGCGCAGGCCCGGGCCGCCCTCGACGACCGCGCCCGTGGGCGGTTCGAGACCGGCGTGGTCGACGGTGCCGTGCAGCCGCATGGCGGGGTGGAGGGTGAAGCCCGCGGCGCGGTAGACGCGGGCGGCACGGGGGTCGCGGGAGGCGCAGATAAGGCCCCGCAGACAGCCGCGCCCGTACGCGAGCGTGCGCGCGAGCAGCGCCTTGCCGAGCCCCTTGCCCTGCGCTTCCGGCGCGACGACCAGCAGCGACAGCCCCCAGGTGCCCTCGCGTCTGGTGGACAGCGCCGCGCCGACCGGCCGGCCCGCGTCGTCCAGGGCCAGCCAGCAGCCGCTGGGGTCGGTGCGCGCCAGGTGCCGTACGACGCTGCGCAGGAGGATCGCGGCGTTCTCGTCGGGCTCCCCGGCCCCGCCGGCCCCGCCGGCCCTGTCAGCCCCGTCAGCCCCGTCGAGCGGGTCGGGCCGGGCGGCGTGCGAGGCGGCGAACGCGGCGTCGGCGGTGAGGCGTACCGCCTCGGCGTCGTCCTTCGAGTCGCGGACCTGGCGCAGGATCATGAGGTCAATCCTCTGCCCTGCGCCGGGCCCGCGTCACCCCCGTGTCCCGGGACGTCAGGGCAGCGCCAGCATCCGCTCCAGCGCGAGCTTGGCGAAGTCCTCGGTCTCCTTGTCGACCTCGATGCGGTTGACGAGCTTGCCGTCCGCCAGCGACTCCAGCGCCCAGACCAGGTGGGGCAGGTCGATGCGGTTCATCGTGGAGCAGAAGCAGACGGTGCGGTCGAGGAAGACGATCTCCTTGTCGGGGTGCCGCTTCGCCAGCCGGCGGACGAGGTTGAGCTCCGTGCCGACGGCCCACTTCGAGCCGGCGGGGGCGGCGTCGAGGGCCTTGATGATGTACTCGGTGGAGCCGACCTGGTCGGCGGCGGCGACCACCTCGTGCTTGCACTCGGGGTGGACCAGCACGTTCACGCCGGGGACGCGCTCGCGTACCTCGTTGACCGAGTCGAGCGAGAAGCGGCCGTGCACGGAGCAGTGCCCGCGCCACAGGATCATCTTCGCGGCGCGCAGTTGCGCGGCGGTCAGACCGCCGTTCGGCCGGTGCGGGTTGTAGACGACGCAGTCCTCTGGTGCCAGGCCCAGGTCGCGTATCGCGGTGTTGCGGCCGAGGTGCTGGTCGGGCAGGAACAGCACCTTGCCCGCGCCCGCGTCGCGCTGGGCGAAGGCCCAGTTCAGGGCCCGTTCGGCGTTGGAGGAGGTGCAGATGGTGCCGCCGTGCCGGCCGGTGAACGCCTTGATGTCCGCGGAGGAGTTCATGTACGACACGGGGACGGTGACGTCCGCCACGCCGGCCTCGGTGAGCACGTCCCAGCACTCGGCGACCTGCTCGGCGGTGGCCATGTCGGCCATGGAGCAGCCGGCGGCCAGGTCGGGCAGGACGACCGCCTGGGCGTCGGAGGTGAGGATGTCCGCGGACTCGGCCATGAAGTGCACGCCGCAGAAGACGATGTACTCCGCCTCGGGGCGGGCGGCGGCCTGCTGCGCGAGCTTGAACGAGTCGCCGGTCACGTCGGCGAACTGGATGACCTCGTCGCGCTGGTAGTGGTGGCCGAGGACGAAGACCTTCTCGCCGAGCCGCTCCTTGGCGGCGCGGGCGCGCTCGACCAGCCCGGGGTCGGAGGGGGCTGGCAGGTCGCCGGGACAGTCGACGCCGCGCTCACTGGAGGGGTCGGCCGCGCGCCCGAGCAGCAGCAGGGCGAGGGGCGTGGGGGTCACATCAAGGTCCTGGGCGGTGGTCACAGCGCACTCCACCCTTTCTCTTCGGCTCTCGGCGGGCTGCCGGTGCATCCGTTTTCGTCACATTGACGTTATTAATCATATCCCCTTCGCGTCAGGTTGACGATGGTGCTCGCGTCAATGTGACGAATGCCGCCCGTACCCCTCCGCCGGCCCCGGGCGGATGACCCGAAGTGGTGCCGTATGCGAGCATGAAGGAGCAAGACAGCGCGCGCCCGGACGGAATGAATCGGGGGCGCGGCCGGTTGGACTCGATCGGCAAGCAGTCCACAACCCGGGAGACATGCGAATGACCGTTCAGGGCGAGACCACCGCAGTCGACGGCATCATTCTGTCCGACGCCGCTGCGGCGAAGGTCAAGAGCCTGCTGGAGCAGGAAGGCCAGCCGGATCTCAAGCTCCGCGTCGCCGTACAGCCCGGCGGCTGCTCCGGCCTGCGGTACCAGCTCTTCTTCGACGACCGCGACCTCGACGGCGACGTCGTCAAGGACTTCGGTGGCGTCTCGGTCGTGACCGACCGGATGAGCGCTCCGTACCTGAGCGGCGCGTCCATCGACTTCGTCGACACCATCGAGAAGCAGGGCTTCACGATCGACAACCCGAACGCCACCGGCTCCTGCGCCTGTGGCGACTCCTTCAGCTGACCGGTTCAGCTAGCGCAACCTGCCCGGAGCGCACGGGCCCCCGGCCCGTACCGGCATGAGGAAGGCGGCGGAAACCCCCACGGTTCCGCCGCCTTCCGCTTGTGCGGGCGATGCCGCCCGGCGTGGCAGGTCCTAGTCCCCCTTCACCGCCTTCACCGCCACCCGCTCCCCGGTTCCCGCGTCCACGACCCTGCGGCCGTCGAGCGGCGCGGACAGCTCCACCGTCTCCGTGAACTGCTTCGCGATCTCGATGCAGACCTGGCCCGGCTCCTCCTTGCCGGTGAGCCGCACCGTCACCGTGTCGCCCGACTCCTCGGCGCTCGCCGCGTAGTCGGTGCACACGCCGCCCCAGAAGTGCAGCTTCAGGGTGCGGCCGTCGACGGAGTACGACTCGATGTCCGCGGCGGTCGCCACCGCGCCGCTGCTCTCCGGCTGCTCCGCCGGCGCCGACGACGGCGGCTGCGCCGGCTCCGCGGGCTCCACCTGACCGGGCGAATCCGGGGCGGAGCCGCTGTCCGGGCTGGCTGCACTGCCGGGGCGGCTGCCGGAGCCGCCGCCCGCGTCCGGCTTCGTGCCCGGTGCGGACGTCGGCGGGGCCGGCGCGGGGGTCGGCTCACTCGGGTCCGCGGAGGTGAGGTACTCGGGTGCGACGGCCAGTTGGGGCCACACCACCGTGCCAGGCCTGCCGCCGTGGAACGGGGTCGGTGAGTCGCCCGTCACCTCGAACAGCCAGGACGGCACCAGCACCGCCCGCCCCTGCACCGACTGGGCGGAGAGCCCGAACTCGGCGCCGCGCACCTTGGTCGGCGTGATCTTGCCCATGCACGGGTCCACCTTGCCGACCACCGGCTTGCCCGGCCCCGTGCCCTTCTCGTACGGCACCGCCGAAGCGCACCCCGAGCTGCTCGCGGAGGCGCTCGCCGGCTCCCTCGCCGGCTCCGCGCCGGTGCCGGCGGTTCCCGCGCGGGGCTTGTTCAGCTCCTTCAGCGCCGCGTCCGCCGTGATCACCGGGTAGGTGTGCCCGGCGGCCGGCTCTACCAGGTAGCCGTTGCCACCGCTCACCTGTCCGTCGCCGCCTATCTGCAGGGACGTCTGCCAGCCCGCCGTCGGCAGCCCGCCGACGACCGGTTCCGCGGTCACCGTGCGCACCGCTCCGAACGGCTCGGCCGCCGCCACCTCGGCGTCCTCCTGGCCCAGCGCCGCGAGCACCGGCTCCGCGGCCTTCCTCGCCGCGGACTCCGGCACCGGGTCGCCCGCCCGGTCACCGGGCTGGCTCCCGGGGGACACCGCGCAGTCGGTGGACGCCACCGAGGCGTCCGGGCCGCCCCCGTCCGGCTCCACCGGCAGCGGGGCCGCGCACGCGGTGGGGATGTGCTCCTGGTAGCTCCAGGCGCCCGGTGCCTCGCCCTGGACCTGGAGCAGCGGCCCCTGCCCGTCGCCCGAGGCGCCGACGCGCCAGCCGCCGCCCTCCTGCCGGGGCTCGCCGGCCACCCCCAGCGCCTCGGCGAGCCGCGCCACGTCGGCGGCCCCGACCCGGCCCTCCGACCGGTACACCGGCGCCTCGTCCGGCCCCTCGGGCAGCTCGCCGGCCAGCCGCAGCGGCGTACCGCCGGCCGCCATCGCGGTCTCCACGGAGAGCCCGTCGAGGCGCAGGAGCGGGGGCTTTCCGCCCTTGCCGGAGTCCGCGCCGGCACCGCCGTCGCCCGTCCGGTCCACCACGTACGCGACCCCGCCGCCGGTCAGCATCACGGCGGCGGCGACGGCCGCGGCCACCAGCACACCGGGACGGCGCCCGGCGCGGTCCGGGTGGCCGGCCTCGCCCGGGTCGTCGGCATCAAGGCCGTCCGGCCCGGACCCGCGGGCGTGCGCGGGCTCGGGCCCTGGGGGGTGCTCGGTGCTCACCGTTCGGCTCCTTCGTCTTCGGATGCCGATGGGACGCCGGTCACGCGGATCCGGTTCCCACGGGAGGGAGCCGGCCGGGTGCGGGGGATGCTCTTAGTCGCCGTACTCGGACATGCCGCGGAGCAGGTCCGCGGACGCCGTCGGCACGGTGATCCGCGCCAGACCGCTGATCCGCGTGTCCGGCACGTGTCCCGAGGGGGTGTGCGCATGTCCCGGCCAGTACGGCGCCATCCGGGCGCAGTCAGTGCGCAGCTCGGCCAGCCCGCCGTCCAGCTCCAGGGGAGCGGTGCTGTGGAAGGCCGCCGGCGGGTGGGGGGTGGCGGAGGCCCGCATGTCCTTCTGCATGTCTCGACCGTACGCACCCGCGGGGAGGAGGGGTAAGACCTACTATCAGGTAGTTTTGGCTGGGTCGAACCCGTCCGGAGGGCGGTGTTCAGCCGGTAGCGTGACCACTACCCGCGTCACCTGCCCCGCCTACAGGAGCGTACGCCGTGCACATTGCCGTTTCCGGCTCTATCGCAACCGACCATCTCATGACCTTTCCCGGCCGGTTCTCCGATCAGTTGGTCGCCGACCAACTGCACACGGTCTCCCTCTCGTTCCTCGTCGACAAACTGGACGTGCGCCGCGGCGGAGTCGGGCCCAACATCTGCTTCGGCATGGGCCAGCTCGGCACCCGCCCGATCCTCGTCGGCGCGGCCGGCACCGACTTCGCCGAATACCGCGCCTGGCTGGAGCGGCACGGCGTCGACACCGACTCGGTGCGCATCTCCGAGGTGCTGCACACCGCGCGCTTCGTCGTCACCACCGACGCCGACCACAACCAGATCGGCTCCTTCTACACCGGCGCGATGAGCGAGGCCCGGCTGATCGAGCTGAAGACCGTCGCCGACCGCGTCGGCGGCCTCGACCTCGTCTCCGTCGGCGCCGACGACCCCGAGGCGATGCTGCGCCACACCGAGGAGTGCCGCACCCGCGGCATCCCCTTCGCCGCCGACTTCTCCCAGCAGATCGCCCGCATGGAGGGCGACGGCATCCGCACCCTCACCGAGGGCGCCGCGTTCCTCTTCTCGAACGAGTACGAGAAGGGGCTGATCGAGACCAAGACCGGCTGGAGCGACGAGGAGGTGCTGGCCCGGGTCGGCACCCGCGTGACCACGCTCGGCGCCCGCGGCGTGCGCATCGACCGCGCCGGGGAGGAGCCGATCCTCGTCGGCTGCCCGGAGGAGGAGCGCAAGGCGGACCCGACGGGTGTCGGCGACGCCTTCCGGGCCGGCTTCCTGTCCGGGCTGAGCTGGGGCGTGAGCATGGAGCGGGCGGCGCAGCTCGGCTGCATGCTGGCGACGCTGGTCATCGAGACCGTGGGCCCGCAGGAGTACGAGCTGCAGCGCAGCAACTTCGTGGCGCGCTTCACCAAGGCGTACGGGCAGGACGCCGCCGCCGAGGTGCAGCAGCACCTGCCGGCCACGGCGCAGGAGGCGCAGGACTAGCGCGGGCGTACGGGCCGGCCGCTCAGCTCGTGCGCCGCACCCGGTAGGCCGTGCCGCCGCCCGCCGCCGGCTCCTCGCCGACGT
Organism: Streptomyces sp. CNP082; assembly: GCF_059570535.1. Lineage (NCBI taxonomy): Bacteria > Bacillati > Actinomycetota > Actinomycetes > Kitasatosporales > Streptomycetaceae > Streptomyces > Streptomyces sp. CNP082. The sequence goes on from NZ_JCANSZ010000005.1 coordinate 193,644, forward strand.
ACTCCTGCCCGCGCATCTCGCACCACGCCGGGATGTCCAGCCGCGCCGCCTCGTCGTCCGACAGCACCAGCGCCGTGCCGCCCACCGGCACCCGCTCGAAGGCCTTCGCCAGCTCGATGACGGGGACCGGGCAGCGCCGGCCGCGCGCGTCGACCACCAGCTCCCCGGACGGCGAGTCCGCCGACGCGCCGCGCGCGGTCGCGCCTAGCTCCGCCCGCACCCCGGCGACCGCGCCCTGCAGCGCCCGCATGAAGCCCTCCACCTGCTCGGCGGTCGTCCCCGGCGGCAGCGACACGCGCACGTTGCCCTCCGACAACACCCCCATGGCCTTCAGCACATGGCTCGGGGTCAGCGTGCTCGACGTGCACGACGACCCGGACGAGACCGAGAACCCCGCCCGGTCCAGCGCGTGCAGCAGGGCCTCCCCGTCCACGTACAGACAGGAGAACGTCACCAGATGCGGCAGCCGGCGCTCCGGATCGCCGACCACCTCCACGTCCGCGACCGTCTCCGGCACCCGCGTGCGGATCCGGTCCACCAGCGCCCGCAGCCGGGCGCCCTCCGCCTCCGCCTCCGCCCGTACGGCGCGCAGCGAAGCGGCCGTGGCCACGATCGCCGGGATGTTCTCGAACCCGGGCGCGCGGCCGGACTCCCGCTCGTCCGCGGGGCCCGCGGGGGCGAAGCGCGTCCCCTTGCGCACCACGAGCAGCCCCACGCCGGGCGGACCGCCCCACTTGTGGGCGCTGGCCGCCAGCAGCGACCAGGGCCCCGCGACACGCCCCCAGCCCAGCGACTGCGCCGCGTCCACCAGCAGCGGCACCCCGGCGGCGCGGCACTCCTCGGCCACCTCGGCGACCGGCTGTTCGGTGCCCACCTCGTGGTTGGCGGACTGCAGGCAGGCCAGCGCGGTGTCGGCGCGCAGCGCCTCGGCGTACGCACCGGGCGCCACCCGGCCGCCGCGGTCGACCGGCACGTACGTCACGTCCGAGTCCGTACCCTCCGCACCGTCCGTACCGCCGGCGCCCGCGGCCGTGCGGTGCGCCTCGGCCGAATGGAGGACGGCGGAGTGCTCGACCGACGACACCACCAGGTGCCGGCCGGTGCGCCGCCGGCCGGCCAGCGCCCCGGCCATGCCGTCGTGCACCGCGCGCGTACCCGAGGAGGTGAACACCAGCTCGTCCGGCCGGCAGCCGACCAGTTCCGCGGTCGTCTCGCGCGCGGCGTCGAGCAGCCGCCGCGCGCGGCGGCCCTCCCGGTACAGCCGGGCCGGGTCGGCCCAGCCCTCGTCGAGTGCGGCGAGCAGCGCCTGCCGGGCGATCGGGTGAAGAGGGGCGGACGACGCGGCGTCGAAGTACGGCACCCGACCACGCTAACCCGTGGTCGGGGCGATGGGCCCGCCGTGCCGGGACCCCGACGGACCCCGACGGGGGACCGGCGGGACCGAGTTGACGGCCGCCGCCACCCCATCGAAGTGCCCCCGGCGCGCCAGGGCACCCTCCCCGAGCGACCCCAAATGGCGTCCAGTAGGGTTTGGTCCGCGTAAACATCCAAACCTGCTGCCCGCGCGCCCGAAGGGACCGTGGGCGAGACTCTCGGGAAGGCGCTACGTGAGTCACAACGGCTCCGACCTCCCCCGCGGCCGCACGGCAGCCGCGGGAGGTACCCGCTCGCCGCGGCGCACGATGCGGCGAAGGCTGCCGCAGGCGCTGGCCGCGGGCCTGGTCCTGGTCACCCTCTCAGGCTGCACCTACAAGGACTTCCCCCGCCTGGGCATGCCCTCGCCGGCCACCGAGGAGGCGCCGCGGATCCTCTCCCTGTGGCAGGGCTCCTGGGCGGCTGCACTGGCCGTCGGGGTCCTTGTCTGGGGCCTGATCCTGTGGAGCGTCATCTTCCACCGCCGCTCCAGGACCAAGGTCGAGGTCCCGGCGCAGATCCGGTACAACCTGCCCATCGAGGCGCTGTACACGGTCGTCCCGCTGATCGTCGTTTCGGTGTTCTTCTACTTCACCGCGCGCGACGAGAGCAAGCTGATGGAGACGTCGGACCACCCCGACCACGTGGTCAACGTGGTCGGCTACCAGTGGAGCTGGGGCTTCAACTACCTGGAGAACGTCGACGGCGACACCGCCACGCCGGCGAAGCGGCCCAAGGAGCTCGCCGCCATCGCCGACCGGGCCTACGAGGCCGTGCCGAAGGGCGCCGAGGGCGTCTACGACTACGGCGTGCCCGCCAGCGTGGACGAGGACACCGGCAACCCGGGCCCCACGCTGGTCCTCCCCAAGGGCGAGACGGTCCAGTTCATCCTGACCTCCCGGGACGTCAACCACTCCTTCTGGGTGGTGCCGTTCCTCATGAAGCAGGACGTCATCCCCGGCCGTACGAACGTCTTCGAGGTGACCCCCAACAAGGAGGGCACCTTCATGGGCAAGTGCGCCGAGCTGTGCGGCACGGACCACTCCCGGATGCTCTTCAACGTGAAGGTGGTCTCCCCCGAGGAGTACCAGCAGCATCTGAAGGAGCTGGCAGCCAAGGGCCAGACCGGGTCGATCCCGGCGGGCATCGCTCAGACCGACGCCGCTAGGAATGCGGAGACCAAGACCCAATGAGCATCCTCAACGAACCCCAGGGTGCGGCGACCGCAGGCGCTGAGGACGACGCCTACGAGGACGAGCTGCCCGTACGCCGCCGGGAGCCCGGCAACGTCGTGGTCAAGTGGATGACGACCACCGACCACAAGACGATCGGGACCCTCTACCTGATCACGTCGTTCTTCTTCTTCATCTTCGGCGGCGTCCTGGCGCTGTTCATGCGCGCCGAGCTGGCCCGGCCGGGCTCGCAGGTGATGAGCAACGAGCAGTTCAACCAGGCGTTCACGATGCACGGCACGATCATGCTGCTGATGTTCGCGACGCCGCTGTTCGCGGGCTTCGCGAACTGGATCATGCCGCTGCAGATCGGCGCGCCGGACGTGGCGTTCCCGCGGCTGAACATGTTCGCGTACTGGCTGTACCTCTTCGGGTCCCTGATCGCCGTCGCCGGCTTCATCACCCCGCAGGGCGCGGCCGACTTCGGCTGGTTCGCGTACACGCCGCTCTCCGACACCGTGCGCTCGCCGGGCGTCGGCGCCGACCTGTGGATCATGGGTCTGGCGTTCTCCGGCTTCGGCACCATCCTCGGCTCGGTCAACTTCATCACGACCATCATCTGCATGCGGGCGCCGGGCATGACGATGTTCCGGATGCCGATCTTCACCTGGAACGTGCTGCTCACCGGTGTGCTGGTGCTGCTCGCCTTCCCGGTGCTGGCCGCCGCGCTGTTCGCCCTGGAGGCGGACCGCAAATTCGGGGCGCACATCTTCGATCCGGCGAACGGCGGTGCGCTGCTCTGGCAGCACCTCTTCTGGTTCTTCGGCCATCCAGAGGTGTACATCATCGCGCTGCCGTTCTTCGGCATCATCTCCGAGGTCGTCCCGGTCTTCAGCCGCAAGCCGATGTTCGGCTACATCGGTCTGGTGGCCGCCACGGTCTCCATCGCCGGCCTGTCCGTGACCGTGTGGGCGCACCACATGTACGTGACAGGAGGCGTGCTCCTGCCGTTCTTCGCCTTCATGACCATGCTGATCGCGGTGCCGACAGGAGTGAAGTTCTTCAACTGGATCGGCACCATGTGGAAGGGGTCACTGAGTTTCGAAACACCGATGCTCTGGGCCATCGGCTTCCTGGTGACGTTCACCTTCGGCGGTCTGACGGGCGTCATCCTGGCCTCGCCGCCGCTGGACTTCCACGTCTCCGACTCGTACTTCGTGGTGGCCCACTTCCACTACGTGGTCTTCGGCACCGTCGTCTTCGCGATGTTCGCCGGCTTCCACTTCTGGTGGCCCAAGTTCACCGGCAAGATGCTGGACGAGACGCTCGGGAAGATCACCTTCTGGACGCTGTTCATCGGCTTCCACGGCACGTTCCTCGTACAGCACTGGCTGGGTGTCGAAGGCATGCCCCGGCGGTACGCGGACTACCTTGAGGCCGACGGCTTCACCGCCCTGAACACGTTCTCGACGATAAGCTCGTTCCTGCTCGGCCTGTCGATGCTGCCGTTCATCTACAACGTGTGGAAGACCGCCAAGTACGGCAAGAAGATCGAGGTCGACGACCCGTGGGGCTACGGCCGCTCGCTGGAGTGGGCCACGTCCTGCCCGCCGCCGCGGCACAACTTCACGTCGCTGCCTCGCATCCGGTCCGAATCGCCGGCCTTCGACCTGCACCATCCCGAGATCGCGGCGGCCGAGGTCGGCCACGGCGCCGCTGCCAAGACGCTCGTCGGGGGCGGCGCCAGCGAAGGGGAAGCCAAGTGAAGATCCAGGGCCACATGTTCGCATGGCTCGCCGCCTTCCTGCTGGTCACGACCATCGTCTACGGCTACTGGTCGAAGGAGGCGGTCGGCACCACCGCGCTCGCCCTGGCCTTCGGCCTGACCGCGATGATCGGGTACTACCTGGTCTTCACGGCCCGCCGGGTCGACACCGGGGCGCAGGACAACAAGGAGGCGGAGGTCGCCGACGATGCCGGTGAGCTGGGCTTCTTCAGCCCGCACAGCTGGCAGCCGCTGTCGCTGGCCCTGGGCGGCGCGCTCGCCTTCATCGGCATCGTCCTCAACTGGTGGCTGCTGTACTTCTCCATCCCCGTGATCCTGGTCGGCCTCTACGGCTGGGTCTTCGAGTACTACCGCGGGGTGGACCAGAACCAGTAGCGCGCACTACAGCACAGCCTCACCGAGGGGGCCGCGGCACGCCGAAAGGGTGCCGCGGCCCCCTCGTTCGGACCACACGCCGTGCGCCGCACGGAGCACCTGCCTAGCGTGTGATCATGAGCCAAACGCCCCATCGCCGCACTGCAGTCAGCTGTTCCCTGCTGTTGGTCTCCCTCGCCCCGGGCCTCGCCGCCTGCGGCGCCGACGGCCACCCGCTGGCCCGCGAGCCCGGGGAGCCCGCAGGCTCGATCACACTCGCCGGCCTGGCCGACGACACCGGCCTTGCCGACCCCGCGGACGACCTGGAGGTCACCGCCCAGGGACAGGCGCGCATCACGGACGTGACGGCCGTGGACCAGAGCGGCCGCTACGTACGCGGCCGGCTGTCCGCCGACGGCCACACCTGGCGCAGCACCGTGCCGCTGGCCGCGCGGTCCCGTTACAGCGTCGACGTGAGCACCGAGAACGACGACGGCGCGCCCGGCCGCAAGCTGCTGACGTACCGCACGTCGCAGGCGCGGGCGAAGAAGCCGATGAAGGTCGAGCTGGGCCCCGGCAAGGGCACGTACGGCGTCGGCCAGCCGCTGACGGTGAAGCTCGGCCGGGCGGTGAAGACCCAGGCGGAACGGGCCGTCGTCGAGGGCGGGCTGAAGGTCACCTCGTTCCCGGTGGCCGAGGGCGCCTGGTACTGGGTCGGCGACAAGGAACTGCACTACCGCCCCAGGGAGTACTGGCCCGCGGGCGCCCGGGTCCGGCTGGAGAGCAGGCTGGAAGGCGTGAAGGTACGCGAGGGCGTCTACGCGAGCGCCGCGAAGCCCCTCGATCTGAAGATCGGCGACCGTATCGAGGCGGTCACCGACGCCGCCGCGCACGAGATGACCGTCTACCGCAACGGTGAGCAGATCAACACCATCCCCGTCACCACCGGCAAGGCGGGCTTCGAGACCCGCAACGGCAAGAAGGTGGTGCTGGAGAAGCAGTCGCTCGTCCGGATGACCGGCGCCAGCATCGGCGTCGGCGGCACCGGCGAGGACTACGACCTCCAGGTGTCCTACGCGACCCGGGTCACCTGGAGCGGCGAGTACGTGCACGCGGCCCCCTGGTCGGTCGGCTCGCAGGGCGCCGCCAACGTCAGCCACGGCTGCACGGGGATGAGCACCGAGGACGCCGCCTGGTTCTTCAAGACCGTACGGCCGGGGGACATCGTGGAGGTCGTCAACAGCTACGGCGAGGACATGGCCCCGTTCGGCAACGGCTTCGGGGACTGGAACCTCTCCTGGACCAAGTGGCAGGAGGGCAGCGCCCTGACGCCCGGCGTACGCGACGGGGGCGGCCCGGCAGACGCCAACCGCCTCCGGCCCGCGGTCTGACAGGCCCCCGCGGGCCGGCAGACCGGCCCCGGCCCGCAGGCCGGGGAGCGCCGGCTCTCAGGCGCCGACCGCCAGCCGAGTCCGCAGCACGCCGGCCACTCCTTCGGCGAGCGCCGCCGGGTCGATGGGGTGCGCCACGGTGGCCTCCGCCCGGCTCCACGTCGCCAGCCAGGCGTCCTGCGGGCGGCCGATGAGCAGCAGGACGGGCGGGCACTGGAAGATCTCGTCCTTGATCTGCCGGCACACCCCCATACCGCCGGCGGGCACCGCCTCGCCGTCGAGCACGCAGGCGTCGATGCCGCCCCGGTCCAGCTCCGCCAACACCGCGGGGAGCGTGGCGCACTCGACGTACGCCACCGGCGGCAGGTCTGCCGCGGGCCGGCGGCCGACGGCGAGCCTGACCTGCTCGCGCGTGTTCGCGTCGTCGCTGTAGACCAGCACGTTGACCGCTGCTGGGGCCGTCGACTCCATGGTTCCTCCGGAGGTTCGCATCCGCCGCTCTCACGGCGGATGCTACTCCGCGCGGGGTGCGGCGGTGCTGCCCAGGGCCCCTGCAGAGCCTTGACACTCCGAACAGCACCCCCCGGAGTGAGGCGGAGATAAGGGACCGACATAATGACGGGCGTGGCGACAGCAACAGCAGCAGTAGAGACCGGGCACGCGCACCCGTCGGTCAACCGGCCGAACCTCACCAGCGTCGGAACCATCATCTGGCTGAGTTCCGAGCTGATGTTCTTCGCGGCCCTCTTCGCGATGTACTTCACCCTGCGGTCGGTGATGGGTGCGGACTACTGGAAGGAACAGGCCGAGGCCCTGAACCTCCCGTTCGCCCTCGGCAACACCACGATCCTGGTGCTCTCCTCGCTCACCTGCCAGCTCGGCGTGTTCGCCGCCGAGCGCGGTGACGTGAAGAAGCTGCGCATGTGGTTCGCGGTGACCTTCGTGATGGGTGCCGTCTTCATCGGCGGGCAGGTGACCGAGTACGTGGAACTGGTGGAGCACGAGGGCATCTCGCTCTCCTCCGGCGCGTACGGCTCGGCGTTCTACCTGACCACCGGCTTCCACGGGCTGCACGTGACGGGGGGGCTGATCGCCTTCCTGCTGATCCTGGGACGCACCTACGCGGCCAGACGGTTCACGCACCAGCAGGCGACCGCCGCGATCGTGGTGTCCTACTACTGGCACTTCGTCGACGTGGTCTGGATCGGCCTCTTCGCCACCATCTACTTGATCAAGTAACCGGCCGGGGAGCCGGCACCGAGAAGCACACCGACGCTGAAGATCCTGATACCGGGGTAATCCGTGAAAAAGCTCTCCGCACGACGGCGCCATCCGCTGGCGGCGCTCGTCGTCCTACTCATTGCGCTGGCGGCCACCGGGGGGCTGTACGCCACATTCGCGCCCACGGAAACGGCCCAGGCCGAAGAGACCAGCCAGTCCCTCGCCATCGAGGAGGGGCAGAAGCTCTACCGGGTCGGCTGCGCGAGCTGCCACGGCACCGGCGGCCAGGGCTCCAGCGACGGCCCCAGCCTCGTGGGCGTCGGCGCGGCGGCGGTGGACTTCCAGGTCTCCACCGGCCGGATGCCCCTGCAGCAGCAGGGCGCCCAGGCGCCGAAGAAGCCGGCCGTCTACACCCAGAAGGAGATCGACCAGCTCGCCGCGTACATCGCCGACCTGGGCCCGGGCCCGGCGATCCCCGAGGAGAGCCAGTATGACCCGGCGGGCGGCGACGTCGCCCGCGGCGGTGACCTGTTCCGTACCAACTGCGCGCAGTGCCACAACTTCACCGGCAAGGGCGGTGCCCTGACGGACGGCAAGTACGCGCCGAACATCGACGGCGTCGATCCGAAGCACATGTACGAAGCGATGGTGACCGGCCCGCAGAACATGCCGGCCTTCCCCGACGGGGTGCTGACGGCCGCTGACAAGCAGGACATCATCGCCTACCTCGACGAGGTCGGCGGCGAGGACGCTGCGTCGCCCGGCGGCTTCAGCCTCGGTGGCCTCGGCCCCGTGAGCGAGGGCCTGTTCGCCTGGGTCTTCGGGCTCGGCGCCCTCATCGTGCTGACGATCTGGATCACCGCCCGGAGTGCAAAGGCCAAGAAGTCATGAGTAGCCAGGCTGGATCTGAGAACGAGAACAACGGCGAGCATCTGCCGACCGTCCGGGAGGGCGAGGACGGCGCGGGCGTCGCGGTCGAGGAGCGCGACCCGTTCGCCAACCCCGGCCTGCCGCCGCACGAGCCGCGCAAGCAGGACATCGACGAGCGGGCCGCCAATCGCTCCGAGCGCACCGTCGCGATGCTGTTCACGGTGTCGATGCTGGCGACAATCGGCTTTATCGCGGCGTTCGTCGCCATCGACGTCGACGAGATCGTCTACATCTTCCCGCTCGGCCACATCAGCGGGCTGAACTTCGCCCTCGGCGTCACCCTGGGCCTCGCCCTGTTCTGCATCGGCGCCGGCGCCATCCACTGGTCGCGCACGCTCATGTCGGACGTGGAGGTCGTCCAGGAACGGCACGCGATCGAGGCCACCGAGGAAACCAAGGCCATCACCAAGGCCGAGTGGCGGCAGGGCACCGAGGAATCGGCGATCGGCAGCCGCAAGATCATCCGGCGTACCATGCTCGGCGCGCTCACCCTGGTGCCGCTCACCGGCGTCGTGCTGCTGCGTGACCTCGGCCCGCTGCCAGGCACCAAGCTCCGCGAGACCCTGTGGTCCAAGGGCAAGCTGCTCATCAACATGAACACCGACGAGCCGCTGCGCCCGGAGGACATCACCGTCGGCTCGCTCTCCTTCGCCAAGCCCGAGGGGCTGAAGGAAGGCGACCACGACTTCAACAACGAGATCGCCAAGGCCGCCCTGATGCTCGTCCGGATCCACCCGGGTGACATCAAGGACCCGAAGTCCGCGGACTGGGGTCACGACGGCATCCTGGCCTACTCCAAGATCTGCACGCATGTCGGCTGCCCCGTCAGCCTGTACGAACAGCAGACGCACCACGTGCTCTGCCCGTGTCACCAGTCGACGTTCGACCTGTCCGACGGCGCGCGCGTGCTCTTCGGCCCGGCGGGGCACCCCCTGCCGCAGCTTAGGATCACGGTCAATGACGAGGGCTATCTGTACGCGCTCGGCGACTTCGACGAGCCCGTCGGCCCGAGCTTCTGGGAGCGCGGATGAGCACCACCACCACAGACGTACGCCGGACCCCGCCCGGCAGAGGCGAGAGATTCGCCGACTGGACGGACGCACGGTTCGGCCTGCACGCGACCGGCCGAGCCGGGCACATCCGCAAGGTCTTCCCGGACCACTGGTCGTTCCTGCTCGGCGAGATCGCCATGTACGCCTTCCTGATCGTGCTGCTGACCGGCGTGTACCTGACGCTGTTCTTCAAGCCGAGCATGGCGGAGGTGACGTACCACGGCTCGTACGCGCCGATGAACGGCGTGATGATGACCGAGGCATACGCCTCCACGCTGGACATCAGCTTCGACGTCCGCGGCGGTCTGCTGGTCCGGCAGATCCACCACTGGTCCGCGCTGGTCTTCATCGCCGCCATGGCGACGCACATGATGCGCGTCTTCTTCACCGGCGCGTTCCGCAAGCCGCGCGAGGTCAACTGGGTCTTCGGCTTCACGCTGCTGGTCCTCGGCTGCGTCGCCGGCTTCACCGGCTACTCGCTCCCCGACGACCTGCTCTCCGGCACCGGCGTCCGCTTCATGGAGGGCGCGACACTGGCCGTCCCGCTGGTCGGCACGTACCTGGCGTTCTTCCTGTGGGGCGGTGAGTTCCCCGGGACGGACATCATTCCGAGATTCTTCGCGGTGCATGTGCTCCTGGTGCCAGGGATCATGCTGGGGCTCTTCGTCCTCCACCTGATCCTGATCTGGTACCACAAGCACACCCAGTTCGCGGGTCCCGGCAAGACCAACAACAACGTCGTGGGCGCGCCGTTCGTACCGGTCTACGTGGCCAAGGCGGGCGGGTTCTTCTTCCTCGTCTTCGGCGTGATCACGGTGATCTCGGGGTTGTTCACCATCAACCCGGTCTGGAACATCGGGCCGTACCGACCAGACATCGTCTCCACCGGAGCCCAGCCGGACTTCTACATGGGCTGGACCGAGGGCCTGATCCGGTTCATGCCAGGGTGGGAGTGGAACATCCCGGGCGGATACACGGTCAACTTCGGGGTGTTCATCCCGCTGCTGATCGTGGGTGTCATCCCGACGGTGCTGGTCGTCTACCCGTTCTTCGAGTCGTGGCTCACCGGCGACGGCCGCGAGCACCACATCCTGGACCGGCCGCGCAACGTGCCGACCCGCACCGCCTTCGGTGTGGCCTGGCTGACCTGGGTCTTTATACTGCTGGTGGCCGGCGGCAACGACCTGTGGGCCACGCACTTCCACCTCTCGATCGAATCGATCACCTGGTTCGTGCGGATCTCGTTCTTCGTCGCCCCGGTGCTCGCCTTCTGGATCACCCGGCGCTTCTGCCTCGGGCTGCAGCGGCGGGACCGCGAGAAGGTCCTGCACGGCCGGGAGACGGGCGTCATCAAGCGGATGCCGCACGGCGAGTTCATCGAGGTGCACGAGCCGCTGTCGCAGGAGGAGCTGCACAAGCTCACCGCGCACGAGCAGTACACCCCGCTGGAGCTCGGTCCGACGGTCGACGACAACGGCGTGGTGCGCAAGCAGAAGCCGATGGAGAAGCTGCGGGTCAAGCTGTCGCAGGGCTACTACGGCGAGCGCGGCCAGATCGCGAAGCCGACCCGCCGCGAGTACGAGGAGATCACCAGCGGCCACGGGTCCCACTAGGACCTGCCCGCCGCCGGGAGATCACCGCCCGGGGCCCCCGTCCAGCAGTTGGACGGGGGCCCTTCGGCGTACTCTGCGGTCGATAGGCTGACGCCCGACAGCTGAGACGACCCACGGGACGGTGTGCCATGAGCGTGCAGACGGCAGCAGGAGGCGACAGCTCGGCGGCGCGTTCCTGGCCGGACGTCATCAGCGCGCTGATCGCCGGGCGGGATCTGACCGCGGAGGACACCGCCTGGGCCATGGACCAGATCATGTCGGGCGAGGCCAGCAACGTGCAGATCGCCGGGTTCGCGGTCGCGCTGCGCGCCAAGGGCGAGACGGTCGCGGAGCTCTCCGGGCTGGTGCGCACGATGTACGAGCACGCCCACACCATCGACGTCCCCGGCCCGACCGTGGACGTCGTGGGCACCGGCGGAGACCGGGCCCGTACCGTCAACATCTCCACCATGTCCGCGATCGTCGTCGCCGGGACCGGGGCGAAGGTCGTCAAGCACGGCAGCCGGGCCGCGTCCTCCGCCTCCGGCGCCTCCGACGTGCTGGAGAAGCTGGGGGTCAACCTCGACCTCACCCCCGCGCGGGTCGCCGAGGTCGCCGAGGAGGCCGGCATCACGTTCTGCTTCGCGGTGAAGTTCCACCCCGCGCTGCGGCACGTCGCGCAGACCCGCAAGGAGCTGGGCGTGGCCACCCCGTTCAACTTCCTCGGCCCGCTCACCAACCCGGCCCGGGTCGGGGCGCAGGCCACCGGTGTTGCGGACGCCCGGATGGCGCCGATCATGGCCGGTGTGCTGGCCGAGCGCGGCACCTCGGCGCTCGTCTTCCGCGGCGACGACGGGCTGGACGAGCTGACCACGACCGCCACCTCCCAGGTGTGGACCGTGCACGACGGCGCGGTGCGGCAGGAGAGCTTCGACCCGCGGGACGTGGGCATCGACCTGGTGCCGGTGGCGGCGCTGCGGGGCGCGGACGCCTCGTACAACGCCGATGTCGCCCGCCGGCTGCTGGCCGGCGAGACCGGCCCGGTGCGCGACGCGGTGCTGCTGAACGCGGCGGCGGCGCTCACGGCCCTGGCGCCGGAGGCGGACGGCACGCTGCCGGAGCGGATCGCGGCGGGCATCGTACGGGCCGCGGAGTCGATCGACTCGGGGGCGGCGCTGGCGGCGCTGGAGCGCTGGGTGGCGGCCAGCAACGCCTGAGGCGGGCGGGGCCGCGGGGCTTTTCGCCGTCGATTTCCGGAGAGTTGCGGACAGTCCGGGCAACCGGGTTGCGCCGCGGCTCCCCGGTGCGCATACTCCTGACCAGGTCACGAGCGACAGCGATCAAGGCCCCGGCCCGCTGTCCGGCAACCCTCCGTCCGTGGCGGGGTGCCCCGGGTGATGACCGGGCCGCAGGCAGCGAGGTCTGCGGCAAGCGCGGACCCCTCGCGAATCCAGGGGTCCTGGCCGGCCGAGGGAGTACCGCCGTGAGCAAGCGAATGCGCTAGGGGCCTGCCGCCCCGCCGCCGCTGCGCGCGTTTTCCCACCGGATCTCCGCCGGGGTCCTTCGGGGTCCTCCCGGATCCTCCCGGGTTCTCCGGGTTTCCGCCGGGCGTCGCGCGCGTCCTCTTCCGGGCCGTACGGGCCCGTCACCCCGCATCTTCACGCCTGCTCACGGGAGTTCCGCATGTCCGCGTCCACGCTCGCCTCCGCCTGTCTGCCCGTCCTCGGCCGCGACGTCCGCGCCCCGCTGGTCACCGGCGGCGACACCCAGTACGCCGCCCTGGACTACGCCGCCAGCGCCCCGGCGCTGCAGCGCGTCTGGGACGACGTCGCCGCCTACGCGCCGTACTACGGCAGCGTGCACCGCGGCGCCGGCTACCTCTCGCAACTGTCCACCGAGCTCTTCGAGTCCAGCCGGGCGACGGTGGCCGGGTTCCTCGGCTGCCGCCCCGACGACCAGGTCGTCTTCACCCGCTCCACCACCGACTCGCTCAACCTGCTGGCCGCCGCGGTGCCGCCGGGGACCGAGGTCTACGTCTTCGAGACCGAGCACCATGCCGCCCTGCTGCCCTGGCAGCAGCCCGGGTCCGCGGCCGGCCGGGTCACCGTGCTCGCCGCGCCCGGCAGCCCCGGGCAGGCCGTGGCGGCGCTGGACTCCGCGCTGGCCGCGCGGGTCGGCGACGGCCCCGCGCTGGTGTGCGTCACCGGCGCCTCGAACGTCACCGGTGAGCTGTGGCCCGTACGGGAGCTGACCGCGGCGGCGCACCGGCACGGAGCGCGGCTGGTGCTGGACGCGGCGCAGTTGGCGCCGCATCACCCGGTGGACGTGGCGGACCTGGGCGTGGACTGGGTGGCCTTCTCCGGGCACAAGCTGTACGCGCCTTTCGGCGCCGGGGTGCTCGCCGGCCGGGCGGACTGGCTTGAGGCGGCGCCGCCGTACCTCGCGGGCGGGGGCGCCAGCCGGCGGGTCGTGCGCGCCGCGGGCGGGGGAGTGGACGTCGAGTGGCAGACGACGGCGGCGCGGCACGAGGCGGGGTCGCCGAACGTCATCGGCGCGTACGCGATCGCGTCGGCGTGCAAGGCGCTGACGGAGGCCGGGTTCGACACGCTGGTGGCGCGGGAGCGGGCGCTGGTGGCGCGGGTGCTCGACGGGCTCGCGGCGCTGCCGGGGGTGCGGGTGCTGTCGCTGTTCGGCGCGGACGCGGAGCGGGTGGGGGTGATCTCGTTCGTGGTCGACGGCTGGCGCAGCGCGCATCTGGCGGCGGCGCTGTCGGCGGAGCACGGGATCGGGGTGCGGGACGGGCTGTTCTGCGCGCACCCGCTGGTGCGGGCGCTGCTCGGCGAGCCGGCCGGGTGCGGGACGGGGGCGGGGGACGGGGAGCGCCCGCTGAACGCGGTGCGGGTGAGCTTCGGGGCGGGGACGCCGGACGAGCACGTGGACCGGTTCCTGGCGGCGGTGGGGTCGCTGGTGCGCGACGGGGCGCGGTGGACGTACCACACGGTGGACGGCCGCTGCGTGCCCGCCTCCGGCGGGGAACCAGCGGCGGCCTGAACGCGGTGGCGGGCGCGGGGGCCTGCGGCGGCGCGCCGGACCGGGTGCGTGCCGGGTACGGTACGCGCCCGTCGTCACCGGCCTGCTCGAGCCGGCCCGCCGCAGGCGTGGCGGGTCCCGTCACCGCCCGTAGGTTGCCCGGTTGCCCGGTTGCCCGGATGGCCGGCTGCCCGGTGGGCGGCGTGCACGTCGCTACCCGGGCCGGGCCGTGCTCCGGGCAGCGCCGTGCGCGCCGCGTCCTGCCCGGCCCGGAGCCCGCGGCTTACCGCGCGTTGCGGCTCCCGGTCGCCGGCCGCGCCGCCAGCGTGCTGCCCAGCAGCACCATGCGCAGCGCCCGTTCGGCCGCGTCCGCGAGGAACTCCCGGGCGCGCAGCAGCGCTTCGGGCAGCGCCATCGGGCCCGGGATGATCGTGCCGTAGGCGTCGACGCCCGTGCCGTGGATCTCGTGCGCGCCCTCGCCGATCGTGCCGGCGAGCGCCAGCACCGGCCGGCCGTGGAGCTTGGCGCGGCGCGCCACCTCCGCGGGCACCTTGCCGCGCGGCGTCTGGTGGTCGAGGGCGCCCTCGGCGGTGATGACGAGGTCGGCGGCGGCCAGCCGGGCGTCGAGGTCGAGATGGCCGAGGAGCACTTCGAAGCGGGGCAGCAGGCGGGCGCCGACCGCCGCCAGACCCGCGCCGAGGCCGCCGGAGGCGCCGGTGCCGGCGCCGAGGCGCAGGTCCGTGCCGGGGGCCGGGAGGTCGCGGGTGAGGACGTCGGCCCAGCGGTCGAGGGCGGCGGCCAGCTCCTCGACCTGCCGCGCGGACGCGCCCTTCTGCGGGCCGAAGACGCGGGCGACGCCGCGGGGGCCGCACAGCACGTTGTACGGGTTGCAGGCCACCAGCAGCTCCGTCTCGGCGAGCCGCGGGTCGAGCCCGGCGGCGTCGATGCGCGCGAGGCGGGTGAGGGCGGCGCCGCCGGGGGCGACGGTGCGGCCTTCGGCGTCGGACAGCCGGGCGCCCAGCGCCGTCAGAGCGCCGGCGCCGCCGTCGGAGGTGCCGGAGTCGCCGCAGCCGACGATGATGCGGCGTACGCCGTGGTCGAGGGCGGCGCGGATCAACTGGCCGACCCCGTACGTCGTGGTGCCGCCCGGGTTGCGCCGGGGCCGGGGCACGAGGGCGAGGCCCGCGACGGCCGCCATCTCCACCACCGCCGTGACGCCGTCGCCGAGGAGCCCGAAGTGGGTCTCCAGCCGGTCGCCGAGCGGCCCGGTGGCGGTGTACGGGACGAGCCGCCCCCCGGTGGCGGCGGCCAGCGCCTGCGCCGTGCCCTCGCCGCCGTCCACGAGCGGGATCAGGTCGACGGCGGCGTCGGGCAGCACCCGGCCGACGCCTTCGGCGATGGCCTCGGCGGCGGCCTCGGCGGACAGGGACTCCTTGAAGCCGCTGGGAGCGACGACGACACGGTTGAGCATGAGCGGTCTCCTGAGGGTCGGAGGGTTTCGCGGAGCGGCAGTTGCCAAGCGGTGGGGCGGCCGGTGGCCGGGGTCAGCGGGCCGTGACCGGCACGCCGAGCAGCGGCCAGACGACGAGGGCGAACAGCAGCACCAGTCCGGCCGTCAGCGGGGCCAGCACCGCCGCCGTACGCAGCAGGTCCCGCGGCGTGTACGTGGGCACGCCCGGCACGCCGGAGAAGAGCGCGACGGGCTTGGCGGACGCGGGCAGCGTCTGGCAGAAGCCGGCCGCCGCGGTGGACGCCAGCGCGGCGGCCACCGGGTTGACCCCGGCGGCCAGCGCCGCCGCGATGACCAGCGGGACCAGCACGCTGGAGCGCGCGGAGCGCGACTGCAGCACGAGATGCGCGGCGGTGCTCACGGCGACCACCCCGGCGAGGAACGCCCACGCCGGCGTGCGGGAGCCGCCCGGGAGCCCGGAGACCAGCCACGCGGCGGCCTTCGACTCCGACAGCGCGATGCCCATCGCCATCGTCGCCGCCATGAACAGCAGCAGCGACCACGGCACCGTGTGCAGCGCGTCCTTCAGCCGTACGGTCCCTATCGCCGGTGACGCCGCGACCACCGCGCCGATCAGCGCCACGACCGCCGGCGGCACCCGGTGCAGCGGCTCGCTGCACCACAGCAGCACCACCGTGCCGAGCAGCAGCGTGCAGCGCTGCTCGGCCTGCGACAGCGGGCCGGTGACCGGCTGCTCGGCGTGTTCCTGGATCTGCTCGGCGGTCAGGTGCACCGGGCCCTTGCGGTCCGCGCGCTTCGTCGTCGTCAGCAGCACCACCTCGGCGGCGAGATGGGCGGTGGCGATCGCCAGCGGCAGCCCGAGCAGCAGCCACTTCGTGAAGCCGATCTGCTCGCCGGTCGCCTCCCACAGCACCGACACCGTGATCAGGTGGGCCCCGGCGCCGATGAGGGTCGCCACCGCGGAGAGCAGGATGACCGTGGGGAACAGCAGCGCCAGCATCACCACCAGCCGCCGCCGCTCGCCCAGCGCCCTGGCCAGGGCGAGGAACACCGGCAGTGCCAGCGCCGCCCGGCCGGAGGTGGCCGGCACGGCGAAGGCGGTGACGACGAGCGCCGCCGTCGTCAGATGCACCAACTGCCGTACGGAGCGCGCCCCGGTGACCAGGAACGCCGCCGCCCGGCCCGCCAGGCCCGTGCCCGCGACCGCGGCGGCGAGCACGAACGCGCAGATCAGCAGCCACACCGTCGCGTCGCCCAGGGTGCCGAACAGCGTCTCGCTGTCCAGCACCCCGGTGACGACGAGCGCGAGGCCCGCGCCCAGCGCGATGAACGTGTCGTCGATCGGCGTGCCGATCCAGGCGCAGGTCGCCAGGGCGAACACCGCGAGGGTCAGGCGCCCGTCGGCGGTCAGCCCCGGGGCGTTGCCCGGGGCGGCCAGCAGGGCGCAGATGCTGAGGGCCACGCACAACGTCGCGGCCTGGCGCAGGGAGAGGCTCACAGGAAAGAGCCTCGGCCGCGGCGGTGAGCCTGTGATGAGCCGAAGATTAAGGAGATTTCACCTTTTACCCTGAGGTCACCTGAAAGAGTGGCACTAGGGCATCTGGGGTTCATCCGGCCGGCGGGCCGGCAGCCGGTAGCCCATGCCGCGTACGGTCTCCACCCGCTCGGCGCCCACCTTCTTGCGCAGCGCCCGCACGTAGACGTCCACGATGTTGGAGCCCGGGTCGAAGTCGTAGCCCCACACATGGGAGAGGATCTGCTCGCGCGAGAGCACCTGCCCGGCGTGGCGCAGGAAGAGTTCGAGGAGGACGAACTCCCGGGCGGTCAGGTCCACCATGCGCCCGCCGGCCTGCGCCCGGCGCGTCCGCAGGTCGAGCGAGAGGTCGCCGTTGCGCAGCACGGTCACCTCCGGTGCCCGGGCGGCGGTACGCAGCCGCAGCCGCACCCGGGCGAGCAGTTCCTCGAAGCGGAACGGCTTGGTCATGTAGTCGTCGGCGCCGCCTTCGAGGCCCGCGACGGTGTCGGTGACCGACGCCCGCGCGGTGAGCACGATCACCGGCACCGACGAGCGCGCCTCGCGCAGTCGGCGCAGCACGGTGAAGCCGTCCAGGCCCGGCAGCCCGATGTCGAGGACGACCAGGTCGAAGCCTCCGGTGAGGGCGAACGCGTACGCGGTGTCGCCGTCCGCGGCGACGGTGGTGGTGAAGCCGTTGGCACGCAGCCCCTTCTCCACGAAGGAGGCGATGCGTTCCTCGTCCTCGGCGATGAGAATCCGGTTCGTCACAGGCCCTCCTGCAGGATCAGGGTGAAGGTGGCCCCGCCGCCTTCGGTGGGGCTGAGTGCGACACGCCCGCGGTGGCCCTCGGCGATGGCCTTGACGATGGCCAGGCCCAGGCCCGCGCCGCCGCCGCGGGAGCCGCGGCGCGCGGTGCCGCGGCGGAAGCGTTCGAAGATGAGGTCGGCGTCCTGCGGCGGGATGCCGGGGCCGCCGTCGGCCACGTACAGCTCGACGTGCCCGTCCGCGGTGCGCGAGCCGATGCGGATGCGCCCGCCGGGCGCGGTGTGCTGGACCGCGTTCTGGGCGAGCTGCACTATGGCCTGCGTGACGCGCTGCGGGTCGAGGCGCACCTCGCCCTCGGCGACCTCGCTCAGCTCCCAGTCCCGCTCGCCCAGCGTCCTGGCCTTGACGAACACGTCCGCGGTCAGCTCCGCCAACTGCACCGGCTCCGGGTCGACGAAGTCCGGCCGCTCGGCCTTGGCGAGCAGCAGCAGGTCCTCCACGATCCGGGTCATCCGGTCCAGCTCGTCGGTGACCAGCCGCAGCGTCTCCTCGCGCTCGGCCGGGTCCTCGCCCATCAGCTCCAGATGCCCGCGGACGATGGTGATCGGCGTCCGCAGCTCGTGCCCGGCGTCGTCGACGAACTCCCGCTGCGCGGCGAACGCCCGCTCCAGCCGGTCCAGCATCGCGTTGAACGTCGCCGCCAGCGCCGCCGTCTCGTCCCGGTCGGCGCGCCCGCGCACCGGGATCCGCCGGGTCAGGTCCTGCTCCGTCAACTGCGCGGCGGTCTCGCCGACCAGCCGTACGGGTGCGAGGATGCGGCCCGCCACCGCCCAGCCGGTGGCGCCGATCAGCACCAGCGCCACCGCCGAGATCGCCAGCATGATGACGAACACGTCGCCCACCTGCTCGCGTTCGCGCTCGGTGTGGATGGCGACGACGAACGCCGCCGCGTCCGGCTCGTCCTTCGCGCCGATGCCGATCTTGGCCCAGCGCACCTCGCCCGCGGCCCGGCCGAGACTGCCCGTACGGTCCCCGGACTCGAAGATCTCCCGGCGGCCCGCCTCGTCGGCCTGCAGCGGCCGGGACATCGTCAGGTCCCGCGACTGGACGAGCTGCGTCGGCCCTCCGCGGGGCTGGCGCACGAGGCCCAGCAGCTCCTCGTCCGGGTCGGCGTACTGCCGCTCCAGGAAGACCCGCAGCAACCGCTGCGGGTCGGAGAAGGGGCGGCTGGTCTCGGGGTCGACACCCCGCTCGTAGAGGTTGGCGAACTCCCGCGTCTCCTGCGCCAGCAGCCGGTCGACCCGGTGCTCCAGGTCGCGCAGCAGGATCGAGCGCGTGGTGCCGGCGACGGCGGCGAGGGCCGCGGTCATCACCACCAGCAGCCAGAGCAGGATGCGGGCACGTGCGGAGATCATCGATCAGTCGTCGGACTCGTCGTCGTCGCCGTTGCCGCCGTTGCCGCCGTTGTCGTCCCCGGCGTCGTCCCCGCCGTCGTCGTCGCCGGCGTCGCCGGTGCCGCCCGACGGATCGGTGGTGGGCCCGTCGCGTACCGGCGGCGGCGAGACCACCTCGTCGCTCGGCGAGCCGGCGGGCGACGGCGAGGTGGAGTCCGCGGGGGAGGAGGGGCTGCCCTCCATCTCCACCCGGGCGGGCGGAGCGGGGTCCTCCGCGTCGTCGGTGAGGGCGTAGCTGGTCACGGCGACGCCCAGCGGGATCGCCACCACCGCGGTCAGTGCGGCCATGCGCTGCGAGAAAGCCATGCCCACGAGGCTGCGGCCGGCAGCCGCGGCACGGCGTGAAGGGCGGATGAGAGATTCTTCATCTACGGCCCCGGGCGGCCCCGCGCTACTCCTCCAGGCCGATCGCGAACGCGGCTTCGAGGTCGTGCTGCGAGTACGTACGGAAGGAGATGTGCGTCTCCGTGGCCGCCACGCCCGGCACCTTGCTGATCCTGCCCGGGATCACGTCGGCCAGATCGTCGTGGCGCGCGACCCGGACGATGGCGATCAGGTCGTGTGCCCCCGTGACCGAGTACACCTCGCTGACCCCGTCGATCGCGGCGATCGACTCCGCGATCTCGGGAATGCGGTCCACGTCGGTGTTGATCAGAACGATCGCAGTGATCATGTGTTCGCTCTCCCTCTCGGACCCGCGTGCGGCGCTCACTCTATCTGTCTGCCTAAGACCTCGCTCCAGGTCGTAGGGTGGGGGCACGGCCTGCGACGACGGCCGGTGGGCCGGCGCCGGCGCCGGACGGCCCGGCCGAAGCCGCGGGGATCGCTGAGGCGGAAGGGTGACCGGTGGTGGAGCCGAGGGAAGGCCCGGGCGTCTCCTCCGAGGAGGGCGCGGCCGAGGTGCTCGACGGCCCGCTGCCCGAGGGCGTGCGCCGCCGGATCGTCACGCTGGCCGACGAGTGCTTCGGCGCGCTGACCGTCGCCGAGTTGCCCTCGCAACTGCGCCAGTACGCCCGTTTCACCCCGTCCCGCCGCGCCAAGCTCGCCGGCAACGCGATCGCCGCCGCGCTGGCGGGCGACGCCGGCTTCCGCGACCGGATCGCCGAGCGGGCCGCGGACCTCCAGCCCGAGCTGGCCGACGCGGTGCGCGGCGGCAGCCCGCCGGCCGCCGCCGAGCCGGTCGACGTCGCGGCGATCGCGTACCTGCTGCGCCCCCCGGGCTGGGTCAAGCTCATCGCCGCCGCCGGCGAGGAGGAGCAGCGCGCCGGCGCCGAGCGGGCCGGCGAGGAGGCCGCCCGCGAGCTGGCCCGGCTGCGTACGGAGCTGGCCGAGGCCCGCGCCGCGGCCCGCGGCGAGTCGGAGCGTACGAAGCACGAACTGGAGGCGCTGCGGCGCGAGAACGAGGGCCTGAACCGACGGCTGCGCAGCGCGCTCAGCGACGTCAAGCGCGGCGAGGCCGCCGTGCGCAAGCTGCAGCAGGAGACCGCCACCGACCGCGAGGAGGCCGCGGTGCAACTGGCCGCGGCCGAGAGCGAGGCCCGCCGGCTGCGCGCCCGCCTCGGCGAGGCCGAGTCCGGCCTGGAGGCCAGCCGCCGGGCGGCCCGCGAGGGGCGCAGCGTGGCGGACATGCGCGTACGGCTCCTCCTCGACACCGTCCTCGACGCCGCCCAAGGGCTCCGCCGCGAACTCGCCCTGCCGCCCACCCGGATGACTCCCGCCGACACCGTCCGCGCGGTCGAGCCCGGCACGATGTCCCCGAAGGACGTGGCCGCCCGCGCGCTGTCCGCCACCGACCCGGCGCTGCTCGACCAACTGCTCGCCCTGCCGCAGGCGCACATGGTCGTCGACGGCTACAACGTCACCAAGACCGGTTATCCCACCCTCCCGTTGGAGAAGCAGCGCCTGCGCCTCCTCGGCGGCCTCGCCGGCCTCGCCGCGCAGACCGGCGCGGAGATGACGTGCGTCTTCGACGGCGCGGAACTCGCCGCGCCGGTGCTGCTCGCGCCGCCGCGCGGCGTGCGGGTGCTGTTCAGCAAGCCGGGCGAGACCGCCGACGAGCTGATCCGCCGGCTCGTCCGGGCCGAACCCGCCGGCCGGCCCGTCGTGGTGGTCTCCGCCGACCGCGAGGTCGCCGACGGCGTCGCCGCCGCGGGGGCCCGGCCCGTGTCCTCCGCGCTGCTCCTCAAGCGGCTCGGGCGGAGCTGAAAACCCGAGGAAAAGCGGGCGAGTTCGGACAACAACGCCGTCTCTCCCGGGTGCGGACAGTTCGCCGCTCCGAGTCCAACTCGTTGTCGAACAGTGACTACTGCCCGTGTGAGATAAGTAAAGAAACGCGCTTCGGGGGGACTTTTTTGCCGGAGGGATTTGAACGGATCACCGGTGCGTCGTTAGTGTCTGGCCCGAACCTTCGTGCTGTCGATCGCTCAACCGGGGCGACGGCGAAGGTCCCGCCGGTACCGGGGCACCCCAACGCCACGGTCGGGCGGCTGGAGGAAGAGGAGCTCGCCTTCGTGGCGTCCCACCGTCGACCGAAGCAGCCGAACCGGGCCAGGGTCACCGTCTTCACCGCGACCGCCGCCGCAGCCGTCGCCCTCTCCACCCAGAGCGCGCACGCCGCCCCCGACAAGGACGACGTCAAGCGGCAGGTGGACAACCTCTACGAGGACGCCGAGCGCGCCACGGAGAAGTACAACGGCGCCAAGGAGCGGCAGGACAAGCTCGAAGAGGACGTCGAGGAGCTGCAGGACAAGGCCGCCCGCGGCCAGCAGGAGCTCAACGACCTCCGCGACGGCCTCGGTTCGCTGGCCACCGCGCAGTACCGCAGCGGCAGCATCGACCCCTCCGTACAGCTCTTCCTCTCCTCCGACCCGGACACCTATCTGGACAAGGCGTCCACGATGGACCGGGTCACCGGCCAGCAGGCCGAGGCCCTGGAGCGCATCGCCGACAAGCAGCGCAGCCTCGCGCAGCAGCGCCAGGAGGCGGGCGAGAAGCTCAAGGACCTGGAGGAGACCCGCAAGGAGCTGGGCTCCCAGAAGAAGAAGGTCCAGGACAAGCTGAGCGAGGCCCGCGCCCTGCTCAACGAGCTGACCGCGGAGGAGCAGGCCGCGCTCCTGGAGGAGGAGCAGCGCGCCAGCCGCGAGGCGGAGGACCGCGTCGACCTCGGCGACCTTCCCCCGGGCTCGTCGCACGGCGCCGCCGCCCTGGCCGCGGCGCAGAGCAAGCTGGGCGCCCCGTACGTCTACGGCGCCACCGGCCCCAGCTCCTTCGACTGCTCCGGCCTCACCGGCTGGGCCTTCTCGCAGGCCGGCGTCTCGCTGCCGCGTATCTCGCAGGACCAGGCCAACGTCGGTACCCGGATATCCTCCTCCAGCGCACTGCAGCCCGGCGACCTCGTGTTCTTCTACAGCGACCTGCACCACGTGGGCATCTACGCCGGCAACGGCCAGATCATCCACGCCCCGAAGCCGGGTGCCGTGGTGCGCTACGAGGCCGTCGGCAACATGCCGTTCATGTGGGGCGCGCGGGTCTGAGGGGCTTCCCCGGCCGGTACGTTTCCCGTTGGTCAGGGCACGGTCGCCCGTCATGCCGCCCGTTCGGGCGAATTGCCGGCCCGGCGCGTTTCGAACGCTCCGTGGGTGACCTGCGTCGGCACCGTGGCGCCGACATCGCGCCGACGGGCGGTTCTTGGCGGTGCGTAGTCGCGTGGTTACTGTCTGTCGCGTGTCAGTACATCGACGATCCACCCGGCCCGGCGGTGCCGGCCGGCTGCGTACCGGCGTCCTCACCGCCGCCGCGGCGGCGGCGCTGTCCGGCTCGCCCGCCGTCTTCTCCGGCCTCTCCGACGGGGCTCTCGCCGCTCCCGACGACCACGCCGAGGCCAGGGAGCGCGTACACGACCTCTACGCCCAGGCCGAGCGGGCCACCGAGAAGTTCAACGCGGCCAGGGAGCGCACCGAGGAACTGCGCCGCAAGGCGGAGCGGTTGCAGGACCGCGCCGCCCGCGACCTCGCCCGGATCAACCGGATGCGTACCGAACTCGGCTCGCTCGCCGGTGCGCAGTACCGTTCCGGAGGCATCGACCCCAAGCTGACCCTGATCCTCTCCGAGAGCCCCGAGGGGTATCTGGAGAAGGCCGCCACCCTGGAGCGCATCGGCGCCCTGCAGAGCGGCCGGCTGCGCCAACTCATCGGTCTGCAGCGCCGGCTGGAGCAGCAGCGCGTACGGGCCCGCGACACGCTCGCGGAACTGGAGCGCGAGCGGGACGCGCTGGCCGGGCACAAGCGTGAGGTCACCGACCGGCTCGCGCAGGCGCAGCGGCTCCTCAACTCGCTGCCGGAGCGCGAGCGCCCCGAGACCGTCAGCAGCCGCGCCTCCCGCTCCGCGCCGGCGCCCGCCGACCTCGCCCCGGCCCCGGCCCCGGCCCCGACCCCGGCGCCGGCCTCCGGCCGCGGCGCGCTCGCGGTGGCCGCGGCGCGGGGCGTGCTCGGCACCCCGTACGTGTGGGGCGGCGCGGCCCCCGGCGGGTTCGACTGCTCGGGGCTGACGCAGTGGGCCTACGCCCAGGCCGGGGTGTCGATCCCGCGCACGTCGCAGGCGCAGCGCTACGCGGGCCGCCAGGTGCCGCTGGGCGCGGCGCAGCCGGGGGACCTGGTGACGTACCGGGCGGACGCGAGCCATGTGGCGATGTACGTGGGCGGCGGCCAGGTGGTGCACGCCCCTTACCCGGGTGCGGTGGTGCGCTACGACCCGGTGGGGATGATGCCGGTCGCGTCGGTGACGCGACCGTAGCCGGCGGCCGGCGCACGCGCCCCGCGGCGCGCATGCCGCACCCGTGCGTATCCCGCGCCGCGGTGCACCCCCGCCGGTACGTACCCCCGCCGCGGTGCAACCCCGCCCCTCCGTACCCCGCGCCGCTGTGCACCCCGCCCCTGCGAACCCCGTCCCGCTGCGCGTCCCGCTCAATTCGCCCCGCCCCCACGTTCCCCGCACTCCCGCCCAAGGGTAGGCGGCCCCTCTGACATCGCCGTCCCGGTCACCCGTGCCCACCCCGTCGACGTACTCTCGGGGCGTGGCAGGCGTGCGGACCGTGGTGCTGGTGCTCTGTGCCGGGCTGGTCGCCGTGCTGCTCGCCGGCTGCGGCGAGGACGACGGGCCGCCCGCGGGCGACGCCGCACGCGCCGTCGCCGCCCTGCTCCGGCAGCGCTCCGCCGCCGTCCGCGACGGCGACGAGGCCGCCTTCCTGCGCACCGTCGACCCCCAGGCCGGCCCGTACCGGCAGCAGCAGCGCACCGCCTTCCGCAACCTCGACGCCCTCCCCCTCGCCGCCTGGACCCTCCGCCTCGACGGCCCCCTGCCCGACGAAGGCACCCGCGCCACCGCCGACGTCCGCCTGACCTACCGCCTGCGCGGCTACGACCCCGGTGACGCGACCGCCGGCCAGCGGCTGGAGTTCGTACGCCGCGACGGCCGCTGGTACGTGGCGGGACCCGCGCCCGGCAGCCGGCCGCAGCTCTGGGACCAGGGCCCCATGACCGTCGTACGCGGTACGCACAGCCTCGTGCTCGGCGTCGGCCGCCCCGAGGCCGGACTGCGCGGTGTCGCCGCCGTCGCCGACCGCGCCGTGCCCGACGTGTCCGCCGCGTGGGGCGGTAAGTGGGCGCGCCGCGTCGTGGTGGTGGTGCCCGCGTCGCAGGCCGCCATGGGGGAGCTTCTCGGGGCGGGGCCGGCGGACTACGCGGGCGTCGCCGCCGTCACCACGGGCCGGAGCCAGGACCGCGCCGCCCCCGACAATGCCGGCCCTGACCGCGCCTCCGCCGACCGCGTCGTCGTCAACCCCGAGGCGTACGACACCCTCGGCAGCCTCGGCCGGCGCATCGTCCTCGCCCACGAGACCGTCCACGTCGCCACCCGCGCCCACACCTCCAAGGCCACGCCCCTCTGGCTCTCCGAGGGCTTCGCGGACCGGGTGGCCTTCGGCGCCGCCGGCCGCGGCCCACGCCAGGGCGCGCCCGAACTCGCCCGCGCCGTCGCCGCCGGCCGGCTGCCCCGGGAGCTGCCCGCCGACGCCGACTTCTCCCGCGCCGCGAGCGGCGACGGCGACCGGGCGGCGGAGGCGTACGGCGCGGCGTGGCTGGCGGCGCGGATGATCGCGGACGAGTGGGGCGAGGACCGGCTCGTGGCGCTCTACCGTGCCACGGGCGCGGCGGAGTCCCGCGCGCAGGCGGCCGGCCCGGTGCTGCGGGCGCAGCTGGGCGTGGGGCCCGGGGAGTTCACGCGGCGGTGGCGGGCGTATCTGGCACGGGAGTTGGGCTAGCGGGCCCGTCGGGGCACGGAAGGGCCGCGACCGGGATCAATTGCCTGAGAGGCAAGAAATTTGACTCTCAGGCATATCACTGGCTCAATGACACCATGAGCGCCGACCACCCCCAGGCGCCGCGGCTACGAGAGTTGCGGCGCCGCGCCGGCCTGACGCTGGAGGCTGCCGCCACCAGGGCCGAGCTGTCGCCTGCCCACCTCTCCCGGCTGGAGACCGGACAGCGCCAGCCCTCACTTCCGGTGCTGCTCAAGCTGGCCCGCGGCTACGGTACGACGGTCTCCGAGCTGCTCGGCGAGGCGCCCCCCGCGCAGACGTCGGTCGTCCGGGGCGCCGGCACCCCCGTACGGGAGGCCGGCGGCTGGTCGTACTGGCAGGCCGGCTCCGCGGACCGGGGGATGCAGGCGCTGCGGGTGCACGTGCCGTACGACGCCGCGCAGCGCGACACCGTCCGCGTCCACCCCGGCGAGGAGTGGCTGTACGTGCTCAAGGGGCGGATGCACCTCGGGCTCGGCGACACCGAGCACCGGCTCGACCCGGGCGACAGCGCCCACTTCGACTCCCTCACCCCGCACCGCATCGAGGCCGCCGCACCCGGCGGGCTCGACCTGCTCTTCGTGCACACGCTGCTGCAGAGCGCCGTCGCCGATCTGTGCCTCGGCGGCACCGCCCGGCACTGACCCCAAGGAGAACCGCAGTGTCCAAGCGGATAGAGGAAAGATTCCCCCGCGGGCTGGTGATCCGCCTCCTGCTCTACGTCTTCGTCGGCCACCTCTTCGCCGGGTTCCTGTACCTCCTCTTCGCGGTGGGCGGCGGCTCGTAGCCGGGCCGCCCGCGGGCGGGGGATGCGGTACGGGCCGTCACCACGTCAGCGTCTCGCCCTCCGGCGCAGACCCAGACGCAGACGCAGACCCACCCCCGGATCCGGCCCCCGATCCGGCCTCCGATCCAGCGCCCGGCGCCGTACGCCCCCGCTGCCGCGGCACCCCGGCGTGCCCGTCCCGCGCGCGCCGCTCCGGCTCCGTGACCGTCGACCGCCACAGCCGCCGGCACGCCACCGCCGTCGCCGCGACCAGCAGCCCGTTCCGCAGCGCCAGCAGCGCGATCCCGGACCAGGTGCTCCCCACGACCTCCCCGAACCACACCGGGAACTCCGCCAGCGTCACCCCCGTCGCCGCCAGCACAAGACCGGCCGGCAGCGCCATCCGTACCGCCCGCAGCGTCAGGCAGACGGCGGCCAGGCCGACGAGCCAGATCAGGTACTGCGGGCTGATCACCCGGCTCGTCGTGGTGAACAGCAGCGTCCCCGCGAACGCCGCCTCGCACCCCGTCGTCGCCGTGAACTCCCGCGCCCGCAGCCGCCACAGCACCAGCCACCCCATCGCCAGCGCCGAGAGCCCCAGCGCCAGATCGCTGACCAGGCCGACGCCGGGGCCGAGGAACTCCATGGAGCCGTAGTGCAGTTGTACGGTGCCGTCCCAGCCGTGGTGCCGGCCGACGTGGAAGACCAGCGCGCCCAGCGACTCCACCTCCGTGCCGCGGTCGCGCTGCGCGGTGACGAAGTCGAACGCCCCCGGCAGCGCGACGGCCGCCAGCAGCGCCACCCCCGCGGCCGTCCCCGCCGCCGCGCCCCACGACAGCCGCGCCGCCCGCCCGCGCGCCGCCCCGAGCAGCACCAGCGCAGGCCACACCTTCAGCATCACGCCGAACCCCGCCAGCGCCCCCGCCACCCCCGGCCGCCGGGCCGCGGCCAGCAGCGCCGCGACGGCGACGGCGGTGACCATCACGTCGTACCGCGCGTACGCGGTCGGCCCCAGCAGCGGCACCCCCGCCACCCAGAACCACGCCCCCGCCCGCGACCGCCCCGCCTGCGACAGACCGACCCCGGCCCGCAGCAGCAGCGCCAGCACCGCCGCGTCCGCCGCGCAGGCCAGCGCGAAGAAGGCGGGCGCGTAGCCGAGGAACGGCAGCAGACCGGGGGAGAGCACCGGCAGAGCCGCGCCCGGCGGGTACTGCCAGCTCACGTCGTCCACGGGGAACGTGCCGGTGCGCAGCACCTCGTACCAGCCGTGGTAGATCACCTCGACGTCGCTGGTGACGTCGGGACCGGGCAGCGTGACCACCTGGAGCACGAGCAGCAGCAGACCCGCGCGGGTCAGCGCCCACGCCGCGACCGGCGCCGCGACCCGTGCCATGGCTCGACCTCCGCCCCCGTGTACGTCCGACGACACTACGGCACGGCCCCGCCCGGCCGCAGGCCCGCGGCGCTGCCGCCCCCGGTACTGTCGGCCGCGATGCACACGCCACCGACCCGCAAGCCGCCGCGCAAGACGCTCGTCGTCACCAACGACTTCCCGCCCCGCCCCGGCGGCATCCAGAACTTCCTGCACAGCATGTGCCTGCGGCTGGACCCGGACCAGGTCGTCGTCTACGCCTCCACGTGGAAGCGCGACGCCGAAGGCCGCGCCGCCACCCGGGACTTCGACGCCCGCCAGCCCTTCGAGGTGATCCGCGACCGCACCGCGATGCTGCTGCCCACCCCGCGCGTCACCCGCCGCGCGGCGGGGCTGCTGCGCGCGCACGGCTGCCGCTCGGTGTGGTTCGGCGCCGCGGCGCCGCTGGGGCTCATGGCGCCGGCGCTGCGCCGCGCGGGCGCCGAGCGGATCGTCGCGACCACGCACGGCCACGAGGCAGCCTGGGCCCAACTGCCCGTCGCCCGGCAACTGCTGCGCCGTATCGGCGAGTCGACGGACGCCCTCACGTACCTCGGCGGGTACACCCGCAACCGGATCGCCCGCGCGCTCAGCCCCGAGGCCGCCGCGCGCATGGCGTGGCTGCCGCCGGGCGTTGACGAGCAGGCGTTCCACCCGGGCTCGGGCGGCGACGCGGTACGCGCCCGCCTCGGGCTCGCGGACCGGCCGGTCGTCGTCTGCGTCTCCCGGCTCGTGCCGCGCAAGGGCCAGGACACCCTGATCCGCGCCATGCCCCGGATGCTGGCGGCGGAGCCGGACGCGGTGCTGCTGATCGTCGGCGGCGGCCCGTACCGCGGGGAGCTGGAGAAGCTGGCGGCGGCCACCGGCGTGGCCGGCTCCGTGCGCTTCACGGGCGCGGTGCCGTGGGAGGAACTGCCCGCGCACTACGGCGCGGGAGACGTGTTCGCCATGCCGTGCCGCACGCGGCGCGGCGGGCTCGACGTGGAGGGTCTTGGCATCGTCTACCTGGAGGCGTCGGCGACCGGCCTGCCGGTCGTCGCTGGCGACTCCGGCGGGGCCCCGGACGCGGTGCTGGACGGCGAGACCGGGTGGGTGGTGCGCGGCGGCGCCGAGCGGCAGGCGGCGCAGGCGGCGGAGCGCATCGTGACGCTGCTGGGCGACGCGGACCTGCGCGCGCGGACGGGTGCGCGCGGGCGCGCGTGGGTGGCGGAGCGGTGGCGCTGGGACCTGCTGGCGGAGCGGCTGACGTCGCTGCTGTAGAGGTGCGGGCGGGCGCGTACGGCACGGGCCGGTGCGGCGGCCGTACGCACCGGTCCACCGGCCCCGTACGAGCAGGCACCCGGTCCAGGCGTCCTACCGCTCGTACAGCGCGTCGATCTCCTGCGCGAAGTCCTTCGCCACCGCGCCGCGCTTCAGCTTCAGCGACGGCGTCAGATGCCCCGACTCCTCCGTGAACTGCCCCGGCAGGATCCGGAACCTGCGCACCGACTCCGCCCGCGACACCTGCGCGTTCCCGTCGTCCACCGCGAGCTGCACCGCCGCCCGCAGGTCCGCGTCCTCGCCCAGCTCCGCCGCCGTCCGGCCAGCCTTGCCGTTGTCCTTCGCCCACGTGGCGAGGAACTCCTCGTCCAGGGTGATCAGCGCACCGATGAACGGCCGGGCCTCACCGACGACCATGCACTCCGCCACCAGCGCGTGCGCCCGGATGCGGTCCTCCATCACCGCGGGCGCGACGTTCTTGCCGCCGGCGGTGACGATGATCTCCTTCTTCCGCCCGGTGATGGAGAGGTAGCCGTCGTCGTCCAGGCTCCCGAGGTCGCCGGTGCGGAACCACGGGCCGTCCAGCGCGGCGGCGGTGTTCTCGGCGTTGCCCCAGTACTGCTCGAAGACGTTGCCGCCGCGCACCAGCACCTCGCCGTCGTCGGCGATGCGGATGGTGCAGCCCGGCAGCGGCTGCCCGACGGTGCCGATCTTCTGGCGCTCCACCGGGTTGACGGTGATCGCGGCGGCGGTCTCCGTCAGGCCGTAGCCCTCCAGGACGGTGAAGCCGATGCCGCGGTAGAAGTGCCCGAGCCGCTCGCCCAGCGGGGCGCCGCCGGAGACCGCGTGCGTGGCCCGGCCGCCGAGGACGGCACGGAGCTTGGCGTAGACGAGCTTGTCGAAGAGCGCGTGCCGCAGCCGCAGCCCGAAGGCGGGGCCGCCGGTGTCCAGGGCGCGGCTGTACGCGATGGCGGTGTGGGCCGCCTTGTCGAAGACCTTCCCCTTGCCGCTGGACTGCGCCTTGGCGCGGGCGGAGTTGTAGACCTTCTCGAAGACGCGGGGGACGCCGAGCAGCAGCGTCGGCCGGAAGCCGGCCAGGTCGCCGGTGAGGTTCTGCACGTCCGGCACGTGCCCCAGCCTGATCGGGGCGACCATGGCGGCGATCTCCACCAGCCGGCCGAAGACGTGCGCGAGCGGGAGGAAGAGGAGGATGGAGCTCTCGCCGGGGCGGAACAGCGGGCGCAGTTGCTCCACGGCGTTGCCGCACTCGGCGAGGAAGCCGCCGTGGGTGATGACGCAGCCCTTGGGGCGGCCGGTGGTGCCGGAGGTGTAGACGATCGTCGCGGGGGAGTCGGCGCCGGCGGCGGAGCGGTGCTTCTCCAGGGTGGCGTCCGACACCTCGGCCCCGGCGGCGGTCAGCGCGGCGACGGCGCCCGGTGCGTCCGCCGCGGCGTCTGTCGCACCGTCTCCCGTGCCGTCTGCCGCGGCGTCGATCTGCCACACCTGCCGCAGCAGCGGCACCCGGCTCCGTACGGACTCCACAGCCGCGGTGTGCTCCGCGGTCTCCACCACGCACGCCACCGCGCCCGAGTCGCTCAGGATCCACTGGATCTGCTCCGGCGAGCTGGTCTCGTACACCGGGACGGTCACGCCGCCCGCGGTCCAGATCGCGAAGTCCAGCAGCGTCCACTCGTACCGCGTACGGGACATCAGCCCGACCCGGTCCCCGGGCCGCAGCCCGGCCGCGACCAGGCCCTTCGCCGCCGCCTCCACCTCCTTGAGGAAGTCCGCTGCGGACACGTCCTGCCAGTCGCCCGCCGGGCCCTTACGGGCGACGACGGCCAGGTCAGGGGTGCGCTCGGCGTTGGCGCGGATGAGGTCCGTCAGGTTGGCGTCCGCCCGGACCTCGTACAGGGCGGGAAGGGCGAACTCTCGCAAGACGCTGCTCCTCGACGTTCGGGTGGGGCACCTGCGACCCTATCTCCAGGGGGGCTCCCTGCGGCAGTGGCGCCCCTCACTCCTCAGGTGCCGCGCGGGCCGGAAGCAGGGTGATCGGATGAGGGTCCACGTGGTCAGCGACGTGCACGGCAACAGCGCTGACCTGGCCCGCGCGGGCGACGGCGCGGACGCGCTGGTCTGCCTCGGCGACCTCATCCTCTTCATCGACTACGCCGACCACTCGCGCGGCATCTTCCCCGACCTCTTCGGCGTCGCGAACACCACGCGCAGCGTGGAGCTGCGCACCGCCCGCAGGTTCGACGAGCACCGCGAGTTCGTGCGCTCGCTCTGGGCGGGCCTGGACAAGAGCGGGGAGATCGAGAAGGCGGTGCGCAAGCAGTACACCGAGCTGTTCGCGGCCTTCCCCACGCCGACGTACGCCACCTACGGCAACGTGGACATCCCGCGGCTGTGGCCCGAGTTCGCCCGCAAGTCCACCACCGTGCTCGACGGCGAGCGGGTGGAGATCGGCGGGCTGGTCTTCGGCTTCGTCGGCGGCGGACTCCAGACGCCGATGCGCACGCCGTACGAGATCGACGACGAGACGTACGCCGCGAAGGTCGCCGCCCTCGGCGACGTCGACGTGCTCTGCTCGCACATCCCGCCGCTCGTCCCCGACCTCTGCTACGACACGGTCGCGCGCCGCTTCGAGCGGGGCAGCGAGGCGCTGCTGGAGGCGGTGCACCGGGTGCGGCCCCGGTACGCGCTCTTCGGCCACGTCCACCAGCCGCTGGCCCGGCGGATGCGGATCGGGGCGACGGAGTGCGTGAACGTCGGCCACTTCGCGTCCCGGGGGAAGCCGTGGGTGCTGGAGTGGTGAACGGAGTGGTGAACCGGGCGCGGTAACCTTCAGCGCGGACGGTTGACGGAGGAGCCCAGGCATGGCAGAGCACACCAGGTCGAGCATCACCATCGACGCCGCGCCGGACGCGGTGATGACGGTGATCGCGGACTTCGACCGCTACCCGGAGTGGACCGGCGAGGTGCGGCGGACCGAGGTGCTCGAAGCGGACGGGCAGGGGCGCGCGGTGCGGGTGCTGCTGGTGCTGGACGCGAAGACGATCCGGGACGAACAGACGCTGGCGTACACCTGGGCGGGGCCGCACGAGGTGCGCTGGACGCTGGAGAAGTCGCAGATGCTGCGCGCGCTGGACGGCGCCTATCTGCTGCGGCCGGTCGAGGGCGGGAAGCGCACCGAGGTGACGTACGAGCTGACCGTCGACGTCAAGATCCCGATGCTGGGGATGATGAAGCGCAAGATGGAGAAGATCATCATCGAGCGGGCGCTGGACGGGCTGAAGCAGCGTGTCGAGAGCGTGCCGGGCGCGTCCGCAGACTCCGATACGGCCTGAGTGCCGCGCGTGCGCACGATCCTCGTCACCGGGGCCGCGGGCGTGGGCCGTACGACGGTCGCCGCGGCGACCGCGCTGCGGGCTGCCCGCGACGGCGCCCGGGTGCTGCTGCTGAGCGCGGACCCGGAGGCGGGCGGGCTGGTGACGGAGGTGCCGGAGCCGCAGATTCCGGAGCCGCGGCCGGGGGCGGAGCGGGCTCCCGGGCCCGGGGCCGGTGACGAGGCCGCGCACGCCTCAGGGGCCTCCGAGGACTCCGGGGACTTCGGGGACGACGCCGAGGACGTGCCGCCGTGGACGCAGCCGCTGTGGATCGAGGACGGGCTGTGGGCGGCGCGGCTGCGCGGGGCCGAGTCGTCGGTCGAGACGCTGGCGATCTGGCAGGAGCGCTACGCGGACACCCTGGACCTCCTCGGCGCGACACCGCTGGCGGCGGAGGAGCTGACCCCGCTCCCGGGGACCCGCGAGTTCGCGCTGCTGCGCGCGCTGGTGACGCTGTACGAGATGCCGGCGGGCACGGGCGCGGCTACGGGCACGGGCGGCGGCGGTGCGGCCGGGGGCTGGGAGCTGGCCGTCGTGGACCTGCCCGCGACCCGGGAGGCGCTGGGCGTGCTCGCGCTGCCGGAGCAGTTGGTGCGGTACCTGCGGCGGCTGCTGCCCCCCGAGCGGCAGGCCGCCCGGGGACTGCGACCGCTGCTCGGCCGGCTCCTCGGGGCGCCCGTGCCAACGGGCCGGGTGTACGAGGCCGCCGCCCGCTGGGAGCACCGGCTCCAGGCCGTGCGGGAGGCCGCGGAAGCCGCCGGGACCGAGGTGCGGCTCGTGCTGGAGCCCACCGCGCGCGGGGTCCGCGACCTGCGCCGCACCCGCGCCGCACTGGCGCTGCAGGGCTGCACGGTGGAGGCCGTCGTCGCCAACCGCGTCCTGCCCGCCGGCTCGGACGACGCCTGGTACGCGACGCTCGCCGAGCGGCAGCACCACGTGGTCAAGGAGCTGGCCGCCGAGCTGCGCGCCGACCTGCGTGCCGTAGGCGGCACGTTCTGCGCCCTGCCGCACCTGGGTGCCGAGCCGCACGGGCCGGTCGCCCTCGCCGCGCTGGCCGAGGCCGTGCCCCCGCCGGGGACGCGGGTACGGGCCCCTCTCGGAGACCCCGCCGGGGTGGACGACCTGCTCGCCGACGAGGGGGTGCTGCTGTACCGGCTGCCGCTGCCCGGCGCCGAGCGGGCCGACCTCACCCTCGTACGCCGCGGCGACGAACTCCTCGTCACCGTCGCCGGCCACCGGCGCGCGCTGCCCCTGCCCGCCGCCCTGCGCCGCTGCACCATCGACCGCGCCGGCCTCCACGACGGCGAACTGCACATCCGCTTCACCCCAGACCCCACCCTCTGGCCCACCCCCCACTGACCCTGCCCACCGCCGTTCCGTACGGGCCGCCCCGCACGCGGCCCTTCCCGCCCGGACCGCCGGTCCGTTGCCCCGCCGTCCCGCGCCGCCCGGGGCCGACTCCCCCACCCGCGCGCAGCCCCTGCTGCCCCGCCCGCCCGGGTACCACACCACCCCCGCCTCGCCCCGCCAGCCTGCGGCGTCTCCTGCCCCGCACCGCGGACCCGCGCCGCCCGGCGCCAGCCGCGTACCGCCAGCACCCGCACCGCCCCACCCGCCTGCACCGCCCCTTGCCGGTCCGCCCGGCCCGGGGCCGACTCCGCACCGCCTCTCCCGCGCGCGGCCCCTGCCGCCCCGTCCCGCCGGCCCGCGTACCCACACCACCCCCGGCACCACCCGTACCTCCCGCCCCACCCCGCCCCACGGGCGCCGGCTCCCGCCGCCCGCCCCGCACCGCTCCCTGCCCCGCCGTCCGCGAGGACAACCCGCACGGCAGTGAACGTGAAGTCCGCGTTCGGGTACCGTCGATGTATGAGTGATGCCATCGAGCGCCCTGAACCCGGTGCGGCCTCCACCGTCCCGGACCCGGACGCGTGGGCCCAGGCGTGCGCCGAGGACTTCGCTGCCGAACAGGCCCGGCGGCGCGCGGTCTACGGGCCCGAGCCCGTCAGCGCCGCCGAGGAGCTGCGCCGCTTCTTCGACTCCCTCTCCGACAAGGTCTCCGAGCTGCGCGCCCCCGGGGCGGCCAGCGGCACGGCCGCCGTCGCGCAGACGGCCGCGCAGCAGTTCGCGAAGCAGTTCCTCGCCTCCGTGAAGACCGTCGTCGAGCCCGTCGTAGAGCGCAATCCGCAGATCTTCGACCACCTCGCCACCGCCGGCACGGAGATCGCCGCCGCCTACCGCGCCGCAGTTCAGCGGCAGGAAGCCGACTGGTCGCGGGACGATGAACCACCCAGCAGTCCCAAGCAGATCGACCTCGACTGACGGCCGGGCGCCGCGGTGCCTCCGGTAATGTGAGGAGGCGCAGCGGGGCTCGAACCGAATAACCGAGGGAGACATGGGACTCACCATCGGCGTCGACATCGGCGGCACCAAAATTGCGGCCGGTGTGGTCGACGAAGAGGGCTCGATCATCCGAACGAGCACGGTACCGACCCCCGAAACACCCGAAGGCGTCGTGGACGCCATCTGCGCGGTCGTCCAGGAGGTCACGTCCGCCACTCCCGCCGAGGCCGTCGGCATAGGCGCCGCCGGGTACGTGGACGACAAGCGCGCCACCGTGCTCTTCGCCCCGAACGTCAACTGGCGCCACGAGGCGCTCAAGGACAAGGTAGAACAGCGCATCGGCCTGCCCGTCGTCGTCGAGAACGACGCCAACGCCGCCGCCTGGGGCGAATACCGCTTCGGCGCCGGCCAGGGCCACGACGACGTCGTCTGCATCACCCTGGGCACCGGCCTCGGCGGCGGCGTGATCATCGGCGGCCGGCTGCACCGCGGCCGGTTCGGTGTGGCCGCGGAGTTCGGTCACATACGCGTGGTCCCCGACGGGTTGCTGTGCGGCTGCGGCAGCCAGGGCTGCTGGGAGCAGTACGCCTCCGGCCGCGCCCTCGTGCGGTACGCGCGCCAGCGCGCCGCCGCCACCCCCGAGTCCGCCGGGATACTCCTGGCTCTCGGCGGGGGTACGCCCGAGGGCGTACAGGGACGGCACGTCAGCGAGGCGGCCCGGCAGGGCGACCCGGTGGCGGTCGACTCCTTCCGGGAGCTGGCCCGTTGGGCGGGGGCCGGGCTCGCGGACCTGGCGTCGCTCTTCGACCCGTCGGCGTTCATCGTCGGCGGCGGGGTGTCGGACGAGGGCGATCTCGTCCTCGACCCGATCCGCAAGTCGTTCCGCCGCCGGCTGGTGGGCAACCAGTGGCGCCCGCACGCGCAGGTGCTCGCCGCCCGGCTCGGCGGCCGGGCCGGGCTCGTCGGCGCGGCCGACCTGGCCCGCCAGGGCTGAGCCCCGGGGCCGCGTGACGGCCCGCGTGCCGGACGGTGCCCGCACCCGACGGCACGAGGGCCACGGCTTGGCGCGCTGCGGTCGCAGCCCCGGGGCGCGTCGACCGCGCGGCCCGGCCGCCCCGTCCCCGCCGCCTCGTCCCCGCCGCTGACCTTCCCCCGGTAGTCTCGGGCGCGTGCTGCTGCCCGATCTCCCCGCCTCGCGCACCGAGCCGGACGGCTCCGCCGTCGTCCGCGTACTCAGCTACAACATCCGCTCCATGCGCGACGACACCGCCGCCCTCGCCCGCGTGATCCGGGCCTGCGCCCCCGACGTGGTGTGCGTCCAGGAAGCCCCGCGCTTCTTCCGCTGGCACAAGAAGGCCGCGCGGCTCGCCCGTGCCACCGGCCTGCTGTACGCCACGGGCGGCGCCACCACCGCCGGACCCCTGCTCCTCGCCAGCCTGCGCGTGCACGTGGAGCGCACCGACGAGACGCTGCTGCCCCGCACCCCCGGCCTGCACCAGCGGGGTCTGGCGACGGCGGTGCTGCGCATCGGCGGGGCCCGGCTGGCGGTCGTCAGCACCCATCTGAGCCTGGCCGGCGCCGAGCGCTACGAGCAGGCCGGGCTGCTGCTCGCGCACGTGCGCGGGCTCGGCGAACCGCACGTCGTGGTCGCCGGGGACCTCAACGAACGCCCCAAGGGCCCCGCGTTCCGCCGGCTGACCGCCGAACTGCAGGACGGCTGGGCGGTGCAGCCCTGGGGCGGCCGGCACACCTCGACCGCGCGCGACCCGAAGAAGCGCATCGACGCCGTGCTCGCGACCCCGCCGGTCGAGGTGCTGGGCTGCGGCGTCCCGGCGGGCCTGCCGGGCGTCTCCCCGGCCGACCTCCGCGACGCCACCGACCACCTCCCGGTCCTGGCCGCGCTCCGTGTGCCCGCGGCCCCGGCCGGCCCGGCTAGGGGCGCCGCTTGACCTCGTCCACGACGGCGTAGGAGTCGAGGAACGACAGCTCCGTGTCCGTGGTGCTGCCGCGGCGCGTCTCGACCTGCCTGCGCAGCCCCAGGTACTCGTACGTGTCCGAGGCGAACAGCAGGTACAGGGGCCGGTCCACCGGAGGTTCGGTGTACGCGCGCTTGTACGTGACCGCCAGCGCCTCCCGGCCGCGGGCGTCCTCGGCCCCTCCCTCCACGACGAGCCCGGGAAACTCCGCCAGCGCCTCGAACGCCGCGGGCAGCAGGCCGTCGGTCAGCACGGAGACGTAGGAGAGCAGGCCGGCGAGGTACTCGTACACCGTCTGCCATTCAGAGCGCCCGAACTCCCCGGGCGGCATCCGTGCGAACTCCGTGCCCTGGAAGGGCGAGAGGAGGTACGGCAGTAGCGCGGCCGGCTCCGTGGGGATGCGGGTCAGCGCCCGCCAGTCCTGCGCAGGCCACGCCTCCTCGTGGCTCTCGTCGGTCTGTTCCCACCCGCCCCTGCCGCCTCTGGTCAGCCAGGAGGGCCGGGACGAGTCCGACGCCATCCAGTCCTCCCGCGTGAACGTCCGGGTCTTCCCGGTGCCGTCCGCGGTCGACCGGACGACGACCCGGGTGTACACGTACTGGCCGCGGCCCGGCTCCACGGGCAGCCGGGTGCGCTCCCGGCGCCGCTCCAGCCGCGCCGCCCGGCGCAGCAGCTCGCGCCCGGTCACGCCGGGGCGGGGGGTGTCGTCGCGGTCCAGCAGCACGAACGGGGTGCCGACGGCCGCCGCGGTGGCGCCGGCGGCGACGAGGGCCCGTACCGCCTTGCGGCGGGAGATTCCGTGCGCGCCCGGCTTCCGGGCCGGCCCTTCCGGCAGCCGCAGCCGGGAGCGGCGCGGTACGCCCGCGGGGTCGCGGTCCGTGGCCGGGGCGCCGGCACGCGCCTCCGCCAGCAGGCGCTCGCGGGCCGCCAGCCGGGCGGACTCGGGCAGCGGTCCCCGTCCCGTACCCGCGTCCCAGTCCCGCAGCAGCTTCAGCTCATCCATGTCCCTGCTCCTCCCGCGCGGTGTCCGCCTCGTCTACGCCGGTGTCCGCGGCGGCGCCGCCGGCCGCGCCCAGCTCCCTGCGTAACCGGCCACGTGCCCGGTGCAGCCGCGAGCGCACCGTGCCCACCGGCACGCCGAGCGCCTGCGCCACCTCCTCGTACGCCAGGTCCGCCCAGGCCACCAGCAGCAGCACGTCGCGCAGCGCGGGCGACAGCCGGCCCAGCGCGGTGGCCAGCTCGCGGCGCATCGCGTCGGCCGTCGCGCGGGCCGCGACGCGGTCGGCCAGCGGCTCGTCGGTCTCGGCCGGGGCCGGCAGCCGGGACAGGGCGCGGAAGCGGCGGGCCTCCGCGCGGCGGTGCCGGCTTACCAACTGGGTCGCGATGCCGAAGAGCCACGGGCGGACGTCGCCGCGGTCCGGGTCGAACCGGCCGCGCAGCCGGAAGGCGGTCGTGAACGTCTCCGCCATGATGTCGTCGGCCGCCTCGTCGCCGAGCCGGCGTGCCGCGTAGCGGTACACCGCGGTGGCGTGCCGGTCGAAGAGTGCGGCGAACGCCTCGGGTTGCGTATGGGACCGGGCGACGATCGACGCATCGCTCTCCGGTTCCGTGTACACGCCCGTACTGCCCCCCATCGAGCGCCTCCAGACTGAAGTGGGCACCGCCCGTTCCCGGGCCTTGCACCACTACTTCGCCGGGGCGCCCGAACGAGTTCCGTGCCGGGCCGCGTACCCCTGCGGTTAGGGTCTGTGCCCTAGACCACCGCGCCGCCGCCCGGCGGCTCGTCGTCGTCATCGCCGCCCGGGCGCATACGCGCGACGAGCGTGGCGAAGCCGCCGAGGAAGCCGCCGATGCCCAGCACCGAGGCCCACCAGGTCATGGGCTGCTGGAGGATGAGCATCAGCAGCAGGAGCAGCGGGCCGCCGAGGACCGCGATCCAGGCGAACCTGGTCGTCGTGTCCGCCTTCGGCAGCGGCGGCGGCTCGGGCGGGACGAAGTGGCCCTCGTCGGTCTCGTCGAGGTCGTCGTCCGACGCCTCCGCCGCGTCCCAGTCGCGCGGGCCCGTGCCCGCGGAGAAGACGATGAAGCTCGTGCCGGGGGTGTCGCCGCCCGTGGAGCCGCCTTCGGGGCTCCTGGTCGCGTTACCGCCGGCCGGGCCGTCCGCCTGCCCCGCGCTGCCGGGGTCCCGCGGATCGTCCGCCGGCTCTTCGTCACCGGCCGCCGTGCGCGCCGTCCGCTCGTGCGGCGGCTCCACGGACTCCTCGTCGAACGCCGCGACGATCTCCGCCCACGCGGCCTCCTCGTCCAGCGGCGCGCCGCCCGGTCCCGTCGGCTCCGCGTCCGCCGGCCCCGTCTCCGCGGGCCCGTCGCCCTGCTGCGGGTCCTCCCGGTCCGGGTTACGCTCCGCCACGAGCCCGGGCTCCCTTCCGCTGCTCGCCGTCCTCGGCCGGCGGGGTGAGCCGGTCGATGAAGTCGTCGGTGGCCGTGAAGATCCGTTCCGCGTCGTGGTCGAGCGTGGCGACGTGGTAGCTGTCCTCCAGCAGGGTTTCTGTGACGTCCCGTGAGGAGATCCGGCTGAGGATGCGGGCCGAGTCCACCGGCGAGACGACGTGGTCGACCCGGCTGTGCAGCATCAGCAGCGGCTGCGTCACCTGGGGCAGCTCGGCGTCGGTGCGGGCGAGGAGCTGCCGCAGCGAGTGGGCGGCGTGCAGGGGCACGCGGTCGTAACCGGTCTCCGCCACGCCCTCCTTGGCGATGTCGCCCACGACGCCGGGCGAGGTGCGCACCAGGAAGCGGGCGGCGGG
The DNA here is from genome assembly GCF_059570535.1 of Streptomyces sp. CNP082. Taxonomy (NCBI): domain Bacteria; kingdom Bacillati; phylum Actinomycetota; class Actinomycetes; order Kitasatosporales; family Streptomycetaceae; genus Streptomyces; species Streptomyces sp. CNP082. The sequence continues at coordinate 233,092 of NZ_JCANSZ010000005.1, forward strand.
CAGGGCCTTCGGCAGCAGGCCGTGCAGCTTGTTCAGCGGGTTGACGGCGACCACGCCGGCGACCGCGTCCCCGCGCCGGGCGGCCAGCCGCAGCACCAGCGTGCCGCCCATGGACAGCCCGCACAGGAAGACCCGCTCGCACTCGCCGGCCAGCTCGCTCAGCTCCCGGTCCACCGTCGCGTACCAGTCCTGCCAGCGGGTCACCTGCAGGTCCTGCCAGCGCGTGCCGTGCCCGGGCAGCAGCGGCATGGAGACCGTGAGGCCGCGGGCGGCGAGATGCTCGGCCCAGGGCCGTACGGACTGGGGCGAGCCGGTGAAACCGTGGCAGACCAGAACCCCGGTCCCGCCACCCGGCTGGCGGAACGGCTCGGCTCCGGGAAGGACCGGCATGGCGGGACTCCGATCGTGTCAGGCGGGCGGCGGATACGTGCCTGGCGCTGCCCTTGAGCGTACTGCCCCGTTCGGGCGGACGGCCCCCCGCGGACACCGTACGGGCGCCCCGCGCCGCCCGCCGGGCGGCCACAGATGGGGCGGGCCGCCCGGTTACCGCTCTTTGACCAGGAGCGCTAAGGTCGCACGAGCGGATCGCAGGAGGCCCCGGTTGTTCTACAGCGCGATGAAGATGTCTCTCGGCAACAGCCTGAGGCTCGTCTTCCGTCCCTGGGTGGAAGGCATGGAGAACGTGCCGGAGACCGGTGCCGCGATCCTCGCGAGCAACCATCTGTCGTTCTCCGACTCGTTCTTCCTGCCCTCCATGCTGCACCGGAAGGTCACCTTCATCGCGAAGGCGGAGTACTTCACCACCCCGGGCGTCAAGGGCCGGCTGACCGCGGCGTTCTTCAAGGGTGTCGGGCAACTGCCCGTCGACCGCTCCGGCAGCCGCGGCGCCGGCGAGGCGGCGATCAAGAGCGGCCTGGAGGTGCTGGAGCGCGGCGAGCTGTTCGGCATCTACCCCGAGGGCACGCGCTCGCCCGACGGCCGCCTGTACCGCGGCAAGCCCGGCGGCCTCGGCCGGCTGGCGCTGCTCAGCGGGGCGCCGGTGCTGCCGGTGGCGATGATCGACACGGAGAAGATCCAGCCGCCGGGGCAGGTGATGCCGAAGATCATGCGGCCGGGGATCCGGATCGGCAAGCCGCTGGACTTCACGCGCTACCAGGGCATGGAGCACGACAGGTTCATCCTGCGTTCGGTGACCGACGAGGTCATGTACGAGATCATGAAGCTCTCCGGCCAGGAGTACGTGGACGAGTACGCGACGGCGGCCAAGCGGCGGATGGCGGACGCGGCCAAGCGCCGCAAGGCGGAGGAGAAAGCCGAGAAGGCCGAGGCCGAGCAGGCTGAGAAGGCGGAGCAGGCAGCGAGATCCGAGCAGGCGGAGAAGTCCGGGAAGGCCGGCGGCGGCTCCGGTGCCGGCGGGCGGCAGGACGCCGCCTAGCGCGGCGTACGCGCGGGAGGGGACTCGGGGCGATGGCCGGGCAGAGCAAGCGGCGGATGTCGGTGGAGCAGCCCCTGTGGCAGGCGCTGACCTACTTCCGGGTGCTGACCCTCGCGTACGCGGTGGCGCAGTTCGCGCTCCGCTACGACGACGTCGCCCGCCCGGCGCTCGGCTGGGCGTACTTCGCGGTCCTCGCCCTGTGGACGCTGGCCACCTTCCGCCGGGTCTCGTCCGCGGAGCGCTGCACGGACCGGTTCCTCGCGGCCGACGTCACGCTCACGCTGACCGGCATCCTGCTGACGATCCCGGTGGAGACGCCGGAGCGCATCGACGACGGCGCGACCACGCTGCCGTCGATCTACGCGGCCGGCTCGGTGCTGGGCTTCGCGGTCAAGGGCGGCTGGCGCTGGGGCGCGGCGTCGGCGGCGGCGGTCGGGCTGTCGAACATCGTGCAGCGCGGCGAGGCGGTGCAGGACAACATCCACAACATCGTGCTGCTGACGGTCGCGGCGACGGCGATCGGCTACATCGTGGAAGTCGCGCGGACCAGTGAGCGGACGCTGGCCCGCGCGCTGCAGATCGAGGCGGCGACGCGGGAGCGGGAGCGGCTGGCGCGCGACATCCACGACGGCGTGCTGCAGGTGCTGGCGCTCGTCCAGCGCCGCGGGGCGGCGATCGGCGGCGAGGCGAAGGAGCTGGGCCGGCTGGCGGGCGAGCAGGAGGCGGCGCTGCGCACGCTGGTGATGGGGGCGCGGCTGCCGGCGCAGCGGACGGCGGCGCCGGCGGAACGTTTGGCCGGGGCCGGGGCCGGGGCCGAGCCCCGGGCCGGCGCCGGGGGGACGGAACCGGACGGCGAGGCGGCGGAGGGCGACGCCTCCCTGCGGCTGCTCCTGCTCGCGCTGAGCGGACCGGGCGTCTCGGTCGCGGAGCCGGGCACGCCGGTGGCGCTGCCGGCGCACGCGGCCCGGGAGGTGGCGGCGGCGGTGAGCGCGGCGCTCGACAACGTACGCGCGCACGTAGGCCCGGACGCGCAGGCGTGGGTGCTGCTGGAGGAGGAGCCGGACGGCACGGTGGTGGTGACCGTACGGGACGACGGGCCCGGCATCCCCCAGGGCCGGCTGGCGGCGGCGGAGGCGGAGGGCCGCCTGGGCGTCGCCCAGTCCATCCGCGGCCGGCTGCGGGACCTGGGCGGCACCGCCGAGTGGGTCTCGACGCCGGGCCAGGGCACGGAGGTCGAACTGCGCCTCCCCCCGACGGCCCCCTCAGCCCCGTCCCGCGGCCGGTCGGCCCGCACGAGGCCGTGACGGCGGCCGGCGTCCCGCTGGGAAGCCGCGGCGGAAGACTCCACGTCGGTGGTGCGGCCCGCGTCCGCGCCCACCATCGCGGCGCCGTGCCGCGCTCGGCAGCCCCGACGAGGTCGCCGACGCGGCCGTCTTCCTCTGCCCGGACGCGTCGTCCTTCGTCACCGGCGCCACCCCGCCGGCATGGTCCCGTTCCGCCTGCCCGCGCAGCCCTCCCGCCTGCGAGCGGTTCCCGGCCCGGCCGCTGACCACCCCGGCGAAGAGGGCGCCGCGAGCCTGCTGGACTCCCTGGCGCCGGCCGGGGTGCGCCGTCTGCCGTGCTCTCGTGCGGCGGCCCGTCGCCCCGTACACCTGTACGGCTCCCGCCAGGGGTGATACGTCTCGAAACGAACCGCATGCGCCACCATGGTCCCGGGCATGATCCGTCCGTCAGCGGCAGGGAACGGGGAGGGAAGGAGTCGAGGTGGTCGCGGAAGGCAGGAGTCAGGTCAAGGTGATGGTCGTCGACGACCACCCCATGTGGCGCGACGCCGTGGCCCGGGACCTTCAGGCCGCCGGCTTCGCCGTGGTGGCCACCGCCGGGGACGGGCCGCAGGCGGTGCGGCGGGCGCGCGCCGCCGGTCCCGACGTGCTCGTGCTCGACCTCAACCTGCCCGGTCTGCCCGGGGTGCAGGTGTGCCAGGAGGTCGTCGGTGCCCAGCCCGGCGTACGGGTGCTCGTGCTTTCCGCCAGCGGCGAGCACGCCGACGTGCTCGAAGCCGTCAAGTCCGGCGCCACCGGCTACCTCGTGAAGTCCGCCAGCACCGAGGAGTTGATCGACGCCGTCCACCGGACCGCCCAGGGCGACCCGGTGTTCACGCCCGGCCTCGCCGGCCTCGTGCTCGGCGAGTACCGCCGGCTGGCCGGCGAGCCCGCCGCCGAGGACGACGACGAGCCCGAGGTGCCCAAGCTCACCGACCGCGAGACCGAAGTGCTGCGCCTGGTCGCCAAGGGGCTCTCGTACAAGCAGATCGCCGAACGCCTCGTCATCTCCCACCGCACCGTCCAGAACCACGTGCAGAACACCCTCGGCAAGCTCCAGCTCCACAACCGTGTCGAACTCGTCCGCTACGCCATCGAGCGCGGTCTCGACGACGACTGAAGCCGGCCGAGGCGCTTCTCCCTTACCTCCCCGGTCCCTCCTGCGGGTGAAGTCCGCCGCCCGATTGACAGGTTGGTGCGTGAATCCCGCTCGCCCCGTGTCGTGTGAGGTGGATCACCGTTAGCGTTGCCGCAGCGGGGTCACGACCGTCAGAAGGGAAACCTGTGATGCGGGTAGGAGTACTGACCGGTGGCGGTGACTGCCCCGGGCTCAACGCGGTCATCCGGGCCGTCGTCCGCAAGGGCGTCCAGGAGTTCGGGTACGAGTTCACCGGCTTCCGGGACGGCTGGCGCGGGCCGCTGGAGGCCGACACCGTCACCCTGGACATCCCCGCCGTCCGCGGCATCCTGCCGCGCGGCGGAACGATCCTCGGGTCGTCACGCACCAACCCCCTCAAGGTCGAGGGGGGCATCAAGCGCATCAAGGAGAACATGGCGAAGCTGGAGGTGGACTCGCTCATCGCCATCGGCGGCGAGGACACCCTCGGCGTCGCCCAGCGGCTCGCCGACGATTACAGCATCAAGGTCGTCGGCGTGCCGAAGACCATCGACAACGACCTGTCCGCCACCGACTACACCTTCGGCTTCGACACCGCGGTCAACATCGCGACCGAGGCCATCGACCGGCTGCACACCACGGCCGAGTCCCACATGCGCGTCCTCGTCGTCGAGGTGATGGGACGGCACGCCGGCTGGATCGCCCTGCACTCCGGGCTCGCCGGCGGCGCGAACGTGATCCTCATCCCCGAGCAGCGCTTCGACGTCGACAAGGTCTGCGGCTGGGTGACCTCCCGCTTCAAGGCCAGTTACGCGCCCATCGTGTGCGTGGCGGAGGGCGCGATGCCCAAGGACGGCGACATGGTGCTCAAGGACGAGTCCCTGGACGCCTTCGGGCACGTCCGGCTGTCGGGCGTCGGCGAGTGGCTGGCCAAGGAGATCGAGCGGCGTACGGGCAAGGAGGCCCGTACGACGGTCCTGGGGCACGTGCAGCGCGGCGGTACGCCCAGCGCGTACGACCGCTGGCTCGCCAGCCGCTTCGGGCTGCACGCGATCCAGGCGGTGCACGAGGAGGACTGGGGCAAGATGGTCGCCCTGCAGGGCACCGACGTGGTGCGCGTGCCGCTCGCCGCCGCCACCGCGCGGATCAAGACCGTCGACCCGGAGCTGTACGAGGAGGTCGGCGTCTTCTTCGGCTGACCGCCGGGCCGGCCGGTGCCCGGGGTGGCGGCCCGCTCGGTCCGCCACCCCGGTACCGCCCCCTCAGCCCCGTACCAGCACCGCCGCCAGCAACTGCCGCACCAGCCGGTCGCCGTCCAGCGTCAGCACCGACTCCGGATGGAACTGCACCCCGGCGAAGCCGGGCCCGCGCAGCGCGTGCACGTCGCCGCTGCGCGGGTCGCGGCTCAGCTCGACGCCGTGCGCCGCCGCCAGCGCCGCCGCGGCGGCGGAGTCGCAGCGGGCGGTGTACGTGCTGTAGAAGCCGACCGTCTCCGGCCGGCCGAAGAAGTCGATCTCCTCCTGCGCCCCCTGGTCCGGCACGTCCTTGCGTACCAGCGGCAACCCCAGCTCGGCGGCGAGGAGTTCGTGGCCCAGGCAGACGCCGAGCAGGCCGTGCCGGTGGCCGTGCAGCAGCTCGCCGGCCAGTGCGCGCAGGAAGCGCATCTTGGGGTCCGCGGTGTCCGCGGGATCTCCCGGCCCCGGGCCGAGCACGACCGGGCCCTCGTGCGCCAGCGCAGCGTCCCGTACGCCGGGCGCGTCGAAGCGGCGTACGTCCACCTCCGCGCCCGACGCGCGCAGCACGTGGGCGAGCATCGCGGTGAACGTGTCCTCGCCGTCGACCACCAGCACCCGCCCGGGCGGCACCCCGGCCGCCGCCGGATCCGGTTCCTGCACCCGCTGCATGCGCAGCCAGAACGGCGACAGGTGCGTCCTGCGGGCCGCCAGCGCCGCCTGCACCTCCGCATCCGCCGCGAAGCGCGCCGCCCCGCCCCCCGGCGTCCGCCCCGCCGGCCGCGGGGGCGCGGGGCGTACGCCGAGCGCGGCGAGCACCCCGGCGGCCTTGGCGTGGGTCTCGGCGACCTCGTCGGCCGGGCGGGAGCCGCGGACCAGCGTGGCGCCGACGGGGACCCGCAGCAGGCCGTCCGCGCCGATGTCGGCGGTGCGGATGAGGATGGGGGAGTCCAGGGTCTGCGCGCCCCCGGCGTCGCGGCCGAGGAGGGCGAGCGCGCCCGCGTAGTAGCCCCGCCCGGCCCCGTCCCGCCCGGGGGGCTCGTAGCGCTCGATGACGCGGCAGGCGTTCTGCACGGGGGAGCCGGTCACCGTCGCGGCGAACATCGTCTCGCGCAGCACGTCGCGCGCGTCGAGCGCGGTGCGCCCGCGCAGCTCGTACTCGGTGTGCGCCAGGTGCGCCATCTCCTTCAGCCGCGGCCCGACGACCACGCCGCCCTCCCGGGCGACGGTGCACATCATCTTCAGCTCCTCGTCGACGACCATGGAGAGCTCCTCGATCTCCTTGGTGTCGTGCAGGAACGCCAGCAGCCCGGCCCGGTCGGGGCCGCCGGGCGGGTAGCGGTACGTGCCGCTGATGGGGTTCATCACGACGGTGCCGCCGGTCATCCGCACGTGCACCTCGGGGCTGGCGCCGACCAGGGTGCGCACCCCCGGGCGGTGCACGGCGAAGGTCCAGTACGCGCCCTGCTCGCCGGCCAGCAGCCGGCGGAAGAGTGCGAGCGCGTCGGCGGCGCCGAAGCCGTCGATCCGGCCCTCGTAGGTGCGCCGGATGACGAAGTTGGCGCCCTCACCGGTGCCGATCTCGTCGGCGAGGACACGGCCGACGATGCCGGCGTACTCCTCGTCCGGCACGTCGAAGCCGCCGCCGGTGACCCGGACGGGGTGGGCGGGCAGGGCGTCGAGCAGCGCGGCGGCGGGCAGTTCGTGGACTTCGTCGGGGACCAGGACGGCGAGCGGGGTGCCGTCGTCGCGGACGTCGAAGCCCCGCTCGCGGATCTGCCGGTACGGCACGAGCGCGAGCGCACCGGCGGCGCCGGGCGCCTTGCTGTCGGGGACGTCCGCGAGCCGTTCCACCTCGTGGACGGCGCCGAGGAGGATCTCGACGGGGGCATCGGGGCGGCCGGGGGTGCGGCGGTGGAGCACGGCGAACGGCGGGGCGCCGTCGGCCAGCAGCCTGCTCACCAGGGCGGCGGCGTCCGGGGCGGGCTGCGCGCCGGGCGCCGGTGGTCGTTCCGCGGAGCGTCCGACGCTGTTCTGCGGCTGGTCGTGGGGCTGGTCATGCGGCCGGTTCCGGGGCTGTGACCCGGGGTGATCGTGCATGAGCGGTCCTTCCTGCGACGGAGGGACCGCCCCCGGACACGCCGAAGGCCGCCCCTCGGGCGGCCTTCGCGGAGTCTTCGTGGGTACGCGAGATCAGGTGGCCGCCGATGAGACGGGCCACCACCAGGTGCGGGTGTCGAGCGCGTACATGGTCCAGACCCTAACCTGACCGCACCGTGTCCCGCAGCTCTCTGTCTGCTGTGTCTCACCTGTCGGTCACCGGCCGGGGCATCGCGGGCGAACCCGTAATCTTGGACCCGTGACTGTCAACGCCGAACCCGCCACGAGCGCCGCCGGTAGCACACAGAGCTGGCGCGACCTGCCCGCGGCGCAGCAGCCGGACTGGCCGGACCCCGCGGCTCTGCGCGATGTGACCGCCGAGCTGCAGTCCTATCCGCCGCTGGTCTTCGCCGGCGAGTGCGACCAACTGCGTGACCAACTGGGCGCGGTCGCCCGGGGCGAGGCTTTCCTGCTCCAGGGCGGTGACTGCGCGGAGGCGTTCGACGCGGTCTCGGCCGAGCACATCAGGAACAAGCTGAAGACGCTGCTGCAGATGAGCGCCGTGCTCACGTACGCCGCGTCCGTCCCGGTCGTCAAGGTCGGCCGGATCGCCGGGCAGTACTCCAAGCCCCGCTCCAAGCCGACCGAGACCCGCGACGGCCTCACCCTGCCCGTCTACCGGGGCGACTCCGTCAACGGCTTCGAGTTCACCCCCGAGTCCCGCACGCCGGACCCGCAGCGGCTGAAGCGGATGTACCACGCCTCGGCGGCCACGCTGAACCTGGTGCGCGCCTTCACCACCGGCGGCTACGCCCACCTGCGCCAGGTGCACGCCTGGAACCAGGACTTCGTCCGCTCCTCGCCCTCCGGCCAGCGGTACGAGGCGCTGGCCCGCGAGATCGACCGGGCGATGAGCTTCATGCACGCCTGCGGTGTGGACCCGGAGGAGTTCAAGACCGTCGAGTTCTTCTCCTCGCACGAGGCGCTGATCCTCGACTACGAGTCGGCCCTGACCCGCACGGACTCGCGCACCGGCAAGCTGTACGACGTCTCCGGCCACATGGTCTGGATCGGCGAGCGCACCCGGCAGCTCGACCACGCGCACATCGAGTTCGCCTCGCAGATCAGCAACCCCATCGGGGTCAAGCTGGGCCCGGCGACCACGCCGGAGGATGCCCTGGCGCTGATCGACCGCCTCGACCCGGAGCGGATCCCGGGCCGGCTGACGTTCGTCACCCGGATGGGCGCCGACAAGGTACGCGACCGGCTGCCCGAGCTGGTGGAGAAGGTCACGGCCTCCGGCGCCCGGGTGGCGTGGGTGTCCGACCCGATGCACGGCAACACCTTCGAGGCCGCCTCCGGCCACAAGACGCGCCGCTTCGACGACGTGCTGGACGAGGTCAAGGGCTTCTTCGAGGTCCACAAGGCGCTCGGCACCCACCCCGGCGGCATCCACGTGGAGCTGACCGGCGACGACGTGACCGAGTGCGTGGGCGGCGGGGACGAGATCTTCGTCGACGATCTGCACCAGCGCTACGAGACGGCCTGCGACCCGCGGCTCAACCGCAGCCAGTCGCTCGACCTGGCGTTCCTGGTCGCCGAGATGTACCGGGACCAGTGAGCGCGCCCGCCCGCCGCGTACCGGCGTAACGCAGGTCACGGCGGGGCGGGTCTTTCACGGCACCCCCGGGGCCGGGTAAGGTTAGGGTTACCTAATCATCCCGATCCGGGGGTTTCTGTGTTCGTGTGCTCGTGCTTCGGCATCACCGAGGAGCAGGTGCGCGAGCACGCCTCGGCCGGGCGCTGCACCCCCCGCCAGATCGCGTCGGACTGCAAGGCGGGCACGGACTGCGGCTCGTGCGTACGCCGGATCCAGGCGCTGCTCGGCCGCGGCGCGGGCTGCGCGCGCCGCGAGCTGCTTGAGGCGCGGCAGCCGGCCGGCGGGGGCCCGGCGGCCGCGCAGGCCGCACAGGCCGCCGAGGCGGCGGCCGGCGCGAACGCCCCGCTGGTGCGCGAGGCCGCCTGACTCCCAGGCCGTCCGGCTCCGGTCCGTACCCGGAGTGATCAGTCCGGCTGTTCGATCTGCTGCGCGATGTACAGCGCCTCGCCGAGCTTCTCGATCAGGTCGAGCTGGGTGTCGAGGTAGTCGATGTGGTGCTCCTCGTCCTTCAGGATCTCCTCGAAGAGCCGGGCGGACGTGATGTCGCTCTTGGCCCGCATCAGCTCGATCCCGCGGCGCAGCCGGTCGATCGCCTCCACCTCGATCTGCCGGTCGGCCTGGAACATCTCGGTGACCGTCTGCCCGACCCGGACGTGGAACAGGCGCTGGTAGTTCGGCAGCCCCTCCAGCAGCAGAATGCGGTCCGTCAGCAGCTCCGCGTGCCTCATCTCGTCGAACGACTCGGACCGGGTGTACTTCGCCAGCTTCGTCCAGCCGAAGTTCTCCTGCGTCTTCGCGTGCAGGAAGTACTGGTTGATCGCCGTCAGCTCGGCTGTGAGCTGCTCGTTCAGGAATTCCAGCACCTCGGGGTCGCCCTGCATAGCCGGGGCTCCTCTCCGCGTGGGTCGGGCAGGTCAGGGCGCATCCTCGCACCACGAGCCCGAATGATCCAGTAAGTGCAGGCTTATCCGGCTTGCCCATATCCGGGGTGGGCCGCCCCCGGTCATGACCATGCGCAAGCGTCTGCCACCATGGGGTCATGGGTCAGTCGGAGCGCCACGAGGGGGACCTGCCTCCTGGCCAGCGGCTGCAGCGCGGCTGGCCCGTGACGCACTACGGCCCGGTGCCGCGGTTCAAGCCCGACCGCTGGGAGCTCCAGATCTTCGGGGCCACCGCGGACGGCGCGAAGCGGTCCCTCACACACGACGAGTTCACCGCCCTGCCGTACGCGACCCAGGTCGGCGATCTGCACTGCGTGACGAAGTTCAGCATGCTCGGCGCCGAGTGGGGCGGGGTGCGGGCCCGTACGCTCCTGGCCCTCGCGCCGCCCGCGCCCGAGGTCACGCACGTGATGGTGTGGGCGGAGTACGGCTTCAGCTCCAACCTGCGGCTGGCCGACTTCGCCGACGAGCGGACGATCTTCGCCACCCACAAGGACGGCGAGCCGCTGACCGCCGAGCACGGCTTCCCGGTACGGCTCGTCGTGCCGCACCTGTACGCCTGGAAGGGCCCGAAGTGGGTGCGGGGCGTGGAGTACATGACCGCCGACCGCCGGGGCTTCTGGGAGGAGCGCGGCTACCACAACGTCGGCGACCCGTGGCGCGAGCAGCGCTACTCGTACCAGGAGGAGCCGGGCGACGGGCCCGATCTCTAGACCGTTCTACGGTGCCGAGGGCTCTCTCAGCTCCTTCAGCAGCGCGATGTCCGCCGCCGCCTTGGGCCCCTCCGGGCCGCCGCCGGGGGTCTCGATGATCAGCGGTACGCCGTCCATCGCCGGATGCCGGATCAGCTCGCGGAACGGCTCGGCGCCGATCTGCCCCGCGCCGATGTTCTCGTGCCGGTCCAGGCGCGAGCCGGCCGCGGCCTTGGAGTCGTTCGCGTGCACCAGCCGCAGCCGTCCCGGGCCCGCCACGTCAAGCAGCTCGTCGAGCACCTGCTTCGCGCCGCCGGCCGCCGCCAGGTCGTGGCCCGCGGCGAAGGCGTGGCAGGTGTCGAGGCAGACGCCGAGCCGCGGGTGCCGGTCCAGCAGGTCCAGATAGGCGCCCAGCTCCGGCAGCCGGGAGCAGAGCGAGAAGCCCTGCCCCGCGGTCGGCTCCAGCAGCAGGTCCGGCGCCCCCGGCTCGCCGGGGGCGCCGGGGTCGTCGCCCAGCTCGTCGAGGAGCGGCAGGGTCAGCTCCCGCACCTGCGCGAGCGCGGTCTCCCGGGGCCGCCCGCCGGTCGCCGAGCCGGTGTGCACGACGACGCCGCGGGCGCCGATCGCCCGGCCGCGGCGCAGCGAGTGCCGCAGCGAGGCGACAGAGTTCTCCGCGGTCGCCGGGGTGTGCGAGCCGAGGTTGATCAGGTACGGGGCGTGCACGTACACCGGGATGCCGTCCTCGGCGCAGCGGCGGCGGAACTCCTCGTCCTGCGCCGGGTCGCCGGGCGGCGTGGCCCAGCCGCGGGCGTTGGCGACGAAGACCTGGACGGTCTCCGCCCCGATCCGGCGGGCGTGCGCCAGGCCCTTCGCGGCCAGCCCGCCGGCGACCGGCACATGGCTGCCGACGGGGTTGCGGGTGCGGGGTCCTGGCCGGTCGGAGGGGGGTGCGGGGCGCGTACCGGAGGACACGTCACCGCACCCAGAGGGTGATCTCGCTGCCGCGCGGGGCGTCGTCCCCGCCGCCCGGGGACTGCCGCCAGACGGTGTCGCCGAAGAAGAGCTGGTTCACGTCCACGCTGAAGCCGGCGTCCTCCAGCTCCTGCTCGGCGTCGTCCACGTTCATGTCGACCACGTCCGGGACCTCCAGCAGCTCGGGGCCCCTGGAGATGGTCAGCGTGACCTTGTCGCCCTCGGCCAGCTCCGCGCCCGGCTCCGGCGACATCTCCGCGACCGTGCCGGCGTCCTCCTCCGAGTACACCGTCCCCTCGGCGATCTCGACCGTCAGGCCCTCCTCGCGCAGCTCCTCCTCGGCGTCGGCCTGGTCGTCGCCGACGACGTCCGGCACCTCGACGGGCGCGCCGCGGCTGACGACCATCGCCACCGCCCGGCCGGCCTTGATCTTCTCGCCGTCCTCGGGGTCGGTGCTGATCACGCGGCCGGCGGGCAGCTCCTCGCTGAACGCCTCCTGGGTCACGCCCGGCTTCAGCCCGGCGTCGCGCAGTTGGTCCCTGGCCTCGTCGAGCGGGACCGCGTACAGGTTGGGGATCTCGACGATCTCCGGGCCCTTGGAGAGCACGAGCGTCACCGAGTCGCCCTGGCGGATGCGGCTGCCGCCCTCGGGGTCGGTACGGATGACGAGGCCGGCCTTCACGGTGTCGCTGAAGTCCTCCGTGACGTCCGCGTCCAGGTCCTCGCCTGAGAGCATGCTCCGCGCCTCGGCCTCGGTCTTGCCGAGCACGAACGGCACCTTGGTGAACTGCCCGGAGTTGATGTACCAGACGCCCCCGCCGACGCCCAGCACGAGCACCGCCGCCAGCAGTGCCAGCAGCCCGATCCGGGGTTTGGGGCGGCCCGGCTGCGCCGGGGCGCCCGGCGCCGGCGGGGCGGGCGGCGGCACGGCGGTGTCCGCCGGTCCCGCGGCGGAGACGTCCAGCACGCTGGTCACGTTCAGCCGCTCCTGCGCCGGGCCGCCCGCCGGGGCCGGCACCACGGCGGTACGGTCCTCGGAGCCGGTCCGCTCCTCGGCGACGGCCTGCGGCGGCATCGCGTCCAGCTCCGCGTCGGTCAGTTGCGCACGGGCGCCGCGTACGGCGGAGAGCAGCTCCACGGCGTCCGCGGGGCGTGCGTCGCGGCTGCGCGCGGCGGCGGTGGCGACCAGGCCGTCCAACTGCGCGGGCAGCCCCGGGACGACGGCGGACGGCGCCTCGACGTCTTCGTGCAGGTGCTGGTAGAGCACGTGGGCGGCGTGCTCGCCGGCGTGCGGCTTGGCGCCGGTGAGCATCTCGTAGAGCATCACGCCGCAGGCGTACACGTCGACCCGGGGGTCGGCGGCGCCGCGCTCGATCTGCTCGGGCGCCAGATACGACACGCTGCCGAGCACGGTGCCGGTGGAGGCAGTGGTGTTGGTGTTCACGGCGCGGACGAGCCCGAAGTCGGCGACCTTGACGCGGCCGTCGTCGCCGATGAGGACGTTCTCCGGCTTCATGTCGCGGTGGACGAAACCGGCCCGGTGCGCGGCGCCGAGCGCGGCGAGCACGGGCTCCAGGATGTCCAGCGCGGCCCGCGGCTGCAGCGCGCCGCGGTCGTTCAGCATGTCGCGCAGGGTGCAGCCGGGGACGTACTCCATGGCCAGGAAGACGTGCGGGCCGTCGGTGCCCTGGTCGTAGACGCCCACGACGTTCGGGTGGGCGAGCCCGGCGACCGACTTGGCCTCCAGGATGAACCGCTGGACGAAGGAGGCGTCGGCGGCGAGCGAGGGGTGCATGACCTTGACGGCGAGCACCCGGTCGAGCCGGGTGTCCAGCGCCCGGTAGACCGTGGCCATGCCGCCGGCGGCGATGCGGGCGTCGACGCGGTAGCGCCCGTCGAGCAACTGCCCGACCATGGGGTCTCCCCACCCTCCCGGCGGATGGGGGGACGGGTCCAGAGTCGTGTCCACGCAGCGCAGTCTACGAGGTGAGGGACGCGTTCCCGTCACCGTTGTGCTGCAGTACGTTCCCATTGGTGTGCCGATGCGGCCGGCGGCGCGGGCCGCCGGCACGGGGCGGGGGAGTTCATGCGAACGCGGGCCGCTCCGGGTCCGGCTCAGGACCCAGCGTCGCGACCCCGGCCGCCGGGGACGACGCGCGTGCGAAGTGCCGCCGCGGGATGCGCCCCGCGCGCGCGGCGAGCCGGCCCGCGGCGACCGCGTACCGCATCGCCTGCGCCATCAGCACCGGCTCCTGCGCCCGCGTCACCGCGGACGCCAGCATCACCGCGTCGCAGCCCAGCTCCATCGCCTGCGCGGCGTCGGAGGCGGTGCCGGCGCCGGCGTCGAGGATGACGGGCACCTCGGCGGCCTCGGTGATGAGCTGGAAGTTGTGCGGGTTGCGGATGCCGAGCCCGGAGCCGATGGGTGAGCCCAGCGGCATCACGGCGGCGCAGCCGGCGTCCTGGAGCCTGCGGGCCAGCACGGGGTCGTCGCTGGTGTACGGGAGCACGGTGAAGCCGTCGTCGACGAGCGTCTCGGCGGCGGCCAGCGTCTCGACGGGGTCGGGCAGCAGCGTGCGTTCGTCGGCGACGACCTCCAGCTTCACCCAGTCCGTGCCCAGCGCCTCGCGGGCCAGCCGGGCGGTGAGGACGGCCTCGCCCGCGGTGTGGCAGCCGGCGGTGTTCGGCAGTACGCGGATGCCGTGGCGGCGCAGCACGTCGAGCACGGAGCCGTGGACGCCGGGGTCGACGCGGCGCATCGCTACGGTGGTCAGCTCGGTGCCGGAGGCGAGGAGCGCGCGCTCCACGGCCGCCAGGCTGCGGGCGCCGCCGGTGCCCATGATCAGGCGGGAGGAGAAGCGGACGCCGGCGATGGTGAGCGGGTCGGTGGTGGGTTCCGGGGTGTCCGCGGGGGCGGGGGCGGGAGCGGGGCCGGAGACGGGGCCGGAGACGGGGGTGGTGCGGGTCACGGTGGGTCAGCCTCCCTGGACCGCGGTGAGGATCTCGACGCGGTCGCCGTCGCCGAGGGTGGTGGTGGGCCAGTTGCCGCGCGGTACGACGTCCTCGTTGACGGCGGCGGCGACGCCGCGGGCCGCGGCGGTGAGAGTGGTGACGAGGGCGTCGAGGGTGAGGCCCGCGGCGATCCGGCGGGGATCGCCGTTGACGGTGACGGTGACGCTGGTGTGCGGGGAGCCGGTGCGGGGCTGCGCGGCGTCCTCGGTCATGGGCGCTGCCCTTCGTGCGGGTGCGTTTCGTGCGGGTGGGTTGTGTGCGGATGCGCTTCGTGCGGGTGTGTGCGGCCGAACCGGGTGGCCGCGAACGGGCGGGCCACGTCGGGGAGTCCGCCGCCGGTGAGCACGGCGGCGAGCGCGTCGCCGGTGACGGGGGTGAGGAGCACCCCGTTGCGGTAGTGGCCGGTGGCCAGGTGCAGGCCCGGCAGGGCGGTGGGGCCCAGCAGCGGCGCGTTGTCGGGGGAGCCGGGGCGCAGCCCGGCGCCGGTCTCGACGAGCGGCAGCTCCGTCAGCCCCGGCAGCAGCTCGTGCGCGTCGCGCAGCAGCTCGTACACGCCGCCGGCGGTGACCGTGGTGTCCCAGCCCAGCTCCTCGCTGGTGGCGCCGACGACCAGCTCGCCGCTGGCCCGGGGCACCAGGTACACGCTGGAGCCGCGGACCACGGCCCGTACCGTACGGGACAGGAAAGGCACCCCGGATTCGGGCATCCGCAGCCGCAGGACCTGCCCCTTCACCGGCCGCACCGGCGGCCGTACCGCCTCCGGCACCCCCGCCAGCCGGCCGCTGCGGCTGCCTGCCGCCAGCACCGTCTGCCCGGCGGCGATCCGCGTGCCGTCCGCCAGCTCCGCGCCCGCCGCCCGCTCGTTCCCGCCCGCCCTCCCTGCGGAGCCGCCGGTCACGCGGAGCCGGGCCGCGAGGCTGCGGTGGAAGGCGACCCCGGCCCGCTCGCAGGCGGTGACGAGCGCCGCGGTCAGCAGCCGCGGGTCCGTCTGGTGGTCGCCGTCGACCCGCAGCCCGCCGCGTACCCCGGGCGCGAGCATCGGCTCCAGCCGGCGGCACTCGCTCCCGCCGAGCCACTCGGCCGACAGCCCCAGCCGCTGCTGGAAGCCGTGCAGCTCGCGCAGTTGGGCGCGGTCGTCCGCGTCGAACGCGACGGCCAGCGCGCCGCAGGGGCGGTAGCCGATGTCCCGGCCCGACGCCTCCGCCAGCTCGGCCGCGAACGCCGGATAGCGTTCCGCGGCGGCCAGGTTGAGCGCCAGCAGCGCCTCCTCGCCGTAGTGCAGTTCGGTGACGGCGGCGAGCATCCCGGCCGCGACCTGTGCGGCGCCGCCGCCGGGGGCCGGGTCGGCGACGGCGGTGGCCAGCCCGCGGCGCGCCGCCTGCCAGGCGGTGACCAGGCCGATGACGCCGCCGCCGACGACGAGGACGTCGTACGTGGCATCCGCCGTGCGCGGCGCGCCCGCCCGGCCCGGCGCGGGCCGCGCCGCGGGTGCCGCCGCCGGTTCCTGCGGGGGTGCGTCGCGTGGCTGCATGGGCGTGTTCGCCCCTCCCTTCGCCGGCATGACCCGGATCAGGTTCGTACGGTCGGGGGCCGCCCAGCCCCCCTCTCAGCCCGGTGCGCCGGGCTCCCGCGAGTCGTCCCGGCCACCCTAACTCCGCACGCCCGGCCGCGGTAAGGGAGCCTCGTGCGCGGGCCCGGCGCGAGCGGCGGGCGACGGGCCCGGCATACAGTGATCGGTGTGACCGACGCCGACCAGGACCGCGGCCCCGCCGACCGGGCCGCCAGCCGCCCCAGCCGCGCCGCGGACCCCACCGCCGGCAGCCCCGGCACCGTCGTCGTCGGCGCCGGCATGGCCGGCGTGCAGACCGCGGTGGCGCTGCGCGAGCAGGGCTACGCGGGCGCCGTCACCCTGCTCGGCGCGGAGCCGCACGACCCGTACGACCGGCCGCCGCTGTCGAAGGCGGTGCTGCTCGGCAAGGCGGAGGGCTCGGCGTTCGAGGTGGACTTCGCGGAGTACGGCATCGGGCTGCGGCTGGGGCTGCACGTCGACCGGCTGGACACCGCGGAGCGGCTGCTGCGGACGGACGCCGGGCCCGTGGCGTACGAGAAGCTGGTCCTCGCCACCGGCGCGGCGCCCGTCCCGCTGCCCGGCACCCCGGCCGGCGCCACGCCCGGCGTGCATCTGCTGCGCACCCTCGACGACGCGGCGCGGCTGCGCGCGGTGCTCGTGCGGCGCGGCCGGATCGTGGTGGTCGGCGCGGGCTGGATCGGCGCGGAGCTGACCACCGCGGCGCGCGAGCAGGGCTGCGAGGTGACGGTCGTGGAGGCGGCCGGGCATCCGCTTGCGGCGGCGTTCCCCGCACAGGTCGCGGCGCCGATGGCCGGGTGGTACGAGGAGAGCGGCGCCCGGCTGCTGACGGGGCGCCGGGTGGAGGGCGTGGCGAGCCCGGGCGAGGGCGGCCCGGTCGCGGTGGTCCTCGACGACGGTACGGAGCTGACCGCCGACGCCGTCGTCGTCGGCATCGGCGCCCGCCCCGCCACGGACTGGCTCGCCGGCTCCGGCGTCGAGCTGGGCGGCGACGGCGCGGTGCGGGCCGACGAGCGGCTGCGGACGAACGTGCCGGACGTCTGGGCCGTCGGCGACTGCGCGTCGTTCCCGTCCGCGCGCTACGGCGAGCGGCTGCTGATCCACCACTGGGACAACGCCCTGCAGGGCCCGGCGACGGTCGCGGCGGACATCGCCGGGGAGCCGGGCGCGGTGTACGACCCGGTGCCGTACTTCTGGTCCGAGCAGTTCGGCCGCTTCGTGCAGTACGTCGGCCACCACACGGCCGGCGACGAGCTGCTGTGGCGCGGCGACCCGCACGGGTCGTCGTGGTCGGTGTGCTGGCTGCGTGCCGGCCGGCTCATCGCGCTGCTGGCCGTCGGCCGCCCGCGTGACCTCGCCCAGGGGCGCAAGCTGATCCACGCCGGTGCGGAGCTGGACCGCGAGCGGGCCGCCGACGTGTCCGTACCGCTGAAATCGGCCGCGCTGTGACGCCTCCGGGCACGCCGTAGACCGCGCCGGTCTCCGCGGATCCGAGGATGTTTCGCGGTGATATGCCTCCCTTTGGTGCTGCCCTGTACCGACGGGCGGCCCGAGATGGCAGGCTGGGGGGCGTGACCGAGATTGATGCGAAGATCGATGCTCTCGTCCCCTCCTGGCTCACCCTTCCCGACGTCGCGGAGAAGCTCGGCGTCGAGGTGACCCGCGTGCGGCAGTTGGTCAGAGAAGGCCAGTTGATCGCGGTGCGCAGGGGTGAGAACAACGTGCTGCAGGTGCCCGCCGAGTTCATCGGCGAAGAAAGGAAGGTCGTCAAGGGCCTCGTCGGCACCCTGACGCTGCTCAAGGACGACGGCTTCAGCGACGCGGAGGCGCTGGAGTGGCTGTTCACCCCCGACCCCTCGCTCCCGGGGACTCCCGCGCAGGCGCTGCGCGAGAACCGCGGGACGGAGGTCAAGCGCAGGGCGCAGGCGCTGGCTGTGTAGATTCGCGGGGCCGGGCGCGCCGCGCGGGCCCGGCCCCGCGACCGTACGAGGGGGGGAGCGCCGCATGACGGCCGGAACCACTGCCCGCGCCGCTGCTCGTGTCGCCGACGATGCCGCCGGCGACGCCGCTGGCGATGCCCGCCAGCGGCTCGGCGCCGCGCAGCTCTATCTGTGCACCGACGCCCGGACGCGCCAGGGCGACCTGCCCGAGTTCCTCGACGCCGTGCTGGCCGCCGGCGTGGACGTCGTCCAACTGCGCGAGAAGGGCATGGAGGCGCGCGAGGAGCTGGCGCACCTGGAGGTGTTCGCCGACGCCTGCCGCCGCCACGGCCGGCTGCTCGCGGTCAACGACCGCGCCGACGTGGCCCACGCCGCCGGCGCCGGCGTGCTGCACCTGGGCCAGGACGACCTGCCGGTGCCCGCCGCCCGCGCCATCCTCGGCGGCGGCCCCGGCGACGCGCTGATCGGCCGCTCCACACACACCGAGGCGCAGGCGCGCGCCGCCGCCGCGGAGCCCGGCGTCGACTACTTCTGCACCGGCCCGTGCTGGCCCACCCCCACGAAGCCCGGGCGGCCCGCGGCCGGCCTCGGCCTCGTCCGGTACGCCGCCGGGCTCGGCACCGGCCGCCCCTGGTTCGCCATCGGCGGAATCGACCTCGGAAATCTCGACGAGGTCCTGGCGGCGGGCGCCCGCCGCGTCGTCGTCGTCCGCGCCCTCACGGCCGCGGAGGACCCCGGAGCTGCGGCGGGTGAGTTCGTACGGCGGCTGCGGGCGGCCCGGAACGGTGACGTCCGGTAGTCGCCGGGCGGGCTCCGGGGACCGTGTCCTGTACCGGGGATTGAGCTGGCCGTCTTGGGCCCGGGGGTGACCGGCGGTTAACCTGCCGCGTATGGCCACCGGCATCGCTTCGACCAGGAATGATCGCGCAGTCACTGTTCGTGAACTGCTCGCGTCCGGCAAGCAGTCGTTTTCGTTCGAGTTTGCCGCCCCTAAAACCGACAAGGGCGAGCGGACCCTCTGGAACGCCGTACGGCGCATCGAGGCCGTACAGCCGACCTTCGTCTCCGTCACGTACGGGGCCGGAGGCTCGTCCCGCGAGGGCACCGTCCGCGCCACCGAACGCATCGCCACCGACACCACCCTCACGCCCGTGGCGCACCTGACCGCGGTCAACCACTCCATCGCAGAACTGCGCAACGTCATCGGCCAGTACGCGGACGCGGGCATCCGCAACATGCTCGCCGTCCGCGGGGACCCCCCGGGCGACCCGATGGGGGAGTGGGTCGCGCATCCGCAGGGGGTGAACTACGCCGCGGACCTGGTCCGGCTGATCAAGGAGTCGGGCGACTTCTGCGTCGGCGTCGCCGCCTTCCCCGAGATGCACCCGCGGTCCACGGACTGGGACACCGACATCCGGCACTTCGTCGACAAGTGCCGCGCGGGCGCGGACTACGCGATCACCCAGATGTTCTTCCACGTCGACGACTACCTGCGGCTGCGCGACCGGGTGGCCGCCGCCGGCTGCGCGACGCCGGTCATCCCGGAGATCATGCCGGTCACCAACGCCCGCCAGATCCAGCGGTTCGCCGAGCTGAGCGGGGCCACGTTCCCGCCGGAGCTCGCGGATCGGGTTCTCGCGGTCGAGGACGACCGGGCCGCGGTACGCTCCATTGGCATCGAATACGCCACGGACATGTGCGAGCGGTTGCTGTCCGAGGGAATCCCCGGACTGCACTTCATTACGCTGAACCACTCCACGGCAACGCTGGAGATCTACCAGAACCTCGGACTGCACCGGCAGTCCTGAGGGAAGGCACCACCAAGCGGGGGCGGAAGAGAGGCATGTGATGGGCGACTTGGCCTGGTTGGCCCTCTATGCCGCGTTCGGCGTCATCGCGTTGTGGTTGCTCTGGGAAGTCCTGATGCAGTACAAGGCCCCGCTGCGCTGGCGCGCGCTGGCTTTCGTCGGCTTCCTCTGCGTGGTGCTCGGCGTCCTCATGCCGTCGGCCGTCGTGATCGGGCTGGGGGTGGTGACGTTCGCGGTCGGTCAGGCCAAGGTTACCCTCTCGTACCGCAGCGGCTACTCCGGCGGCTGGGCCATGAACAGGCGCGAGGAGGCCGAGGAGTACGGCGACGGGTACGGCGCGGAGGCGTACGAAGGACCGGAGCGGTACGACGACGCGGAGCGCCATAACGCAGCCGGGTTCGACGGCCGCCAGGCGCCGCCGCCCCCGCAGCACGGGGCCGAGTATCCGGCATACGAGCCGGAGAGCGCGCCGCCCGTGGCGCAGGAACAGACCACGCAGTTCTCGCCCTTCGGCGACGAGCAGGCGTTCGCGGGCGCCGCCCCCGCGCAGCAGCAGACGTTCGCGGGCGGCTATGACTCGTACGGCAACGGCGTCGGCTACGACTCCGGCAGCTACGCGACCACCTCCGCCTACGACTCCGGCAGCCACGCCACGACCTCCGCGTACGACTCCGGCAGCTACGCCACCACGTCCGCGTACGACACCGGCAGCCACGCCACCACCTCCGGTTACGAGGCCGGCGGCTACGCCACGAACGGCTACGGGCAGGACCAGCAGATATACCCGGAGGCGGGCGGCTACGGCACGGAGCACCAGTACGCCGGATACGAGACCCCCGCCCCCGCCGGATACGCGGACCCCTACGCCGGCGCGGAGTACGCCGCGCCGGCCCCGCCGCCGCCGTACTACGACTCCACGCAGGGCGGCGCCGGCTACCCGGGCTACGACCAGCAGCAGTACGCGCAGTACCCCGAGGGCTACGACACCGGCCAGCAGCCCGCGTACCCCCAGGAGAACTACCAGACGCCCGGGGAGGGCGTCTGGATGCCGCAGCAGCGCGACGCGGGCGCGCTGGGCGCCGAGGACCCCTACGCCCCGCAGCAGGACTACCCCGGCTATGAGCAGCAGTACCGCTACTGACCCCCGCGCCCCCGCGCCCCCGGCCCCCGCCGCCGGCCCCCCCGCGCCCCCTGCCCCACAGGTCAGCGGGAGCCGCGGAAGTCCGCGCCCTCCAGGATCAGCCCGGCGACCAGGGCGCCCGACATCCCCGCGTGCGCCAGCCCGCCGCCCGGGTGCGACCAGCCGCCGACCGCGTAGAGGTCCGGCACGGCCGTGGCGTTCGGCGGCGGCAGGTACGCGCCCCCGGCGCCGGCCAGCGCCGGCGGCGGCACCGCGCCGCCCGCGGCGCCCGTCTCGGCGGCGGTGTCCGCCGGCGTACGCACCTCGCGCCACAGCACCCGCTCCGCGAGCCCGGGCACCACGCGCCCGGCCGCGGCCACCATCCGGTCCGCGAACGCCTCCGCGGCCTGCCGCCCGCCGTCCCCCGGCCATGCCCCGGCCGGGACGACGGCGGTGAGCGTCACGGCCTCGTGCTCCGCGTCCGGGCGCTGCGCGGGGTCGTCGGGGCGCAGCACGGTGACGGTCGGCGCCGGGGCGGTCCCGGACTGCTCGCCGTCGAAGATCCAGGCCAGCTCGCCCGCCGGGTCGGGGGAGTGCACGACGGTGCGGTGCACGGCGTCGCCGTCCCGCGCGCCGCGCAGCGCCAGGCACACGGTCATGCGCGCGGGCACCGCCCGCGGCGCGGCGGGGGCCGCGCCGTCCTCGTACGCGCTCGGGGCCAGCTCGGCCAGCCGGGCCCGCGGCACTCCGGCGATCACCGCGTCGGCGTCCACCCGCCCGCCGCCGGCCAGTTCGAGGCCGGCCGCCCGGCCGTCCCCGTCCACCCGGACGGCGGCCACCTCCGTGTTGAACGCGAAGGTGATCCCGCGCTCCAGGCAGCGCTCGTACAGCGCGTCCGCCAGCGCCCGCATCCCCCCGTGCACGTACCACCCGCCGAAGGTCTCCTGCACGTAGAGCAGCATCGCCGTGCCCGCCGGCGCATGGCGCGGGTCGAGCCCGTACGCCAGGGCGTGCTGCGCGAACATCGTCCCCAGCGCGGGGTACGCGCCCAGCTCGCCCGCGGCGACGGCGGCCACGGTGGCGGGCGGGGCGGCCGGGCGCGGGCCGCGCAGGCGGCGCAGCAGCCCGCGCCCGGCGGGCGGCGGGGCGGCGGGGTAGAAGTCGGCGGCCAGCGCGCTGCGGTCGGCGGGCAGGGGCTCCTCGACGAGCGGGCGGCGGGCGGCCTCCCAGACCCGGCGGCCCCGGTCGAGCAGGGCGGTCCAGGCCGCGCCCGCGCCCGGGCCCGCGGCGGCGTCGAGGGCGGTGACGACACCCGCGCGGGAGGCGTTCGGCAGGGTGGCGGCGGTGCCGTCGGGGAAGAGGTGCCGCTCGGCCGGGTCCACCGGCACCAGGTCCACGCACTTCTCCAGCTTCCGCCGGCCGGTCTTGACGAACAGGTCGCGGTAGACGGCGGGGAGGTACAGCACCCCGGGGCCGGTGTCGAAGCCGAAGCCGTCGCGCTCCAGGCGCCGTACGCCGCCCCCGTGGGTGCCGGAGCGCTCGTGGACCGTCACCCGGTGACCCCTGAGGGCCAGCCGCGCGGAGGCGGCCATGGCGCCCATACCCGCCCCGATTACCGCGATCTCTGCCATGGCCCGGACCTTATCCGCCGCCCCGCGCGGGGCGGCGGGCGGGACCGGAGGGGCTGGGGGTTCGTACTCAGCTTTGAGTACACGTACTCAGACGGGGGCTTGAGTACCCGAGCGGATGGGCTGCGACCTGCACAAACGGCAAAGTGAGGGACGTGGGACGGACGCAGTGGGGGCCACGGACCGCCGACACGGGGTGGCGGAACGGGGCTCCGGCACCGGCCCACGAGGGGGGAACGGGGGAAGGGGGGAAGCTGCCCCGGTGGTGGAGCGACGGGGGATCGCTTCGCGCCGGGGCAGCGCCCGTCTCCGCGGGCGGCGTGCGCGGGCCGGGGCGGCGTTCCACCCCGGGGCGGCACTTGCCGGCGCCTGTCAGCGCCTGTCAGCACCTGTCTGCTGCGCAATTGCCGCGGAGGGTGCGGTCGGGGGCATCGTCGCTGGTAGCGGGGCAGTTCAGGTCGATTGTCAGTGGTGTGCGCCACGATGGGCACATACGAACAAACGACTGAAGGACTGACGCTGACAGGAGGCAAGCCATGGCAGCCGAGCCGGCTTACGCCCCACCGAGTGATGTCCACCCCGTCCTGCGCCCGGGCAGTGCGCCCAAAGCGGCGCTGGAGCTCCTCGCGCAAGCCCACGCCGGACTGGCGGAGGCCGCGGAGATGGAGACGGCGAACGAGCGCTACTCCCTGGCCCACCTCGCCGCCCTGCGCACCGCCGCCGCGGTGCTCGCGGTGCGCGGGCGCCCCGAGCCGTCGCCGCGGCGCCGGCAGCGCATCCGCAGCGCGTGGGAGGTGCTGCCGGAGGTCGCACCGGAACTCGCGGAGTGGAGCGCGATGTTCGCGGCCGGCGCCCGGCTGCGGGCCCGCGCGGAAGCGGGTATCAGGGATGCGGTCGACGAGCAGGAGGCAGCCGATCTCCTGCGCGCGGCGGGGATGTTCACGCGGATAGTCGAGCGGATGCTCGTCGTCCAGCCGCTGATACGTCCTCAACCGGGCCCGCAGGCGCGCTGAGCCGGCGCGCGCGGGCCCGGGCGCCGGGGGCGCGGGGAGCGGAGGCGCTGCCTCTAAGCTGGGCCACGCCCGATCTCCGAGGAGCGCTCCATGCCCCGTACGACACCGCACGACCACCTGCCGCGCGCGTCGCTGCGCGCCGCCGTCGTCTGGGAGGTGCTGGAGGACGCCCTGGCCCGGCACGGAGCCGCCGGGGAAGCCGGTGCGGACACCGCGCCCGGCGGCCCGCCCGCCGGCCGGGCGCTCGACGTGCTGGACACGGGCGGCGGCACCGGCGGCTTCGCCGTGCCCGCGGCCCGGCTCGGGCACCGGGTGACCGTCGTCGACCCCAGCCCGAACGCGCTCTTCGGGCTGCAGCGGCGCGCCGCCGAGGCCGGGGTCGCCGACCGGGTGCACGGCGTGCAGGGCGACATCCACGCCCTCTTCGACGTCACCGAGCCCGGCGCGTACGACGCCGTGCTCTGCCACGGCGTCCTGGAGTACGTCGACGACCCCGCCGCGGGCCTCGGCAACGCCGTCGCCGCGCTGCGGCCCGGCGGCCTCCTCAGCGTGCTGGCGGCGGGCCTCGGCGGCGCCGTGCTGGCCCGCGCACTCGCCGGCCACTTCGCCTCCGCCCACCGCGCGCTCACGGGCGGCGACGGCCGCTGGGGCGAGGCGGACCCGGTGCCGCGCCGGTTCACCCCCGAGGGACTGACCCGGCTGGTCGCCGCCGCAGGGGTGGAAGTGCGGTCCGTTCAGGGCGTACGGACCTTCTCCGACCTGGTGCCCGACGGCCTCGCCGAGTCCGAGCCCGGCGCGCTCGACGCGCTGCTGGAGCTGGAGCGGGCGGCGGCCGAGTCTCCGGCGTTCCAGCCGGTCGCGGCGCAGCTCCATGTTCTGGGCGGCCGGAAGTGATAACCGGTCCGCCCGCGGGCAAAGGTGCAGTAGGCCACAGGCCACCCGTTCGGCCCCGGCGCGCCGTATGATCTGAGTCAGGGCCTGCTACGGCGGGCAGGTCCGGATCCGCACCGCGGATCGGCGGATTTGGCGCAGAGGGGCGGGTTTCACGGGGGCGGGTACCTGCCTATCCTGGAGGTGCCGCGTCCCGGTCGCCCCCAAGCGACCGACGAGTAGGAGGACTCCGTGCCGCTCTCCGAGAACGAGCAGCGCATGCTCGAACAGATGGAGCGAGCGCTGTACGCAGAAGACCCCAAGTTTGCGACAGCGCTTGAGGGCAGCAAGCTGCGCACGTACACCCGCCGCCGGGTGTACCAGGCGGTAGCCGGCTTCCTGGTGGGTATCGCGCTCCTGATGGCCGGTATGGTCGCGCAGCAGATCTGGGTCAGCGTGGTGGGCTTCCTCGTCATGCTGGGATGTGCGGTGCTCGCCGTCACCGGTTGGCGCAGGACTGCGAACCCGGGCGAACAGCCACAGCAGCAGCCGGGCGACGCCGCGGCCCCTCCGGGCGGCCAGCAGCGGCGCAGGACCCGGCAGCGCCGTTCCATGATGCACAGGATCGAAGAGCGGTGGCAGCGCCGCCGCGACGAGGGTCGCTAGGCCACCAGGCCCCTCACCGTGCAGAGCTCCCCGGGCCCGGCCCGCGGGAGCTCTCCGCACGCGGTAGCGCCTTCGGCCCTTCGGAGGCCGAAGAGACCCGTTTCCCGTACGTCCCGGCCGGCCGGGGCCGGCAGCGGGAGACGTGAGGGAACAGCCGGGTGAGCGCTCACGGACCCGGTCCGTGAGCGCTCACGCATAGCAGAGAACTGCCACCCGCCGACTCACACACCCGGGCAACAAGCAGGCACGGGCGCGGGCATACCCGCCGTGGGAGACGCTCACGCCCGCCGCAGCGCACGTACCGCCCCGGCCTCCGCGTCACGCCTCCGGCCGCAGCCTCGACGGCCCCGGCCCCTGCCCGGGTGCACCGGCCCTCCACCACCCGCCGCCCCGCAGCGGGAGGCGTCACGCGGGAGGCGTCACGGCCGCGACGGCCGCAGCGCCGCGCCCGCGCGGCGTACCGCTGCGCCCCAGCGTCCCGTCACCGCCGCCCAGCGCGCCGACACCGCCCACAGCAACCGCGCCGAGGAGCGCGGCGCCACCGCCGCGCGCAGCCGCGCACCCGCGCCCGCGCTGCGGCCCATGGCCGCCCGCACCCTGTGGACGTCTCCCGCCAGCCCGTCGACCTGCCGCGGGCGCGGCGCGTAGAGCGTCTGCTCCACCGCCCCGGCCACCCGCAGCGCCGACTGCGCCGCCGCGCCGTCCAGGCTGCCGAACCGGATGAGCGCCGCCGCCGTCGTCCGCGGCGTCTGCGACTCGTCGGGCGGCAGCCCGAAGTCCCAGGCGGAGTCGATCAGTTCGCGCCAGGCCGCCAGCGCCCCCGCGCCGGTTCGCAGCCGCCTGCCCCGTTCCCGTACGCGCCACATGGCCGGCAGCGACGGCAGAAGCAGGAGCAGCAGCACCCCTGCGGCCCCCGCCGCGATGCCCGCCGCCGGCGGCCCGCTGTCGGTCGGGCCCGCGGCCCCGCCGGCCGCCGCCTCGTCGTCCGCGCAGCCGCCTTCCCGCCGCAGCCCCGCCGGGCAGTCGTCCTCCGACGCCGACGGGGACGGGGTGGGGACCGCGGAGCTGCCGCGGTCCGGCAGCTCGTTCGCGGGGTCGCCGCTGCCGCCGGGGGTGTCCTCCATCGTGTAGTCGGGCAGCGTGCCGCGCGTCGGCGTGGGCTCGAAGCGGGTCCAGCCGGCGCCCTCGAAGTACAGCTCCGGCCAGGCGTGCGCGTCCTGCAGCCCCACCGACATCGACCCGTCGCCCTGCGCCGTGCCCGGCACGAAGCCGACCGCGACCCGCGCGGGGATGCCGAGCGTCCGCGCCATCGCGGCCATCGTGAAGGAGAAGTGGACGCAGAAGCCCTGCCTGTTCTCCAGGAACTTCAGGATCGCATCGGGGTCGGAGGCGTCGAGACCGGTCTCCGTGTCGTAGACGAAGTTGGTGGTGAAGTAGTCCTGGAGCGCGAGCGCCCGCTCGTAGTTGTTCACCGCGTCCCGGGTGATCTCCCGCGCCTGCTCCCCGACTTCGTCGGGAAGCGAGTCGGGCACCTGCGTGTACTCCTCGCTCAGCGCGGGATCCGGCGCGGGCGCGGCGGCCAACTGGCGCGCGGTGGGCTCCATGATCAGGCTGGTGACCAGGTACTCGGCGCCGCCGGTGGTGGTGCCGCCGTCGCCGACGACCGACCGGCCCTCCGGCTCGTAGCGCCAGTCGCCGTCGATGTCCACCTGGTACGCGGGGTACGGCATGGGCAGCCACTGCTGCCGGAAGTCGTCGTCGGCCTGCACGTTCAGCGAGACCGGCGTGGCCTTGACCTGGCTGTTGGAGTAGCCCTGCGGCGTGGGCAACTGGTCCGGGATGTCCTCGATGCTGCGGCGTGACGGCTGCCAGGAGGTGCCGTCGAACCTGTCGAGGGCGACGAAGCGCATGTACAGCGCCTGGTTCTGGGCGTCGCCCGCGGCGCGGTAGCGGAACACCTCGCGGTTCTCCGGCTGGTTCAGGCTCTGCTGCAGCCGCACCACGGGGTTGATCGCGGTGACCGTGCCGCCGCCGGGACCCCGGCCGGGACCGGTGGTCTTGCCGTCCAGCAGCCCGCCGTCCAGCGACGGCAGCGCCGCGGGCACGACGAGCGCGAAGCCCAGCGCCACGGCGCCGATCCGCCGGCCCGTACGCACCGGTGCCAGCGGCCGGCCGCCGCCCTGGTCGGCCGGTCCCGGGGCGCCCGCGGTCCGGCCGCCGCCGAACATCCGGCCCCACTGCGCCAGCCGGTCCCGCCCCTCGGCGAGCAGCAGCAGCAGATACCCGGCGCCGGCGAGCAGGAACGTCAGCCAGCTCCCGCCCTCGTTGAGCCCGGCGGCGACGGAGTACAGCGCGAGCAGCGGCAGCCCGGCGGGGGCCGCGCTGCGGTACGTCACCGCCACCGCGTCCACCAGCAGCGCCACCCCGGCGATGCCGGAGAGCAGCATCAGCTCGATGCCGTCGGTGACCGGGGCCGGGATGGAGTAGCGGGAGACGTCGTCGCCGCCCTCCTGGAAGAGCTGGCGGAACTCCTCTATCGCCGAAGGCCCGGGGAGCACCCCGCCGGCCGCCTGGTCGGCGGTGAAGAGCATCGTCAGCAGCACCGCCGTGACCGCGGTCTGCGCGAGCACGGTCAGCGGGCGCGCCAGCGGGATGCGGCGGGCGATCATGCCGACGCCGCCGATCACGACGACGATGAAGACCGCCTTGAAGAACCAGGTCATCTTGTCGGTCAGCGGCAGCAGCGCGGTGGCGGCCAGCAGGGATGCCGCCGCCGCGCAGACCGTGAGCCGGGCCCGTCCGCTCATCTCAGCCCTCGCCTCCGCGGGCCGCCGCGGCGAGCTGGCCGGCCTGGTTGCCGGCTTCCCGCCACAGGTCGCCCATCGCCATCCCGGGCCGTACGGACAGCACCGTCCAGCCCGCCTCCCGGAGCTGCCGCACCCGCTCGGTGCCTTTCGGGGCCGCGCCGTACGCGCCGCGGGCCGCGCCGGGACGCGACTCCCAGGCCGCGCTGTCCGTCACGAACGCCACCCCCGCCGCCGTCCGCTGCCGCATCCGCGCGGCAAGCGCCGTCTGCTCCTCGTCCAGCTCGCCGAAGAAGGCCACGAGCAGCCCCTCGTGCCCGCCGCGCAGCACGTCGTACGCGGCCGAGACCGTGTCCCGCTCGGAGTGGTCGATGACGGCGAGGGTGTCCAGGAGTATCCCCGCCGCGTCGGCCGACTCGCCGCCGCGGGAGTTCAGCGCCCCGTCGGCGCCGGCCCCCAGCTCGCCGCCGTCGGTCAGCAGCCGCACCGTGTAGCCGCGCTCCAGCATGTGCAGCGCGACGGAGGCGGCGCCGGAGACGGCCCACTCGAAGGGCGAGTCGGGGCCGGAGCCGGTGTAGGCGTCGCGCCGGGTGTCCAGCAGCACCGTGCAGCCCGCGCGCTGCGGCTGCTCCTCGCGGCGGACCATCAGCTCGCCGTATTTGGCGGTGGAGCGCCAGTGCACCCGCCGCAGGTCGTCGCCGTGCCGGTAGCCCCGGGGGATGACGTCGTCCTCGCCGGCCAGCGCGAGGGTGCGGTGCCGGCCGTCGCCGTAGCCGGTGGCCTCGCCGGCCAGCCGGACCGGGGCCAGCGCCTCGGTGCGCGGCACCACGGTCAGGGTGTCGTACGCGCTGAAGGAGCGGGTCATCTCGCACATGCCGAACGGGTCCGAGAGCCGCAGTTGCAGCGGGCCGAGCGGGTAGCGTCCGCGCAGGTCGGAGCGGACCCGGTAGGTCACCTCGCGCTTGCCGCCCGGCTCCACCCGGTCCAGGACGAAGCGGGGCCGGGGGCCCAGCACGTACGGCAGCCGGTCCTGGAGCATCAGCAGCCCGGTCGGCAGCCGGGAGACGTTCTCCAGACGCAGGTGCACCCGGGCCTCGGAGCCAGCGGGCACCCGGGCGGGCGACAGCTTGCGGCTGCCGCCGACGCGGTAGCGGGTGCGGTGCAGCACGGCCGCGCACACCAGTGGCAGCGCGGCCAGCAGCAGCCCCACTCGCAGCAGGTCGGGCTGGCCGAGTATGTAGCTGCACGCGCCGGCCGCGATCCCGGCGGCGAGGAACGAGCGACCGCGCGTGGTGGTGCCGGCCAGGGCCGTACGCAGCCCGCCGCCCGCCTGGGCGTCCGGGCCCGCGGGCGGCGCGGCGGGGGCGGGCGGGGGCTGGCCGGTCATCAGTACCGCCGGCCGTCCGGGCTGTGCGCGCCGCCGCCGTACGCGGGTGGCATCGGCGGCGGTCGCTGCATGTCGGCGGCGGGCACCGGCACCTGCTGCAGGATCTCGGCGACGATCTGCTCGGCCGTCCGCCGGTTGAGCTGGGCCTGCGCCGTGGGCAGCAGCCGGTGTGCGAGCACGTGCACGGCCAGCGCCTGCACGTCGTCCGGCAGCGTGAACTCCCGCCCGGCCAGCGCCGCGGCGGCCTTCGCTGCCCGCAGCAGTTGGAGCGTGGCCCGCGGCGAGGCGCCGAGCCGCAGTTCCGGGTGCTGCCGGGTGGAGGTCACCAGGTCGACCGCGTAGCGCCGGACGGAGTCCGCGACGTGCACCGTACGCACCGCGTCGATGAGCTTGACGATGTCGTGGGCGTGCGCGACCGGCTGCAGGTCGCCCAGCGGGGAGATCCCGCCGTGCACGTCCAGCATCTCCAGCTCGGCCTCCGCGCTGGGGTAGCCGATGGACAGCCGGGCCATGAAGCGGTCGCGCTGGGCCTCGGGCAGCGGGTACGTGCCCTCCATCTCGATGGGGTTCTGGGTGGCGACCACCATGAACGGGCTGGGCAGCTCGTACGTCTGCGTGTCGATGGTGACCTGCCGCTCCTCCATCGACTCCAGCAGCGCCGACTGGGTCTTGGGGGAGGCCCGGTTGATCTCGTCGCCGATGACGATCTGGGCGAAGATCGCGCCGGGCTTGAACTCGAAGTCCCGGCTCTGCTGGTCGTAGACGCTCACGCCGGTGATGTCGGAGGGCAGCAGGTCGGGTGTGAACTGGATGCGGCGTACGGAGCAGTCGATCGACTTCGCCAGCGCCTTGGCGAGCATGGTCTTCCCGACGCCCGGCACGTCCTCGATCAAGAGATGGCCCTCGGCGAGCAGGACGGTCAGCGACAGCCTGACCGCCTCGGGCTTGCCCTCGATCACGCTCTCCACCGACCGCCGGACATCGTTCGCGGTACTGGTCAGATCGCTGAGGCTCGCTCGCTCGTCATACGTCGTCACCGGCCCTCCTCGGCCCGTCGCACGGGCCGTGCGCCGCGATCGCGGCCCGGCCCTCCCCGATACCGTGGCGCCCCGTGCACGCCGCCGGCACAGCCGGCGGAACGCAGCCACCACACCCGCATTCTTGCTGCCGAATGCCGGTTTCGTCAGTCGCCCGCCGGGAATTGCTCCGCGGACACCTCGCGGAGCAGTCCCGTGCGCACGTCGAACACGAAGCCTCGCACGTCGTCGGTGTGCGGCAGGAACGGGGAGGTCTCCACGCGGCGGATGGACTGGCGCACGTCCTGGTCCAGGTCGCGGAAGGACTCCACCGCCCAGGCCGGCCGCTGGCCGACCTCGGCCTCCAGCTCGAAGCGGAACTCCTCGGTGATCCGGAGCAGGCCGCAGTCGGTGTGGTGGATCAGCACCACGCTGCGGGTGCCCAGGGCACGCTGGCTGATGGTCAGCGAGCGGATGGTGTCGTCGGTGACCACGCCGCCGGCGTTGCGGATCGTGTGGCAGTCGCCCAGCTCGAGGCCGAGCGCGGCGTGCAGGTCCAGCCGGGCGTCCATGCAGGCGACCACCGCGACGCGCAGCACGGGGCTGGCGTCCATGCCGGGGTCGTCGAAGCTGCTCGCGTACCCGCGGTTCGAGGCCACGAGCCGGTCGGTGACGGTGGGGACGGCAGTGGCGGCGGCGGTGCTCTTGCTGGACGACGTGCTCTCAGCGGGCGTCATACTGACGACGGTATCCGGGCGGGGGCGCCGTTGCCCGGTCCGGGTGAGGTAGCCCACAGGGAGCAATGCGCGCGGCCCTCTCCCGTCGGCGGGAGGGGGCGCGCCTTCGGTGCTTGACTGCCCGGGGGGTGCAGTGGGCTAAAGTGACGCGAAGTGGGAGCCGTGGCGCCCCCTTTCATGCGGTTCGCCCGCCGCACGCGCGGCCGGCGGCCCGCTCCGGGCCCGGCCGGCGCCGCCGCGCAGGGCGGCAGCGGCCACTCCCCTTCGGCGAACGGGTGGGACAGGAGGCGGCACCGTGAACGACGCACGCGCCGCCGTCCACGTCCCCGTCATGCTCCGCCGCACCACCGAACTGCTGGCGCCGGCGCTCCGCGCGCCGGGCGCGGTGGCCGTCGACTGCACGCTGGGCCTCGGCGGCCACAGCGAGGCCCTGCTCGCCGCGCACCCCGGGCTGCGGCTCGTCGCGCTGGACCGCGACCCCGCCGCCCTGGAGCTGGCCGGCCGGCGGCTGGCCCCGTACAGCGGGCGGGTGACCCTGGTGCACGCGGTCTACGACGAGCTGCCGGCCGTGCTCGCGAAGCTGGACCTCGGCCCCGTGCAGGGGATCCTCTTCGACCTGGGCGTTTCGTCCATGCAACTGGACGAGGCCGGGCGGGGTTTCGCGTACGCGCAGGACGCGCCGCTGGACATGCGCATGGACCAGACCCGGGGGGTGAGCGCCGCCGAGGTGCTCAACACGTACCCGCCCGGCGAGCTGGTGCGCATCCTGCGCGCGTACGGCGAGGAGAAGCAGGCGCGGCGCATCGTCGAGGCCGTGGTGCGCGAGCGGCAGAAGGAGCCGTTCACGCGCAGCGCGCGGCTGGTCGAGGTGATCCGCGAGGCGCTGCCGCAGGCCGCGAAGCGCACCGGCGGCAACCCCGCGAAGCGCACCTTCCAGGCGCTGCGCATCGAGGTCAACGGCGAGCTGGCGGTGCTCGAACGCGCCGTGCCCGCGGCCGTCGCGTCGCTGGCCGTCGGCGGACGGATCGCCGTGCTCGCGTACCAGTCGCTGGAGGACCGGCTCGTCAAACGGGTGCTGGCGGCCGGCGCCGCGAGCACCGCGCCGCCGGGGCTGCCGGTGGTCCCGGAGCACCACCAGCCGCGGCTGAAGCTGCTCACCCGCGGCGCGGAGCTGCCGGCCGAGGAGGAGATCGCGGAGAACCGCAGAGCCGCCCCCGCGCGGCTGCGGGCGGCGGAGCGGATCCGGGAGGACCTGTGAGCCGTTGCGGAGCGGGTGTGCCGTGAGGCGGCCGAGGATCGCGTTCCCGCGCGAGAGCGGCGCCCGGCTGCTGGGCAGCAGCTCGGCGGCCCGCACGCCGTTCGTGCTGCTCGTGGTGGTGCTGCTGGGCGCGGGCCTGCTCGCGCTGCTGCTGCTCAACGCGGCCGTCAACCAGGGCTCGTTCCGCGTCGGCGACCTGAAGAAGGAGACGACGCGGCTGACCGACGAGGAGCAGCGGCTGCGCCAGGAGGTGGAGGAGCGGTCGGCGCCGGACGCGCTGGAGAAGCGGGCCCGGGAGCTGGGCATGGTGCCGGGCGGGCCGCCGGTGTTCCTCTCGCCGGGGGGCGGCGTACGGGGCGAGCCCTCGGCGGCGACCGGTCCGCCGCCGCCGGCGCCGAGCCCGGCGGACGCGGCGGAGCCGGAGGCGGAGCGGGACGGCGACAAGGCGAAGAAGCCGGATGAATCGGATAGAGCGGCCAGGGCGGCCAGAGCGGCCAGGCCGGACGAGCAGGACAGGGCCGGGGCCGGGGAGCGGGCGGCGGAGGCCGCGGCGGCCGGAACACCGGCGTCCACCGCCCCCGGGGCCTCCGCCTCACCGCCCGCCGCCGAGGAGGCACCGTGACGACCCGCGGCTCTGGCAGCACCCCCGGCGACGGTGACGGCACCCCGCGCCGCCGCGTACCCCGCCCCGCGAGCGGCGCCGGCGGCGCCCGGCCCCGTACCCGCGCGTCCTCCGGCCCCGCCCCGCCCCGCCGCCCTGCCGGCGGCGGGGCGCGGTTCCGGCTCGCCGCGCCCCGCCCCCGGCTGCGTCTGGTCAGCGTCGGCCTGACCCTCCTGCTGCTGGTCTTCACCGCCAGGCTGCTGCAGGTCCAGGCCGTGGACGCCGCCGAGTACGCGGAGAAGGCGCAGGTCAACCGGTACGTGCCGATGACGCTCAGCGCCGAGCGCGGCGTCATCACCGACCGCAACGGCGTCGAGCTGGCCACCACGGTCGACGCGTACGACATCACCGCCGACCCGTACCTCTTCACGCCCGGGCAGGCCGACGTCAAGGACGCGCCCCGGCGGGCCGCCGAGGCGCTGGCGCCGGTGCTGAAGGCGGACGCGAAGGAACTGCAGGCCAAGCTCGCCACGCCCGACTCGCGCTACGTGAAGCTCGCGTCGATGCAGACGCCGCAGGTCTGGGACGAGATCAAGAAGCTGAAGTCCGCGTCGGCCGAGCGCGAGGCGGCGGGCGGCCGGCAGGACGTGCTCGGCGGGGTCTTCGCGGAGGAGCGGAACAAGCGCGTCTATCCGAACGGCGATCTGGCCGCCGGGATACTGGGCTTCGTCAACGCCGACGGCGAGGGCGGCGGGGGCGTCGAGCGGCAGCACGACAAGCTGCTCGCCGGCAAGGACGGCAAGCTCGTCTACGCCCAGTCCGCCGGCCGCCGCATCCCCACCGCGGACGCCGAGGAGAACCCCGCGGAGCCCGGCTCCGACGTCGAGCTGACCATCGACCGCGACATCCAGTGGGCGGCCCAGACCGCCCTGGAGAAGCAGGTCGACGCCTCGGCGGCGGACCGCGGCTACGTCATCGTGCAGGACACCCGCACCGGCGAGATCCTGGCCATGGCCAACGCCCCCGGCTTCGACCCCAACGACCTGTCCGGCGCCGCTCCCGGCACCCTCGGCAACCCGGCCCTGGAGGACGCGTACGAGCCCGGCAGCGTCAACAAGGTCATCTCCATGGCCGCCGTGCTGGAGGAGGAGGCCGCCACCCCCGCCACCCGCGTCACCGTGCCGAACGTGCTGCCCCGCGGCGGCCACGCCTTCCACGACGACATCGAGCACCCGACCTGGTACCTCACGCTCAACGGCGTGCTCGCCAAGTCCAGCAACATCGGCACGATCCTCGCCGTGGAGCAGTTGGGGGAGAACCAGCGGCAGGCCAACAAGGTCCTCCACTCCTACCTGCGCGACTTCGGCCTCGGCAGCCGCAGCGGCCTCGGCGTCGCGGGCGAGACCCCGGGCCTGCTGAAGCCCGCGGCCGAGTGGGACGCGGCGCAGCAGTACACGATCCCGTTCGGCCAGGGCCTGTCCATCAACGCCATGCAGGCCGCCTCCGTGTACTCGACCGTCGCCAACGGCGGCGTACGGATCGAGCCCACCCTCGTCCGCGGCAGCCGCGGCCCCGACGGCCGCTTCGACCCGGCGCCGGAGCCGGCGCGGGACCGCGTCGTCAGCGAGAAGACGGCCAGGACCCTCTCCCGGATGCTGGAGTCCGTCGTCGACGACGAGGAGGGCACCGGCGTGAAGGCCCGTATCCCGGGCTACCGCGCGGCCGGCAAGACCGGCACCTCCAACAGGGTGGACCCGCGGACCGGCCGCTACAGCGGCTACACCGCCTCGTTCGCGGGCTTCGCCCCCGCCGACGCGCCGCGCGTGACCGTGTACTGCGCGATCCAGAACCCCACCGAGGGCAGTTACTTCGGCGGCCAGATCTGCGGCCCCGTCTACAAGAAGGTCATGGAGTTCGCGCTCAAGACGCTCCAGGTGCCGCCGACAGGGGTCAAGGCGCCGCCGATGCCGGTCACGTTCGGCGCCGGCACCGACGGCACGGGCGGGGACGGCGGCGGGGGAACGGACGCCGGCGGCGTGGCCGACGGCGGATAAGAACGGAAAGATCGGACCTGCGCAGTGAGCACAATCACGGACGATCCGGGGAACCGCGAACCGCGGCCCCCCTGGCTTGGCAGTGCGGCAGGCGGGCCCGGTACGCTGCCCGCCGTGCCCCACCCCGATCAGTCCCACCAGGAAGCGTCGGGCGCCCCGGCGAAGCATCCGGGGGCGCCCCGCCCCGCCGAGGTCGGCCCCGTACCGCTCACGGATCTGGCCGACCGGCTGGGCACCGGTGTCACCGGCGAGGCCGGGGGCGTCACCGTCACCGGCATCACCCACGACTCCCGCGCCGTACGTCCCGGCGACGTCTACGCCGCGCTGCCCGGCGCCCGGCTGCACGGCGCCGACTTCGCCGCGCAGGCCGCCGACCTGGGCGCCGCCGCGGTGCTCACCGACCCGGCCGGCCTGGAGCGGGCCGCCGGCACGGGGCTGCCGGTGCTGGTCGTCGGCGACCCGCGGGGCCGGATGGGGGAGCTGGCCGCCGCGGTCTACGGCGAGCCGGGGCGGGACCTGCTGCAGCTCGGGGTCACCGGCACGTCGGGCAAGACCACGACCGCGTACCTCGTCGAGGGCGGGCTGCGGGCCGCGGCCGAGAAGGCCGGCGCCGGGCTCACCGGCCTCATCGGCACGGTCGAGACGCGCATCGGCGACGAGCGGCTGAAGTCGGAGCGGACCACGCCGGAGGCGACGGACCTGCAGGCGCTGTTCGCCGTGATGCGGCAGCGCGGCGTCGCGTCGGTGGCGATGGAGGTCTCCAGCCACGCGCTGGTGCTCGGCCGGGTCGACGGCGTCCTCTTCGACGTCGCCGTCTTCACCAACCTCAGCCCGGAGCACCTGGACTTCCACACCGACATGGAGGACTACTTCCGGGCGAAGGCGCAGCTCTTCACGCCGGCCAGGTCGCGCACGGGCGTCGTCAACATCGACGACGAGTACGGGGCACGCCTGGCCGAGGAGGCCGCGGCCCCCGACGGCGGCTACCCCGTGACCACGTACTCCGCGGAGGGCCACCCGGACGCCGACTGGCGCGCCGAGGACGTGGAGGTCGGCGTGCTCGGCTCCACGTTCACCGCGGTCGGGCCCGGTGGCATCGCGGTCCCCGCCAAGGCCCCGCTGCCCGGCACGTTCAACGTCTCCAACACCCTCGCCGCCATCGCCGCGCTCGTCACCGCCGGCATCGACCCGGCCACCGCCGCGAGCGGCGTGGCCGCCGTGCCGGGCGTGCCGGGCCGGCTGGAGCGGGTCGACGCGGGCCAGGGCTACCTCGCCGTCGTCGACTACGCACACAAGCCCGACGCACTGGAGTCCGTGCTGCGCGCGCTGCGCAAGGTCACCGAGAACCGGCTGCACGTCGTCGTCGGCTGCGGCGGCGACCGCGACCCGCACAAGCGCGGGCCCATGGGCGCCGCCGCCGCCCGGCTCGCCGACACCGCGGTGCTCACCTCCGACAACCCCCGCTCCGAGGACCCCCTCGCGATCCTCGCCGTGATGCTCGCCGGCGCCGCCGAGGTGCCGGTCTACGAGCGCGGCGACGTGCTGGTCGAGGCCGACCGGGCGGGTGCCGTCGCCATCGCGGTGGCCCGCGCCGGCGCCGGCGACACGGTGCTGATCGCCGGCAAGGGCCACGAGCAGGGCCAGGACACGGCCGGTGTCGTACGCCCCTTCGACGACCGCGACGAGCTGCGCGCGGCGATCCGTGCCCGGCTCGCCGGCGGAGGGGATGCCGCCGGCGGCCTACCCGCCGATCCCGCGGGAGGCGACCGGTGATTCCGCTCAGCCTCGCCGAGGTCGCCGACCTGACCGGAGGCGAGCTGCACGGCGTGGCCGACCCGCAGGCGCTGGTCACCCGCCCTGTGGTCATCGACTCGCGGCAGGCGGAACCGGGCAGCCTCTTCGCCGCGTTCACCGGTGAGCACGTCGACGGGCACGACTTCGCCGCCGGCGCCGTCGCCGCCGGCGCCACCGGCGTCCTGGGCACCCGCCCGGTCGGGGGCGTGCCGACCGTCGTGGTCCCGTCCGTGCCCCCGGCGCTCAGCGCGCTGGCCAAGCACGTCGTCGCCCGGCTCAGCGGTTCGCTCACCGCGCTCATCGCGCTCACCGGCTCCTCGGGCAAGACGTCCACCAAGGACCTGCTCGCCCAACTGCTGCAGCGCCTCGGCCCGACCGTCTACACCCACGGTTCCTTCAACAACGAGATCGGCCATCCGGTCACGGCCCTGCAGGCCGCCCCCGACACCCGGTACCTGCTGCTGGAGATGGGCGCGCGCGGCCTCGGCCACATCCGCGAGCTGGCCGACGTGACGCCGCCGCGCATCGGGCTCGTCCTCAACGTCGGCACCGCGCACATCGGCGAGTTCGGCGGCCGGGAGCAGATCGCCGCGGCCAAGGGCGAGCTGGTCGAGGCGCTGCCGCCGGGGGCGGACGGCGGGGTCGCGGTGCTCAACGCCGACGACCCCCTCGTCCGCGCGATGGCCTCCCGCACCCGGGCGCGCACCCTCCTCTACGGCGAGGCACCCGAGGCTGACGTACGGGCCGCGGACGTCCGGCTCACCGATGACGGGCGGCCGGAATTCACCCTGCACACGCCTGCCGGCAGCGCCGGTGTGATCATGCGGCTGTACGGTGAGCACCACGTGTCGAACGCGCTTGCCGCCGCCGCCGTCGCGTACGAGCTGGGCATGTCCCCGAAGCGGATCGCCGAGGCGCTCTCCGCCGCCGAGGCCCTGTCCGGCCGGCGGATGGAAGTCAGGCGGCGGGCGGACGGCGTGACGGTCGTCAACGACGCGTACAACGCCAACCCCGAGTCCACGCGGGCCGCGCTGCGCGCGCTCGCCGCCATGGGACGGGGCAGCACGACGCCGGGGGGCCGGACGTTCGCCGTGCTGGGCGCGATGGCGGAGCTCGGCGACCACGCCATGGCCGAACACGACGGCGTGGGCCGGCTGGCCGTCCGCCTGGGCATCAGCAAGCTCGTGGCAGTGGGCCGGCAGGAGGCCGCCTGGCTGGACATGGGCGCGAAGAACGAGGGTTCGTGGGGTGAGGAGTCGGTGCACGTGTCCGACGTCGACGCGGCGGTCGACCTGATGCGCGGCGAGCTGCGGCCGGGAGATGTCGTGCTCGTCAAGGCATCCAGATCCGAGGCACTGTGGCGGGTGGCGGAAGCGCTGCTCGCCGAGGAGGGCGCCGCCCGATGAGGCAGATCCTCTTCTCCGGGGCCCTCGGGCTCTTCTTCTCCCTCATCGGCACCCCGCTGCTGATCAAGCTCCTGGCCCGCCGGGGCTACGGGCAGTTCATCCGCGACGACGGCCCGCAGGCGCACCACAGCAAGCGCGGCACGCCGACGATGGGCGGCGTCGCATTCATCCTGGCCACGATCGTCGCGTACGCGATCACCAAGGTCGCCACCAGCAGTTCGCCCACGTACTCCGGGCTGCTGGTGCTCTTCCTGATGGCCGGCCTGGGCCTGGTCGGCTTCCTCGACGACTACATCAAGATCGTCAAGCAGCGCAGCCTGGGCCTGCGGGCCAAGGCGAAGATGCTCGGGCAGTTCACCGTTGGCATCGCCTTCGCGGTGCTGTCGCTGAACTTCGAGGACCACCGCCAGTTGACGCCGGCGTCCACCAAGCTGTCGTTCACCCAGGACTTCGGCTGGTCGATCGGGCCCGTGCTCTTCGTCATCTGGGCGCTGTTCATGATCCTGGCGATGTCGAACGGCGTGAACCTCACCGACGGCCTGGACGGCCTGGCCACCGGCGCCTCGGTGATGGTCTTCGGCGCGTACGTCTTCATCGGCGTCTGGCAGT
The DNA here is from genome assembly GCF_059570535.1 of Streptomyces sp. CNP082. Lineage (NCBI taxonomy): Bacteria > Bacillati > Actinomycetota > Actinomycetes > Kitasatosporales > Streptomycetaceae > Streptomyces > Streptomyces sp. CNP082. The sequence goes on from NZ_JCANSZ010000005.1 coordinate 271,874, forward strand.
ACCAGGAGTCCTGCCTCAACGCGGACGTCCTGACCAACCCCGGCGCCTGCTACGACGTACGCGACCCGCTCGACCTCGCCGTCGTCGCCTCCGCGCTGATGGGCGCCTGCTTCGGCTTCCTGTGGTGGAACACCTCGCCCGCGAAGATCTTCATGGGCGACACCGGCTCGCTGGCCCTCGGCGGCGCGCTCGCGGGACTGGCCATCTCCTCCCGCACCGAGCTGCTCCTGGCCATCCTCGGCGGCCTGTTCGTCCTCATCACCCTGTCGGTGGTGATCCAGGTCGGGTCGTTCCGGATGACCGGCAAACGGGTCTTCAGAATGGCGCCACTCCAGCATCACTTCGAGCTGAAGGGCTGGAGCGAAGTGCTCGTGGTGGTCAGATTCTGGATCATCCAGGGCATGTGCGTGATCGTCGGCCTGGGCATCTTCTACGCCGGCTGGGCGGCCCGGTGAGCGAGTTCGCCGGGCGGCAGGTGACCGTCGCCGGGCTCGGGGTCAGCGGCGGGCCCGCCGCCCGCGCGCTGCACCGGCTGGGCGCGCAGGTCACCGTCGTCGACGGCGCCGACCACGACCGCGCCCGGGCGCAGGCCGCCGAGCTGACGCCGCTGGGCGTGACCGTACGCCTCGGCGACGGCGACACCCTGCCCGCGGGCACGGAACTGGTCGTCACCACGCCCGGATGGAAGCCCTCCGCCCCGCTGTTCGCCGCCGCGGCGGCGGCCGGGGTACCGGTCTGGGGCGACGTGGAGCTGGCCTGGCGGCTGCGCGGCACGTCGCCTTCGGGCCGGCCGCCCGCCGACTGGCTGGCGATCACCGGCACCAACGGCAAGACCACCGCCGTGAAGATGCTCGCGGGCATGCTCACCGCCGCCGGGCTGCGCACCGCCGCCGTCGGCAACATCGGCGTCCCGCTGGTCGACGTCGTCACCGGCCACGGCCCGTACGCGGACCTCGACGTGCTCGCCGTCGAGCTGTCCAGCTACCAACTGCACTGGGCGCCGTCAGTCCGCGCCCACTCCGCCGCCGTCCTCAACCTGGCCCCCGACCACCTCGACTGGCACGGCTCCATGGAGGCGTACGCCGCCGACAAGGGCCGTATCTACGAGGGCAACCGCGTGGCGTGCGTCTACAACACCGCCGACCCGGTCACCGAGGAACTGGTGCGCAAGGCCGACGTCGAGGAGGGCTGCCGCGCGGTCGGGTTCACCCTCGGCGCCCCCGCGCCCGGGCAGCTCGGCGTCGTGGACGGGCTGCTGGTGGACCGGGCGTTCGTGCCGGACCCGCAGCGCACGGCGCAGGAACTCGCCGCCGTCGCCGACGTGCAGCCGCCCGCCCCGCACAATGTCGCCAACGCGCTGGCCGCCGCCGCCCTCGCGCGCGCGTACGGGGTCGAACCCGCGGCCGTACGCGAGGGACTGCGCACCTTCCGCCCCGAGCCGCACCGCATCGAACGGGTCGCCGAGGTCGGCGGCGTGACGTACGTGGACGACTCCAAGGCCACCAACACCCACGCCACCGAAGCCTCGCTGGCCGCGTACGACGGCATCGTGTGGATCGCGGGCGGGCTGGCCAAGGGCGCGGTCTTCGACGACCTCGTCGCCGGCGCGGCGCAGCGGCTGCGCGGCGCCGTACTGCTCGGCCGGGACCGGGCGCTGATCGCCGGGGCGCTGGCGCGGCACGCGCCCGGGGTGCCGGTGGTGGACATCGACCGGACGGACTCCGGGGCGATGGCGGCGGCCGTCGCCGAGGCGGCGCGGCTGGCCGAGGACGGCGGCACCGTGCTGCTGGCGCCGGCGTGCGCGTCGATGGACATGTTCACGAACTACAACGTGCGCGGCGAGGCCTTCACCGCCGCGGTGCACGAACTGGCCTCCGGCAGGGGCCGGGGGACCCGCTAACGCGGCGAGGCGTGCGAGCCGGTCTGCACGCTGTGCCGCGCGGGCGTCGGCCGTGTCCGGCAACCGGCTTCCTGCCGAACGGGCCCGGCGCCGCCCGCCAGCGATCGCCGGCAGCGGCCTCCCTGCGCCCCCGGGGCGCTTGGGCGGTCCCTCCCCGGCACCGCCGGCCGCGGGGGCGGACCACGGCGGGACAGGCACGGGGCCCTGGATCCCCGCGGCCCGAAGGGGACCGCGTACCGTCGCGTCGTGCCCCCGGGCGGGGCGCCGGCGTGGCAACCTCGTTGCCCATGGGGGAAGTGCGGTGCCAGCGAGGAGACGGCGGATGAGCAGAGCGGACCAGGAGCGGCGCGCGCGGCGGCCCGCTGCCGCGCGCGGTACGGCCCCGAAGAGACTGCCGCGGCCGGCCCGTACCGTCCCCGCGGCGCGTCCGGCCCGCCGCCTGGGCGCGGGACCGGCCGGGCTGCGCCGGCTCGCGCGCCGGGTACGCCGCGCCTGGGACCGGCCGCTGACCGCGTACTACCTGCTGCTCGGCGGCAGTCTGCTGATCACCGTGCTGGGCCTGGTGATGGTCTTCTCCGCCTCCCAGATCGAGGCGCTCAACAGCGGCCTGGCGTCCACGTACTACTTCCGCAAGCAGCTCGTCGCCGCCGCCCTCGGCACCATCCTGCTGCTCCTCGCCTCCCGGATGCCGGTCCGGCTGCACCGCGCGCTGGCGTACCCGATCCTGGCGATGTCGCTGTTCCTGATGGCCCTGGTGCAGGTGCCGGGGATAGGGCAGTCGGTCAACGGCAACACCAACTGGCTCAACTTCGGCGGCCCGTTCCAGCTCCAGCCCAGCGAGTTCGGCAAGCTGGCACTGGTGATGTGGGGCGCTGACCTGCTGGCACGTAAACAGGACAAGAAGCTGCTCACCCAGTGGAAGCATATGCTGGTGCCGTTGGCGCCCGTGGCGCTGCTGCTGCTCGGTCTCATCATGCTCGGCGGCGACATGGGCACCGCGATGATCCTGGGCGCGATCCTGCTGGGCCTGCTGTGGGTGGCGGGCGCCCCGACCCGGCTGTTCGCGACCGTCATCGCGGTCGGCGTGACCCTGACCGTCGTGCTGTTCACCTCCAGCCCGCACCGCATGGACCGGCTGCGCTGCATCGGCGCCACCGAGCCGGGCCCCGGCGACATCTGCTGGCAGGGCCTGCACGGCATCTACGCCCTCGCCTCCGGCGGCTGGTTCGGCTCCGGGCTCGGCGCGAGTATGGAAAAATGGGGCGAACTCCCGGAACCGCACACCGACTTCATCTTCGCCGTGACCGGGGAGGAACTCGGCCTGGCGGGGACGCTGTCGGTGCTGGCTCTCTTCGCGGCTCTAGGCTATGCGGGTATCCGCGTGGCCGGACGTACGGAGGACGCTTTCGTAAGGTACGCCGCGGGGGGCGTGACCGCCTGGATCATGGCGCAGGTCGTGATCAACATCGGCGCGGTCCTGGGACTGCTGCCCATCGCCGGCGTCCCGCTCCCGCTGTTCTCCTACGGAGGCTCCGCCCTGCTGCCGGCGATGTTCGCCGTGGGGTTGCTGATCGCGTTCGCGCGCGAGGAACCGGCGGCGCGGGCGGCGCTGGCCATGCGGCCCGCGGGGGTGCTGCAGTCTGCTAGAAGAGTGCTCACCGGCAAAAGGCCGGAGAGCACGGCCAACAGAGCCAGGACAGCCAGGAGACAAGGTGACGGACCGCCGGCGGGCGGCCGTCGCGGAGAGCGGTGAAATTCGGTGCATGTCGTACTCGCCGGTGGGGGGACCGCCGGCCACATCGAGCCCGCGCTCGCCCTCGCCGACGCCCTGCGCAGGCAGGACCCGGCGGTGGGCATCACGGCGCTCGGTACCGAGCGCGGGCTCGAGACCAGGCTGGTCCCGGAGCGCGGCTACGAACTGGCGCTGATCCCCGCGGTCCCCCTGCCGCGCAAGCCCACGCCGGAGCTGATCACCGTCCCCGGACGGCTGCGCGGGACCATCAGAGCCGCCGAGGAGGTGCTGGAGCGCACGAAGGCCGACTGCGTCGTCGGCTTCGGCGGCTACGTCGCCCTGCCCGGCTATCTGGCGGCCAAGCGCCGCGGTGTGCCGATCGTGGTGCACGAGGCCAACGCGCGCCCCGGACTTGCCAACAAGATCGGCTCGCGCTACACGAAGTTCGTCGCCGTCTCCACGCCCGACAGCAAGCTGCGGCACGCGAACTACATCGGCATCCCGCTGCGGCGCTCCATCGCCACCCTGGACCGCGCCGCGATGCGCCCCGAGGCGTGCGCCGCGTTCGGGCTCAACCCCAACCTGCCGACGCTGCTGGTCTCCGGCGGCTCGCAGGGCGCCCGCCGGCTCAACGAGGTCGTCGAGTCGGTGGCGCCGTACCTGCAGCGCTCCGGCGTGCAGATCCTGCATGTCGTCGGGCCGAAGAACGAGCTGCCGCAGGTCGACAATATGCCCGGCATGCCGCCGTACGTCACGCTGCCGTACGTGGACCGGATGGATCTCGCCTACGCCGCCGCCGACATGATGCTCTGCCGCGCCGGCGCGATGACGGTCGCCGAACTGTCCGCGGTCGGGCTCCCGGCCGCGTACGTCCCGCTGCCCATCGGCAACGGCGAGCAGCGGCTCAACGCCCAGCCGGTGGTGAAGGCGGGCGGCGGACTGCTCGTCGACGACGCGGAGCTGACGGCGGATTGGGTGCGTCAGGAGGTCCTGCCGGTGCTCACCGACCGCCAGCGGCTGCACGAGATGTCCTGGGCCGCGGCGGAGTTCGGCCGGAGGGATGCCGACGAACTCCTCGTCGGCATGGTGTACCAGGCTGTGGACGGCAGACGGAGATCATAGGTCCGCGATCTCACCACACCAGGCAGGGGGTACGGGGATGGCCGGAGCGGTCCGCGAGAAGGCGGCGGCCGGCCGCGAGAAGCGCGGCGCCGGGTCCGGCGGTCCGCCCGCCGCCCGGCGGCCGGCCGGCCGCCGGGGCCGGCGGCTGCCGAGCCGCCGGGTGCTGATCGCCGTGCTGCTCGTGGCGCTCGTGCTCGGCGGGTTCTCCGGCTGGGCCCTGTACGGCTCGAACTGGCTGCGGGTGGAGCAGGTGACGGTCTCCGGCACGGACGTGCTGACCGCCGACGAGGTGCTGGACGCCGCCCGGGTCGCCGAGGGTGTGCCGATGGTGACCGTCGACACGGACGCGGTCGAGGCGCGGCTGGCGGCGGAGTTGCCGCGTATCGGCACCGTGGCCGTCGACCGCGACTGGCCGCACCGGATCGCGGTGACGGTCACCGAGCGGCAGCCGGCGGTGCTGTTGCGCAAGGGGGAGTCTTTCGTGGAAGTCGACGACGAGGGTGTGCGGTTCGCCACGGTGCGCACGCCGCCCGAGAAGGTGCCGGTAGTGGAGATGCAGGTGGCGGACTCGCCGAGCCTGGACCGCTTCGGCCGGCAGCGGCTGCGCGAGAGCGCGGTACGGGTCGCGGGCGCGCTCTCCGGGCGCGTGCGCCGTGACACCCGTACCATCCTTGTGCGTTCATATGACTCCGTCACGCTCGAGCTGTCCGGAGGGCGGACCGTGCTGTGGGGGAGCGCGGAGCGGGGCGCGGCGAAGTCGAAGACGCTGGCGGCGGTCATGAAAGCGGAGCGCGATGCCCGGTACTTCGACGTCAGCGTTCCCAGCGCCCCGGCGGCGTCGTCGAGTTGACGCACATATGCGCAGTTCAGACCCCCCGTGAGGGGTCGCAACGCCTGATCACATAGGGTGAAAAGAAAAACGGGAGGTTCGGCGTGTTCATTGAACGCGGAAGCCTTGTCGACTTAGTGTCTCGTTCCAAGAGTCCAGGTACGGGATGCTGCGGTAACCCTAAACTTCACGCTTAGGGTTCGACCGGCGTTCGGGGACCCCCACAAACGGCAGACGTAACTCGAGGCGAGAGGCCTTCGACGTGGCAGCACCACAGAACTACCTCGCGGTCATCAAGGTCGTCGGTATCGGCGGCGGTGGCGTCAACGCCATCAACAGGATGATCGAGGTCGGTCTCAAGGGCGTCGAGTTCATCGCGATCAACACCGACGCGCAGGCACTGCTGATGAGCGACGCGGACGTCAAGCTCGACGTCGGTCGCGAGCTGACCCGCGGTCTCGGCGCGGGCGCCAACCCGGACGTCGGCCGCAAGGCCGCCGAGGACCACCGGGAGGAGATCGAGGAGGTGCTCAAGGGCGCCGACATGGTCTTCGTCACCGCCGGCGAGGGCGGCGGCACCGGCACCGGCGGTGCGCCGGTCGTGGCGAACATCGCCCGGTCGCTGGGCGCGCTCACCATCGGCGTCGTGACCCGCCCGTTCACCTTCGAGGGCCGGCGCCGCGCGAACCAGGCCGAGGACGGCATCGCCTCGCTGCGCGACGAGGTCGACACCCTCATCGTGATTCCCAACGACCGGCTGCTTTCGATCTCCGACCGCCAGGTGAGCGTTCTCGACGCTTTCCGCTCCGCGGACCAGGTGCTGCTCTCCGGTGTCCAGGGCATCACGGACCTCATCACCACCCCGGGCCTGATCAACTTGGACTTCGCGGACGTCAAGTCCGTGATGTCGGAGGCGGGTTCCGCGCTGATGGGCATCGGCTCGGCACGCGGCGACGACCGCGCGGTGGCCGCGGCCGAGATGGCGATCTCCTCGCCGCTGCTGGAGGCGTCCATCGACGGCGCCCGCGGTGTACTGCTGTCCATCTCCGGCGGCTCGGACCTCGGCCTGTTCGAGATCAACGAGGCGGCCCAACTGGTCAGCGAGGCGGCCCACCCGGAGGCGAATATCATCTTCGGCGCGGTGATCGACGACGCCCTCGGCGACGAGGTGCGCGTCACGGTCATCGCCGCCGGGTTCGACGGCGGCCAACTCCCGTCGAAGAACCGGGACAAGGTCCTCGGCTCGTACGGCGGGCGCGACGAGTCCCCGGCCGAGTCGGTCGCGGACCCCGCCCCCGCCAGGGCCGCCGAGCCGGAGCGCCCCGCGTTCAGCGGCCTCGGCTCCCTGTCCGGCGGGAGCACCGAGGACAGCGTCCCGGCGCCGCTGCCGCCGCCCGCGACCCCGCAGGTGCCGGCGGCCCGGCCGTACCCGGACAGCGAGGCCGAGGAGCTGGACGTGCCGGACTTCCTGAAGTGACCGGCGGGTTGATCAAGTAACGTACAACCCGTGATAGGGGAGACATACACGACAGGCGGCGCTCACTTCGCCTTCACCGACCGGTGGGGCGGCGTGAGCGCCGCTCCGTACGCGGAGCTGAATCTCGGCGGCGCCGTCGGTGCGGACGATCCGGCGGCGGTCGCGGCCAACCGCGACCGCGCCGCCCGCTCCCTCGGGGTCGAGCCCGCGCGGGTCGTGTGGATGCACCAGGTGCACGGGCGCGACGTCGCCGTCGTCGACGGGCCCTGGGGCGACGCGCCCCCGCCCGCCGTGGACGCCGTCGTCACCCGCGCCCGCGGCGTGCCGCTCGCCGCCCGCGGCGCCGACTGCGTGCCGCTGCTCCTCGCAGACCCCGCCGCGGGGGTGGCGGGTGCCGCGCACGCCGGGCGGCCCGGCATGGTCGCCGGGGTGGCCGGGGCCGCGGTCGAGGCGATGGCCGGGCTCGGCGCCGAGCCCGCGCGGATCGTCGCCCGCCTCGGGCCGGCCGTCTGCGGACGCTGCTACGAGGTCCCCGAGGCGCTGCGCGAGGAAGCCGCCGGGCAGGTGCCGGCGGCGCGCGCGACGACGAGCTGGGGGACGCCGGCACTGGACATCCGTGCGGGCGTGGTCGCGCAGTTGGCAGCGCTGGGTGTGGGAATGATCACAGTGTCGGACGTGTGCACGCTGGAGTCCGAGGACCACTTCTCGTACCGGCGCGAAGGTGCCACGGGCCGGCACGCGGGGTACGTCTGGCTGGACGGGGAATGATGAACGGGATCACGGGGGACGGCGGGATGCCTGAGGGGGCGGACCGGGAGCGCCGGGACGAGTTGGCGGCGAACCTGGCGCGCGTGGAGGAACGCATCGCCGGCGCGTGCGCCGCGGCGGGCCGCAAGCGCGAGGAGGTCACGCTCGTCGTCGTGACCAAGACCTACCCCGCGAGCGACGTGCTGCTGCTGGCGACCCTGGGCGTGCGGCACGTGGCCGAGAACCGCGACCAGGAGGCCGCGGGCAAGGCCGCACTGTGTGCGCAGTGGTACGCGGAACGGCGCGCGGACGCGCCGCTCACGTGGCACTTCGTCGGCCAGTTGCAGACCAACAAGGCGCGTTCCGTGGCCCGCTACGCGGACTACGTGCACTCCGTCGACCGTCCCCGGCTCGTCACGGCGCTCGCCGCGGCGGCGCAGCGCGAGGGCCGCGAACTGGGCTGCCTGTTGCAGGTGGCGCTCGACAAGGAAGCGGACTCCGGCGAGGATTCCGGCAGCGGTGCGACGGCGGACCGCGGCGGTGTCGCACCCGGTGACGTACCGGCGCTGGCGGACGCGGTGGCGGCGGCCCAAGGGCTGCGGCTGTGCGGGCTGATGACGGTCGCGCCGCTGGCCGGGACGTACGCGGGGCGGCAACGGGCGGCGTTCGAGCGGGTGGTGGAAATCTCATCCCGCCTGCGCGTCGCGCATCCGGCTGCAACGATGGTCTCGGCAGGGATGAGCGGTGACCTGGAGGAGGCAATTTCCGCAGGAGCGACACACGTACGCGTCGGCACCGCGGTACTCGGAGTCCGGCCTCAGCTCCGGTAACGTCGCCAAGCGAGTCGGATCACAGTAGAAAATAAGCTTCATTCCCGGTCAATTCAGGCAGGGCAGCGTGGATCACGTCACTGGCGAAGATCGATCCACCGCAGAGCGGAGGGCGTAGAGCATGGCCGGCGCAATGCGCAAGATGGCGGTCTACCTCGGCCTCGTGGAGGACGATGGGTACGACGGCCCGGGGTACGACCCCGACGACGAGTTCGAGCCGGAGCCCGAGCCCGAGCGTCGCCACCGCCACCAGGCCCCGCAGCCGCCGCAGCAGGAGGAGCCGCCCCGGGCGATCGCTCAGCCGCCGGCGCAGCGGGAGCGGCCCACGGACCGGGAGCCCGCGGGGCGTTCCCCCGGACTACTGTCCGAATCGGGGCGTTCGGGGCGAATCGCTCCCGTGTCTTCCATCACACCTGACCGTCCCAGCCTGGAGAAGAGTGCCCCGGTGATCATGCCCAAGGTCGTATCCGAGCGGGAGCCCTACCGGATCACGACGCTTCACCCGCGTACGTACAACGAGGCACGTACCATCGGGGAACACTTCCGCGAGGGCACGCCTGTGATCATGAACTTGACCGAGATGGACGATACGGACGCGAAGCGACTTGTCGACTTTGCGGCTGGACTCGTCTTCGGTCTGCACGGCAGCATCGAGCGCGTGACTCAGAAGGTGTTCCTGTTGTCGCCTGCTAACGTCGATGTAACAGCGGAGGACAAGGCCCGCATCGCAGAGGGCGGGTTCTTCAACCAAAGCTGAGCCAGGCAACACTGTGCGAGCGGCCGTGGGGGCCGGAACGCGAAGGGGAGAGGACCACAGCGAGATGGACGTCGCGCTTCAAGTGATCTACATCGCGCTGTTCGTTTTCCTGATCGTGCTGATCTTCCGGCTGATCATGGACTACGTGTTCATGTTCGCCCGCTCCTGGGAGCCGGGCAAGCCCATGGTGGTGTTGCTTGAGGGCGCCTATACGGTCACGGATCCACCACTCAAGCTCCTGCGGCGGTTCATCCCGCCGCTGCGTCTAGGGGGCGTGGCGCTGGACCTGTCCTTCTTCGTCCTGATGATCATCGTCTACATCCTGCTCACCGTGGTGGGCGGAGCGAGGTGACGATGGAGCGGGACGGAGACTGTCGATATGCCGATGTCGCCGATGACTACGTTGAGGTGAAGAAATGCCGCTGACCCCCGAGGACGTGCGGAACAAGCAGTTCACGACCGTCCGACTCCGAGAAGGCTATGACGAGGACGAAGTCGACGCCTTCCTCGACGAGGTCGAGGCCGAACTGACCCGGCTGCTCCGCGAGAACGAGGACCTGCGGGCCAAGCTGGCCGCGGCGACCCGGGCCGCGGCGCAGAGCCAGGGGATGCGCAAGGGACCCGAGCCGCAGGACCGTCCCGGTCCTCCCGGACACGGCGGGCCGGTGCCCGCCGCCATATCGGGCCCGCAGCCGGTGCCGCCGCAGCAGATGGGCCCGCCGCAGGGCGGCCCGCCTCAGCTTCCTTCCGGCGCACCCCAGCTGCCCGCAGGTCCCGGTGGCATGGGTCCCGGCGGCCCCGGCGGTCCCGGTGGTCCTCCCGGTCACGGTCCGCACGGCCCCGGCCCGATGGGTCCCGGCGGCCCGGGCGGGCCTGGTGGTCCCGGCGGTCCCGGCGGTCCCGGTCACGCCCCGCACGGCGGCCCGCCGCAGCACGTCGGCGCCCCCCCGCAGCAGCACGCCGGCCCGCCGCAGCAGCACGGCGGCCCCGGCCCGCAGCAGGGCGGTCCCGTCGGCGGTGACAGCGCCGCCCGGGTGCTGTCGCTGGCCCAGCAGACCGCGGACCAGGCGATCGCCGAGGCCCGCGCAGAGGCCAACAAGATCGTCGGTGAGGCCCGCAGCCGCGCCGAGGGTCTGGAGCGCGACGCGCGTGCCAAGGCCGACGCCCTGGAGCGGGACGCGCAGGAGAAGCACCGCGTGGCGATGGGCTCCCTGGAGTCCGCGCGCGCCACGCTGGAGCGCAAGGTCGAGGACCTGCGCGGCTTCGAGCGCGAGTACCGCACCCGGCTGAAGTCGTACCTGGAGTCCCAGCTCCGCCAGTTGGAGAACCAGGCGGACGACTCGCTCGCCCCGCCCCGTACGCCCGCGGCGGCCTCGCTGCCCGCGGCGGCGGCACCCGCGCCGGCGCCCGCGCCCTCGATGGCCCCGGCCGGTGCCGGTGCCATGAGCGGCCCGCCCAGCATGGGCGGCGGCATGGGCGGCCAGCAGCCCATGCCGACCAGGCAGCCGGCGGCGGGCGGCCCGTCGTACGGCAGCCAGCAGCAGATGTCCCCGGCCATGACGCAGCCCATGGCGCCGGTGCGCCCGCAGGGCGGTCCGATGCAGCAGCCGCCGTCGCCGATGCGCGGCTTCCTCATCGACGAGGACGACAACTGAGCACGGCCTGACGGCCGTCGGCATATCGCAAAGGGCCGGGTCCCGCGGAACGCTCGCCGCGGGGCCCGGCCCTTTGCGTGCCCGCGTACGCGGTCAGGCCCGGGCGGGGGCCGCGGCAGGGGCCGTGGCGGGGGCCTCGGCGGGGGGAGTGGAAACGGAGACGGCGCCCCGTCCCCGTGGGCTCACGGAGGCGGGGCGCCGCAGGCAGCGGGCCTGGGTCAGGCCCGGACGAGCCGGAACGTCAGGGACAGCGGCTCGTCGGTGAACGGCTCGCCGTAGCCCGCGGCTTCGGCCGCCTCACCCGGGGCGAAGTCCGTCGCGAGGACCTCCTCCGCGATCAGCCCGGCGTGGTCCGTGAGCGCCTGGCGGACCTCCGCGTCGGTCGTCGACCAGCGCAGCCGGATCCGGTCCGCGACGTCCAGGCCGGAGTTCTTCCGCGCCTCCTGGACCAGCCGGATCACGTCCCTGGCCAGGCCCGCGCGGCGCAGCTCCGGCGTGATCTCCAGGTCCAGCGCCACGGTCGCGCCCGCGTCGGAGGCCACCGACCAGCCTTCCCGCGGGGTCTCCGTGATGATGACCTCGTCCGGGGAGAGCGCCACCGTCTCGCCGTCGACCTCCACCGTCGCGCTGCCGGCGGTGCGCAGGGCGGCCGACAGCGCCGCCGCGTCCGCTGCCGCGACGGCCTTCGCCACGTCCTGCACCCGCTTGCCGAAGCGCTTGCCCAGCGCGCGGAAGTTGGCCTTCGCGGTGGTGTCCACCAGGGAGCCGCCGGCCGCGCCACCGCCGGCCGCGCCACCGGCAGCCTCGGACAGGTCCGCGAGCGCGGTGACGTTCAGCTCCTCGGCGATCTGTGCGCGCAGCTCCTCCGGCAGCGTCCCGAATCCCGCGGCGGCCACCAGCGCCCGTGACAGCGGCTGGCGGGTCTTCACCCCGGACTCCGCCCGCGAGGCCCGGCCCAGCTCCACCAGGCGCCGTACGAGCTGCATCTGCCGCGACAGCTCCGGGTCGAACGCCGCGGCGCCGGAGGCGGCCGGCTCCGGCCACGCCGCCAGGTGCACCGAGGCCGGGGCGTCCGGCGTGACGGGCACCACGAGGTCCTGCCACACCCGCTCGGTGATGAACGGCACCACCGGGGCCAGCAGCCGCGTCACCGTCTCCAGTACGTCGTGCAGGGTGCGCAGCGCCGCCGCGTCGCCCCGCCAGAAGCGCCGCCGGGAGCGGCGCACGTACCAGTTCGACAGGTCGTCGACGAAGGCGGACAGCAGCTTGCCGGCGCGCTGGGTGTCGTAGGCGTCGAGGGCGTCGGTCACCCGGGCCGTCAGCGCGTTCAGCTCGCCGAGCAGCCAGCGGTCCAGCAGCGGGCGGTCGGCGGGCGCCGGGTCGGCGGCCGAGGGCGCCCAGCCGGCGGTGCGGGCGTACAGGGCCTGGAAGGACACCGTGTTCCAGTACGTCAGCAGGGTCTTGCGCACGACCTCCTGGATCGTCCCGTGGCCCACCCGCCGGGAGGCCCAGGGCGAGCCGCCGGCGGCCATGAACCACCGCACCGCGTCGGCGCCGTGCTGTTCCATCAGCGGGATGGGCTCCAGGATGTTGCCCAGGTGCTTGGACATCTTGCGGCCGTCCTCGGCGAGGATGTGCCCGAGGCAGACCACGTTCTCGTAGCTGGACTTGTCGAAGACGAGCGTGCCGACGGCCATCAGCGTGTAGAACCAGCCGCGGGTCTGGTCGATGGCCTCGCAGATGAACTGCGCGGGGTAGCGGGTCTCGAAGACGTCCTTGTTCTGGTACGGGTAGCCCCACTGCGCGAAGGGCATCGAGCCCGAGTCGTACCAGGCGTCGATGACCTCCGGCACCCGCTCCGCCCGCAGCGTGCAGCCGTCGGCGGTGCAGGGGAAGGTGACCTCGTCGATGTACGGGCGGTGGGGGTCGAGACCGGACTGGTCGGTGCCGGTCAGCTCGGTCAGCTCGGCCAGGGAGCCGACGCAGGTGAAGTGGTCCTCGGCGCAGCGCCAGACGGGCAGCGGGGTGCCCCAGTAGCGGTTGCGGGACAGGGCCCAGTCGACGTTGTTGTCGAGCCAGTCGCCGTAGCGGCCGTGCTTGACGGAGTCCGGGTGCCAGTTCGTGCGCTCGTTCTCGCGCAGCAGGGCGTCCTTGACCTCGGTGGTGCGGATGTACCAGGACGGCTGGGCATAGTAGAGCAGCGCCGTGTGGCAGCGCCAGCAGTGCGGATAGCTGTGCTCGTACGGCTCGTGCCGGAACATCAGCCCGCGCGCCTCGAGATCGGCGACCAGCGCCTCGTCGGCCTTCTTGAAGAACTGGCCGCCGACCAGGGGCAGCTCCGCTTCGAAGGTGCCGTCGGGACGGACCGGGTTGACCACGGGCAGGCCGTACGCCCGGCAGGTCCTCATGTCGTCCTCGCCGAACGCGGGCGACTGGTGCACCAGGCCGGTGCCGTCCTCGGTCGTCACGTACTCCGCGTTGACGACGAAGTGCGCGTCGGGGATCTCCACCAGGTCGAACGGGCGGCGGTAGGTCCAGCGCTCCAGCTCCCGGCCGGTGAAGGTCTGCCCGGTCGGCTCCCAGCCCTCGCCGAGCACCTTCTCCACGAGCGGCTCGGCGACGACGACCCGCTCCCTGCCGTCGGTGGCCACGACGTAGGTGACGTCGGGGTGGGCGGCGACCGCGGTGTTGGACACCAGGGTCCACGGGGTCGTCGTCCACACCAGCAGCGCCGCCTCGCCGGCCAGCGGTCCTGAGGTGAGCGGGAAGCGGACGTAGACCGAGGGGTCGACCACGGTCTCGTACCCCTGCGCCAGCTCGTGGTCGGACAAGCCGGTGCCGCAGCGCGGACACCAGGGGGAGACGCGGTAGTCCTGGACGAGCAGGCCCTTGTCGTAGATCTGCTTCAGGGACCACCAGACGGACTCCACGTACTCCGGGTTCATCGTCCAGTACGCGTCGTCGAGGTCGACCCAGTAGCCCATCCGCTCGGTGAGCTCGGCGAAGGCGTCCGTGTGCCGCTGGACCGAGGCGCGGCACCTGTCGTTGAACTCGGCGATGCCGTACGCCTCGATGTCCTGCTTGCCGTTGAAGCCGAGCTCCTTCTCCACGGCCAGCTCCACCGGCAGCCCGTGGCAGTCCCAGCCGGCCTTGCGCGCCACGTGGTAGCCCCGCATGGTGCGGAAGCGCGGGAAGACGTCCTTGAAGACGCGGGCCTCGATGTGGTGGGCACCCGGCATGCCGTTGGCGGTGGGCGGCCCCTCGTAGAAGACCCACTCGGGCCGGCCCTCGGACTGCTCCAGGGAGCGGGCGAAGACCTTCTGCTCCCGCCAGAAGTCGAGCACGGCGTGTTCGAGGGCGGGCAGGTCGACCTGGGCGGGTACCGGTCGGTACAGGGGCGTAGTCATCGGGGACTCATCCTCCGGCTGGCGTGCTGACGGCCGAACCGGAGGGACGAGAGCCGGGGCTCCCGCGGTACCACCCTCCTTGGCGGCGGAGCGCATCTCACGCGCCCACCGCCCCCTCGTTGGGGCAGCGCTGCCGGTTCTACTCGCCCGGGGGCTTTCCTCCGGCGGCTCCGGGGTGATCTTCGCGCCGTGCACACCGCCCGGGCTCGCACCGTCCCCGGGTCGCTCCTCGGCTGCGTACGGAACTACTCGTCCCCATCCACGCCTGTCGCTGCCGACAGTGTACGGCCCCGGGGTACGCGCCGCCGACCGGGTTTGTGCGCCGCGGGTGCCGGGGCCGTTTGGCCCAGCGGCGGCGAACCGTACGAGTGGGCGGAAGCCCGGGATTACCCGGCGCGCGGCTGGGCACAACGTTTTGAGACCGGTCAGCCATGGCGTGCCCTGTTGCCGCGGACCCAGTGTCGATTTATCGTTCCGGCACCATTCGCGAACAAGATCACAATATGTGAAGGGGTCCCGGCCATGGTTGCGAAGAAGACCGCGCCGGCGGCGAAAAAGTCCACAGCGAAGAAGACCGCGGCGAAGAAGGCGGCAAAGAAGGCGCCGGCGAAGAAGGCCGCCGCAGGCCGGGCCACGGCGGAGGCCGCGGGGGAGCGGGCGGCGGAGCAGGCCACGAAGAAGCAGGCCACGAAGAAGCAGGCGCCGAAGGTGGCCGCGAAGGTGGCCGCGAAGGCGGCGGCCACGACGGCCACGAAGGCGGCTGTGAAGAAGGCCGCGGGGAAGAAGACGGCGGCGACCGCGGGGGCGGCCGGCGGCGCCGTCCCCGCGAAGAAGTCGCCGCCCGCGAAGAAGGCCGCGGCCAGGAAGGCGCCGGCCGAGAGGACCGAGCCCGCGAGGAAAACCGCGGCACGGGCCGCCGCCCCGGCGCGGAAGCCGGCGAAGAAGGCGGCGGCCAAGAAGACGTCCGCCAGGACGTCTCCGGGGAAGAAGACGGGAGCCAAAACGGTGGTCGCAAAGAAGACGCAGGTGGTGGAGGCCCCGGTCGCCGAGGCGGCGGGCGGGACGGCAGCACCGGCCGAGCCGGGGGAGCTGGCCGTGCGTCCGGGGGAGGACCCCTGGACTCCCGAGGAGATCGAGGAGGCCCGCCAGGGCCTGCTGGACGAGGTCGCGAGCCTGCGCTCGGAGATCCGCGCCTCCGAGGAGGCCGTCAGCGGGCTGATGCGCGACTCCGGCGGCGGCGCCGGAGACGACCAGGCCGACACGGGGACGAAGAACATCTCGCGCGAGCACGAGATGGCGCTCGCCGCCGGTGCCCGGGAGCGGCTGATGCAGACCGAGCGCGCCCTCCTGCGGCTGGACGACGGCACGTACGGGCGGTGCGAGAACTGCGGCAAGCCGATCGGCAAGGCGCGGATGCAGGCGTTCCCGCGGGCCACCCTGTGCGTGGAGTGCAAGCAGCGGCAGGAGCGCCGCTGAGGGGCTGCCGAGGCGCTGACGGGGCCGGTGGGCAGCGGTTACGGGCTGTGGTGCGGCGGCTCGTACGGGTGTGCCGTACGCTCGACCCCAGTCAGCGCACCGGAGGGCACACGTGACAGAGGCGGAGCGGATCAGCGGGGACGCCACGGAGCCCCGCGGTCAGGACGAGGGGTCCTCCGCGGCGGACGAGAAGCCCGTGGCCGGTGCCGGTGCCGGCGAGACCGGCACGGCAGCCGCGACGGGTGCGGCAGGTGAGGCCGGCAAGGGCGAGGACGACGCGCAGGAGGCGGCGGCCCGCGGCCCCAGGCGCATCGGCGTGCTCCTCGGCGTCGCCGCCCTCGTCTACGT
Source organism: Streptomyces sp. CNP082 (assembly GCF_059570535.1). Taxonomy (NCBI): domain Bacteria; kingdom Bacillati; phylum Actinomycetota; class Actinomycetes; order Kitasatosporales; family Streptomycetaceae; genus Streptomyces; species Streptomyces sp. CNP082. The sequence goes on from NZ_JCANSZ010000005.1 coordinate 288,154, forward strand.
CCTCGACCTCGTCACGAAGCTGATCGTGGTCGCAGAACTGGAGCCGGACAACCGCTCCGTCGAGGTCGTCGGCGACCTGCTGCGCTTCCAGGTCGTCCGCAACGCGGGCGCGGCGTTCGGCATCGGGGAGTCGATGACCGTCATCTTCACGCTGATCGCGGTCATCGTCATCGCCGTCATCGCCCGGCTGGCGCGCAAGCTCTACAGCCTGCCCTGGGCCATCGCGCTCGGCCTGCTGCTCGGCGGCCCGCTCGGCAACCTCACCGACCGCCTCTTCCGCTCCCCGGGCTTCTTCGAGGGCCACGTCGTGGACTTCATCGCCCCCGAGCACTTCGCGGTGTTCAACCTGGCGGACTCCGCGATCGTCTGCGGCGGCATCCTCATCGTGGTCCTGTCCTTCCGCGGCCTGGACCCCGACGGCACCATCCACCGCGGCTGACTGCGGCTGTCCGGGGAGCCCGTACGCGCCTGCGATACTTCCCCCGTGAGTACCGTGCCCGAGATCCGCACCCTGCCCGTACCCGACGGCCTCGAAGGCGAGCGGCTCGACGCCGCGCTCGCCCGGATGTTCGGGTTCTCCAGGACCAAGGCCGCCGAGCTGGCCGGCGCCGGCAAGGTCCTCGTCGACGGGCGGGAGGCCGGGAAGTCGGACCGGGTGACGGCCGGCGCGTGGCTGGAGGTCGAGATGCCGGCGCCCGCGGCGCCGGTGCGGATCGTCGCCGAGCCGGTGCCCGGGATGACCGTGGTCTACGACGACGAGCACGTGGTCGTCGTCGACAAGCCGGTCGGCGTCGCCGCCCACCCCAGCCCCGGCTGGAGCGGGCCCACGGTGGTCGGCGGCCTGGCCGCCGCGGGGTACGCCATCTCCACCTCCGGCGCCGCCGAGCGGCAGGGCGTGGTGCACCGGCTGGACGTCGGCACCTCGGGGCTGATGGCGGTGGCCAAGTCGGAGCGCGCGTACACGCTGCTGAAGCAGCAGTTCCGGGAGCGTACGGTCGACAAGCGCTACCACGCGCTGGTCCAGGGCCACCCCGACCCGCTCAGCGGCACCATCGACGCCCCCGTGGGCCGCCACCCCGTGCACGACTACAAGTGGGCCGTCGTCGCCGACGGCAAGCCCAGCGTCACGCACTACGACCTCGTGGAGGCGTTCCGCGCGGCCAGCCTGCTCGACATCAAGCTGGAGACCGGCCGCACCCACCAGATCCGCGTGCACATGTCCGCCCACCGCCACCCGTGCGTCGGCGACCTCACGTACGGCGCGGACCCCGTGCTCGCCAGGCGGCTCGGCCTGGAGCGGCAGTGGCTGCACGCCGTACGGCTGGGCTTCGAGCACCCCGAGGACGGCCGGTGGGCGGAGTTCACGTCGGAGTACCCCGAGGACCTGCGGCGGGCCCTGGAGACCGTACGCGCGGACAGCGCCTGACCGCCGCCGGGGCCTCCGCGTCCTACGGCACCTCGGCGTCCGGGCGGTGCGCCGCGCCGGACGGCGGCGCCTGCGCCGTCATCACCTTCGGCAGCGCGTACGGGTGCTTGTCCCGCAGCCAGGCGATCAGCTCCTCGCGCACCATGCAGCGCAGGTCCCACAGCGCATCCGCGTCCCGCGCGGTGGCCAGTGCCCGTACCTGCATCGTGGTCGGCGTGGTGTCCGTGACCACCAGGCTCCAGTTGCGCCCGTCCCAGTGCGCGCAGCCGAGCAGCACCTCGTGCAGCCGCTCGCGCAGCTCGCGCACCGGCGCGGAGTGGTCCAGGTGGAAGTAGACCGTGCCGGTCAGCTCGGGGCCGCCGCGCGACCAGTTCTCGAAGGGCTGGCCGGTGAAGTATGAGACGGGGATGGTGATGCGGCGCTCGTCCCAGGTCTTCACGGTCAGGAACGTCAGCGTGATCTCCTCGATCGTCCCCCACTCGCCCTCCACGACGACCGTGTCGCCGATACGCACCAGGTCGCCGAAGGCGATCTGCAGCCCCGCGAAGAGGTTGCCCAGCGTCGACTGGGCGGCGATGCCGGCGATGATGCCGATGACGCCGGCGGACGCCAGCATCGACGTGCCCACCGCCCGCATCTGCGGGAACGTCAGCAGCATGGCGGCCACGGCGACCGTGCAGATGACGAACACCACGACGCGCTGGATCAGCGTGAGCTGCGTACGCACCCGCCGGCGGCGGGCGGAGTCGCGGGCCTTGGCCTTGTAGCGGTGGTACATCAGCTCCACCGCGACCGCGACCACCTTCGTCAGCAGCCACGCCAGCGCCGCGATCAGCAGCAGCGTCAGCACGCGCGTGACGAACGTCCTGCTGTCGTCGCTGTGGGCCAGATCCGCGCGCGTGTACGTGCCCAGCAGGATCGACGTGAGGATGGCGAACTGCAGCGGCGCGCGGCAACTGCGCAGCAGACCCCATATCGGGGTCTCTGGGTGCCGGGCGTCGGCGCGGCGCAGCAGCAGGTCGACCACGACCCCGGCGATCGCGGTGACCGCGACGGCGCCGCCGATGACCAGGACGGGCCGGAGCACATCCTCGGTGGACACGTGAGCCTCCTTCGAGCGCGGACCTCCCTGACCGTATCTGCCACGATGGGCGCATGACGATTCTGCTCTTCCACTCCATGTACGGACTGCGACCGGCCGTGCACGCCACGGCGGAGCGCTGGCGCGCCGCCGGGCACGAGGTGGTCGTGCCCGACCTCTTCGACGGGCGTACCGCGGAGACGGCCGAGGAAGGGCTGGCGCTCAGGGACGAGATCGGCAGGGATGAGCTGCTGGCGCGCGCCGTGAAGGCCGCGGCGCCGCACTCGGCGGGCGGGGTGCTGTACGCGGGGCTGTCGCTCGGGGGCGCGCTGGCGCAGAACCTGGCGCTGGCCGACGAGCGCGCGCGGGGGCTGCTGCTGATGCACGGCACGTCCGACGTCGCCGACGGGGCCACCGCCGCCTCCGGCGAGCTGCCGGTGCAACTGCACGTGGCGGACCCCGACCCGTACGAGACGCACGACTGGCAGACGGCCTGGTACCTGCGGATGGGCCGGGCCGGCGCCGACGTGGAGGTCTTCCGCTACCCGGGCGCGGGGCACCTGTTCACCGACCCCGGCCTGGCGGACTACGACGCCCAGGCGGCGCAGTCCGCCTGGCCGGTGGCGGATGCGTTCGCGGCGGAGCTGGACGTGCGCTCCGCCGCGTAACGCGGGCGGGAGCGCTTACGCGCCCAGCTTGTCCAGCTCGGCGGGGAGCGCGGAGCCCTCGACGTTCTCGCCGTCGATCCTGATCGTCGGGGTGGAGTCGACGCCGGCGTCCTCGAAGCTGTTGATCATCTCCAGGGCCCACTTGTCGAACGTGCCCTTGTTGACGGCCTTCTGGAACTGCTTGTTGCCCTTCAGCTCGTCGACGTTCTTGGCGACGTCCAGCAGGTACTCGTTGTCGGCGAACTTGTCCTCGCTCTCCGCCGGGTGGTGTTCGGCGGAGTAGAGCAGCCCGTGGTACTCCTTGAACGCCTCGGTGCTGACGTCCAGGGCCGCGCCCAGGGCGCTGGCGGCGTTCTTGGAGCCGTTGCCGCCGAAGTTGCCGTCGATGATCGCGCCGAGGGTGACGCGGAGCTGGTACTTGCCGTCCTCGGCGCCCTTCTTGAGCCGCTCGCCCAGTTGCTGCTCGAACTGCGCGCAGGCGGGGCAGCGCAGGTCCTCGTAGACGTCGATGGTCTTCTCGGCGTCCTCGCCGCCGAGCACGACGGTGGTGCCCTTCTCGCCCTCGGCGTTCGCCGGCTGGACGAGCTTGGCGCTCTTCGCGGCGCTCCAGTCCTTGTCGCTGCCGCCGTCGTCACCGCCGCCGGCGACGGAGATCGCGACGGCGATGCCGCTGACGATGGCCAGCACGCCGACGACGGCGCCGGCGACGAAGAGCTGCCGGCGCACCTTCTCCTTCTTGGCCTGCTTCTCGCGCTCGACGCGCAGCCGCTCGCGCGCGGCCCGCTTGGCTTCCTGGCTGTTTCGCTTGCTCATGAGGTGAGGTCCTTGTGTGTGGTCGGAGTGGCTGTGTGCGTGCTTGTTCGGCCTGGCTGCCGGATCAGGCAGCGGCCGGGCACGGCGGGCCACGCCGCAGGACCGAGTGCAGCAGGTGCGGCTGCGGGCGGGCGGCGCGGGTACGGTCCGACCGGCGGCCGGGGCGGCCGGTGCTCCGTACCGGGGCGACGGTGACGATCGCGACGGCCAGCAGCAGCGGCCGGAAGGCCACGGCAGCGGCGGCGCGCAGCAGCCCGGCGAGCGCCGCCTCGCCGCGGCGCAGCCAGGCGGCGGCGACCAGGCCGACGGCGACGTGGGCGGCGAGCAGCAGCCAGGGGCTGGCGGCGGTGCCGGCCAGGGCCTCGCCGCGGGCGGTCATCCGGGCCAGCGGGGTGCCGAACTCGCCGGAGCAGAGCAGGTCGAGCCCCAGGGAGCGCATGGAGCCGGCGACGGGGCCGCCGGACTGGCCGTAGCAGGTGTGCTGGCCGGTGGTGAAGACGGTGTCGGCCGTCAGCTCCAGCGGCACGAGCAGGGCCGCGATGCCCCAGTAGCCCCGCTCGCGGCGGCCGGCGAGCAGATAGGCGACGGCGAAGACGCCGGCGGAGAGCGCGGCGAGCGTGCCGAGGGGGAGGGGGGTGGCCGAAAGGAGGACGTGGGCGCCCGCGGACAGGCTGATGCACAGCGCGGTGAAGACCGCCGCGCGCATCAGCCTGATCGTTACGGTCGCGTGTTCCATCGTGCGTGATTCTGCCATGGCGGACGGTAAACCGCGGCTAAAGGGGAGGCCCGGTTCCGGTCCGGCCGGGGCCCGCGGTGTCAGTGCCGGGTCCTAGACTTCCCAGCGTCCTGCCCGAGCCCTCGCGCCCGTCGTCTGCTGGAGGTCCTCCGCCGTGGCCAAGCCGCCTTTTACGCATCTGCATGTGCACACGCAGTATTCGCTGCTGGACGGGGCGGCGCGGTTGAAGGACATGTTCGCGGCGTGCCGTGAGATGGGGATGTCGCATATTGCGATGACGGACCACGGGAATCTGCATGGTGCGTATGACTTCTTTACGCAGGCGTCGGCGGCGGGGNTGACGCCGATTATCGGTATTGAGGCGTATGTGGCGCCGGAGTCGCGGCGGAACAAGCGGAAGGTGCAGTGGGGGCAGCCGCATCAGAAGCGTGATGACGTGTCGGGTTCCGGTGGGTATACGCATAAGACGATCTGGGCGTCGTCGCGTACGGGTCTGCATAATCTGTTCCGGTTGTCGTCGGANGCGTACAAGGAGGGGTGGCTGCAGAAGTGGCCGCGGATGGACAAGGAGGTGATCGCGGAGCATGCGGAGGGGNTGATCGCTTCTACGGGGTGTCCGTCGGGTGAGGTGCAGACGCGGTTGCGGCTGGGGCAGTTCGATGAGGCGCTGGCGGCGGCGGCGTGGTATCAG
>NZ_JCANSZ010000006.1:0-293078 GCF_059570535.1 Streptomyces sp. CNP082
TACTCACCCGTTCGCCACTAATCCCCGGCCGAAACCGGATCATCGTTCGACTTGCATGTGTTAAGCACGCCGCCAGCGTTCGTCCTGAGCCAGGATCAAACTCTCCGTAAATGCATACAAAAGAATGCAGCACTACAGAACGAGTCTGCCTCGCTACTGCTGTGTCACTACATCAAACACTTGGCATCAATTACTTGGCACACTGTTGAGTTCTCAAAGAACGGACACTACCTTCAAAACCCTCACCGGGCTTCTCCGGGCGTTTCCCTTCGGTGTTCCACCACTGTAGCGAAGACTTCGCTTCGCTACAAAACCGGGCCCCGGGAGTTGCAGCCGAAGCGCAACGAAAGGGAATCAGGTTTACGAAACATCGTCTGGAGGATGGTGTCCGCATCAGAGCGTGCAAGACACCAGGCCATTTGCGGCTCTATCTACGATACGGCTCCGCCCCTGCCGCGTCAAGCTCCGGCCGCCTTGGGGCGGTGTCGTGGCGTGTGGGCGCGGTACGGGCTCACCGTCGGGTCGTCGGCGATCCAGAAGCGCCACGGGTGGTGGGCACCGTCGCCGCCGACGCCGGTGCGGGGGCCGGTGCGGATGCGGGTGTGGTCCGCGGGGGTGCCGGTGAGGAGTTCGAGGGGGGTTCCCGGGGTGCAGGCGTCGGTGCCGTTGAGGGTGCGGTCGATGTCGAGTGCCGTTGCCAGGCGGGCCGGGCCCTGGGCCAGCTCGCGGTCCTTGCTGGCCTTGGGTCGGTGCTTGCGGGCCAGATCTGTTCCCTCTGTCACCTCGCCCGCGCGCAGGAGGACGGCGCTCGCGGCGCCCTCTTCGCCGCAGACCACGTTCATGCAGTGCCACATGCCGTACGTGAAGTAGACGTAGACGTGCCCCGCCGGGCCGAACATGACGGCGTTGCGGTCCGTGCGGCCCCGGTAGGCATGTGATCCGGGGTCCTGCTCCCCCGCGTACGCCTCGACCTCCGTGAGTCGCAGCGAGATCGTCCCAGCAGCGGTGCGGCGCAGTAGTGTTCGGCCCAGCAGATCCGGCGCCACCTCCAGTACGGGCCGACGGAAGAAGGAGCGGTCGAGTGGAGTACGGGGCATGCCGGGTGAGCGTAGTTGAGCAGTCCTACAGGGGAGCAGGAGAGTCCGCACATGGGGTTTAAGAAGCTTTTCGCCAGCCTGGGGGCCGGCGGCGCGTCGGTGGAGACGGTGCTGCACGACGCCAACGTCGTGCCCGGCGGCGTCGTGCAGGGCGAGGTCCGCATCGAAGGCGGGTCGGTGGCCCAGGAGGTGGAGGGGCTGTCCGTCGGGCTGCAGGCGCGCGTGGAGGTGGAGAGCGGCGACAACGAGTACAAGCAGGACATCGAGTTCCACCGGCAGCGGCTCGGCGGCGCGTTCGAGATCCAGCCGGACGCCGTGCACAACGTGTCGTTCAGCCTGGACGTCCCGTGGGAGACGCCCGTGACGTCCGTCATGGGGCAGCGGCTGCCGGGGATGAACGTGGGCGTGACCACCGAACTGGAGATCGCCCGGGCGGTGGACTCGCTGGACCTCGACCCGATCTCCGTGCACCCGCTGCCGGCGCAGCAGGCGATCCTCGACGCGTTCGGCGGGCTGGGCTTCCGCTTCAAGAGCGCGGACCTGGAGCGCGGGCACATCCGCAACACGCGGCAGCGGCTGCCGTTCTACCAGGAGATCGAGTTCTACGCGCCGCAGCAGTACCGCGGGCTGACGGCCGTGGAGCTGACGTTCCTCGCCGACGGGCACCAGATGGACGTGGTGCTGGAGATGGACAAGAAGCCGGGGCTGTTCACCGACGGCGGTGACTCGTTCCGGATGTTCCAGGTGGGGCTGACCGACTTCCAGCAGACCGACTGGAGCGCGTACCTGAACCAGTGGATCTCCGAGGTGGGGTCGCGCCGCAACTGGTTCTGAGCCACGCGGTCGTGTGGCGGCGGCGCCCGGGCTGCGGCTCGTTAGGCTGACCGCCGTGCGGCGTGCGTACCGGTGCTCCGCGTTCCGCGTGTGTCCCGCGTACCCGCCGCGCGGTGTCCTTGTGTCACAGTCACCTGGAGGTGTCTCACGTGCCCGAGCAGAACCGGCCGCCGCTGCCCCACGACTTCCATCCCGCAGTGCCGTCGTTCACCGTCACCAGCGACGGCGTGCAGGAAGGCGCCCCCCTGCCGGACGCGCAGATCGGGGCGAAGGGCAATTCCTCGCCGCAGTTGCGCTGGTCGGGGTTCCCGGAGGGGACGAAGAGCTTCGCCGTCACCTGCTACGACCCGGACGCGCCGACCGGCAGCGGGTTCTGGCACTGGTCGGTGTTCGACATCCCGGCGTCCGTGACGGAGCTGCCGGCGGGCGCGGGCACGGGGGACATGGCCGGGCTGCCGCAGGGGGCGGTGACCGTGCGTAACGACGCGGGGACCCACGACTTCACGGGCGCGGCCCCGCCGCCCGGTGACGGTGAGCACCGGTACGTGTTCACGGTGTACGCGGTGGACCAGGAGAAGCTGGGGCCCGACGCGGACGTGACGCCGGCCGTCGTGGGCTTCAACCTCCGCTTCCACACCCTCGCGAGGGCGCAGCTCATCGGCACGCACGAGGTGCCCGCGGCGGGCTGAAATTGCGTTGTCGCGGCCGGTCTCCCCGGGCACAGTGGACCCACCTCGCCGCTCGGTGAGGGGGAGCCGGGAGGTGTGACCGGGATGCGCGAGACGCTGGTGCTCAACGCGAGCTTCGAGCCGTTGTCGACGGTGTCGCTCCGCCGTGCGGTGGTGCTGGTGCTGCAGGACAAGGCGGTCGTCGAGCAGGCGCAGTCCGGTATGCGGCTGCGGGCGGCCAGCGTGGAGCTTCCGGTGCCCCAGGTGATCCGGCTGTGCCGGTACGTGCGGGTGCCGTTCCGAAGACGGGCGCCGTGGTCGCGGCGGGGTGTGCTGGTACGCGACCGGCACCGGTGCGCGTACTGCGGCCGGCGCGCGACGACCGTGGACCACCTCGTGCCGCGTTCGCTGGGCGGTGGCGACACCTGGCTGAACACGGTGGCGTCCTGCGCCGCGGACAACCACCGCAAGGCGGACCGGACGCCGGAGCAGGCGGGGATGCGGCTGCTGCGGCGGCCGTTCGAGCCGACGCCGGCGGACGCGCTGCTGCTGGCGCTGGGGGTGCGGGAGCAGGAGCAGTTGCCGCAGTGGCTGGCGTTGCCGGAAGGCCGCGAGGTGGGCGTCCCCGCCTGAGTTCCGGCGCGTGAGCGCCCCGCCCGTGTCGTCACAGAGAGTCGGTCGTACGGAGAGTCGTACGGAGCAAGAGCCCGCCCCCGGTCGTGGTGACGACCGGGGGCGGGCTCGCGTCGTACGGCGGGCGGGTGCGCCGCCTGGCGCCTACTCCAGCGGCGGCTGCTCGCGGTAGGTGGGCGCCTTGCGGGTGCTCGTCCTGGGGGCGCCGCCGTCGCCGCCGGTGGGCGAGGGCGGGCCGAAGTTGCCCAGGGCGCCGCCGAGGCCCTTGAGGGCGTCGCCGATCTCGCTGGGCACGATCCAGAGCTTGTTCGCGTCGCCCTCGGCGATCTTCGGCAGCATCTGCAGGTACTGGTACGACAGCAGCTTCTGGTCCGGGTCGCCGGCGTGGATGGACTCGAAGACCGTGCGGATGGCCTGCGCCTCGCCCTCGGCGCGCAGCGCCGCGGACTTGGCCTCGCCCTCGGCGCGCAGGATCGCGGCCTGCTTCTCGCCCTCCGCGGTGAGGATCTCGGACTGCCGGACGCCTTCCGCGGTGAGGATCGCGGCGCGCTTGTCACGGTCGGCGCGCATCTGCTTCTCCATCGAGTCCTGGATGGAGGTGGGCGGCTCGATGGCCTTCAGCTCGACGCGGTTGACGCGGATGCCCCAGCGGCCGGTGGCCTCGTCGAGGACGCCGCGCAGCGCGGCGTTGATCTCCTCGCGGGAGGTCAGGGTGCGTTCCAGGTCCATGCCGCCGATGATGTTGCGCAGGGTGGTGACGGTGAGCTGTTCGATGGCCTGGATGTAGCTGGCGACCTCGTAGGTGGCGGCCCGGGCGTCGGTGACCTGGTAGTAGATGACGGTGTCGATGTTCACCACCAGGTTGTCCTGGGTGATCACGGGTTGCGGTGGGAACGGCACGACTTGCTCGCGCAGGTCGACACGGTTGCGGATGGTGTCGATGAACGGCACCACGATGTTGAGGCCGGCGTTGAGGGTGCGGGTGTAGCGGCCGAAGCGCTCCACGATGGCCGCACTGGCCTGCGGGATGACCTGGATCGTCTTGATGAGTGCGATGAAGACGAGCACCACCAGGATGATCAGGACGATGATGATCGGCTGCATACTGCTCCCCGGTTAGTGATCCAATTGTGCGGCCCAGCCGCCGAGTGTGGCAGAACGGCCTTGCCCGTACGGGCGCTTCCGGTCACATGACGACGGCGGTTGCACCGTCGATGTCCACAACATCGACCTTCTGACCGGGCTCGTAAACCTCGCCCGAGTCGAGGGCCCGGGCGCTCCACACCTCGCCGGCGAGCTTGATGCGCCCCCCGGAGCCGTCGACCCGTTCCAGCACGACCGCCTGTCTGCCCTTGAGGGCGTCCACGCCCATGGCCGCCCCGCCCTGGCCGCGATGGCGGCGCGCCACGGGCCGTACGGCGGCGATGAGGGCGGTCGAGACGACCGCGAAGACGATCACTTGTACGGTGATTCCGCCCCCCAGTCCGGCCGTCACGGCGGCGGCGACCGCGCCGACCGAGAACATGCCGAACTCCGGCATGGCGGTCAGCACCAGAGGAATGCCCATGCCCACGGCGGCGATCAGCCACCACACCCATGCATCCACGGGTCCAATGCTATTGCGGGGCAAGGGATTCGGGACAGATGCCCGGGGGCTGTAGCCGCCTCGGCTACGTCTGCCGTGGGGCCGGGTGGCCAGGCGGCGGCTACGCCTTGGACATCGGCAGGCCCTTGGCGGTCCAGCGCTCGTCCGCGTGGTCGAGGACGAGGGGCAGGCCGAAGCAGAGCGAGAGGTTGCGGGAGTTCAGCTCGGTCTCGATGGGTCCGGCGGCGAGCACCTTGCCCTGCCGGATCATCAGCACGTGGGTGAACCCCGGGGGGATCTCCTCGACGTGGTGCGTCACCATGATCATCGAGGGCGCGTACGGGTCGCGGGCCAGCCGGCCGAGGCGGCGTACGAGGTCCTCGCGACCGCCGAGGTCGAGTCCTGCGGCCGGCTCGTCGAGGAGGAGCAGCTCGGGGTCGGTCATCATGGCGCGGGCGATCTGGGTGCGCTTGCGCTCGCCCTCGGAGAGGGTGCCGAATCTGCGCTCCAGGAACTCGCTCATGCCGAGGCGGTCGAGGAACGCCTTGGCGCGCTCCTCGTCGACGGCCTCGTAGCTCTCCTGCCAGTGGGCGGTCATGCCGTAGGCGGCGGTGAGGACGGTCTGCAGGACCGTCTGGCGTTTGGGCAGCTTCTCGGAGAGCGCGGCGCTGGCCATGCCGATGCGGGGGCGGAGCTCGAAGACGTCAACGCTGCCGAGCTTCTCGCCGAGGATCTGGACGGTGCCCGTGGAGGGGAAGAGATAGCTGGAGGCGATGTTCAACAGCGTGGTCTTGCCCGCGCCGTTGGGGCCGAGGATGATCCACCGCTCGCCCTCCGCGACGGACCAGGAGACCTGTTCGACCAGAGCCCTGCCGTCGCGGACCACCGATACGTCCACCAGCTCCAGTACATCGCTCATGAGCGTGCCGTCTCCCCTTGCAGTGTCGGTCCTTCGTACGCGGTGCGCGCCTGCGACACCGCCCCAGGGCAAACCTACGCCACGCGATGTCGGAGCCTGTCCGTAGGCTGGTGCCATGCTCGAAGAACCACGTTCTGGCCGGTTGGCGGCCTGGGGAAATGCCCTGCTATCCGGGCACATCTCGCCCGACGAGGCGGCGGAGCGCATCGTCGCGGACGACGACGGGCACCGGGTGACGGGGCTGCCGGGGGAACGGTCCGCTGCGGCGGCCGAGGGAGCGGAGTGGTCCGAGGGGGTGGGCCTGACGATGGCGCTGGGGCGGCTGCGGGCGCTGGGCGCGAAGGGGCTGCGGGTGGCGCTGCCGGTGCCGGGGCACCCGCTGGGGCTGGCCGGGCCGCCGGAGTTCAACGCGCTGGCGCTGGACGCGGGTGAGGCGGTGCTGGTGACCGGCGGGCCGGCGCTGGGGCTGGTGCCGGAGGTCTGGTCGGTGGGGCCGGAGGGGGACGAGCTGGTCCGGTTGCGGTGGCGGTGCCGGCCGGTGCGGGAGGCACCGCCGGCGGACGTGCCGTCGCTGGGTGAGGCGGAGCGGGAGCTGGCGGAGGCGATGCGGGAGGCCACGGAGGTGCTGGCGCGGCTGGACGTGGCGGGCTCGGGGCCGGCCGCCCAGGCGGCGCTGACGGCGTACCGGGCGCGGGCGGAGCGGGGGCGCGAGGTGCTGGCGCCGGGGTATCCGCCGCGGGCGGTGCGGGTGCTGGAGCTGGCGCAGCGCGTGGGGGCGCTGGTGGACATCGCGCGGGATCCGGGCGGGGGGCACGGGGCGGCGGTCAGCGCGGGGGAGATAGCGGCTCGCGGGGAGGCGCTGCGACCGCTGGAGCGGACGGCGCGGCGGGCGCGGGTGGCGGCGTACAACGCATTCGTGGAGGAGTTGGAGCGCGGGTGAGGTGCGCGGGCGCGGGGGGCGTGCGGCGGCGCGTACGCCCCCCGCGGGCGGGCCGTGGGGGGCGTACGCGACAGAAGGTGCGCTCCGTCAGCCGTTGATGCCGGTGTTGCCGAACGGCGCGTTCAGCAGGCCGACCACGGAGATGTTGTTACCGACGAGGTTCACCGGCAGGTGCACGGGGATCTGGGCCACGTTGCCCGAGATGATGCCGGGTGAGCCCGCGGCCGTGGCTCCGGCCCCGGAGTCGGCGACCGCCGCGCCCGCCCCGGCACCGGTCGCGAGACCTGCGGTGGCGAGGACGCAGGCCGCCTTCTTCACTGCATGCATGGAAAGTCGTTCCTCCTGTTGGCTGCGCACACCCCGGGCTCGGGGTGCATGCTGCGCAACGGCCGAGGAGTCCAGTGGGACACGCCGCTGCGTCCGGAGCCCACCGTTCAGCCCAATGGGCGGCGCCCCTCCGCACGTCAAGAGCGTGCAGACCGGCCCGCCTGGCGGTGCCCGGGGGCCGGTTCCGGTGCCGGCTGACCGTGGGTCGTCAGCGGTTCAGGCAGAGGTTGCCGAATGCCGGGTTCAGCAGGCCGACGACGCTGACGGTGGTGCCGCAGGCGTTCACCGGCACGTGGACCGGCGCCTGGACCAGGTTGCCGGAGCCGATGCCCGGCGAGCCGGGGGCCTGGCCGCTGGCGGTTGCGCCGCCGTGTGCGGCGGCGATGCCCGCGCTCGCCACGGCCAGGCCGCTCGCGGCGAGGGTGACGGCTGCCGCCCGCTTCAGGTTCCTCATGAGTTCCTCCTTGCGTCGGCCGCGGCGGGTGCCGCGGCACGCCATGGAGAACGCGGGGCGTCCGGCGCGGTTGCGCCGGTCGGGCGACATCTACACGACAGTATGAATCTCGGATAGGAAGGCGGTGTCGCGCCGGCGCGAGGGGGGCGCGCCGGGTGGCGTTTCAGCCGCTCAGACCGTGCCGTACGGCCCAGAGAGCGGCCTGCGTCCGGTCGGCGAGGTCCAGCTTCATCAGGATGTTCGACACGTGCGTCTTGACGGTCTTCTCCGAGACCACGAGCGCGCGGGCGATCTCCCGGTTCGAGCGGCCGTCCGCGATGAGCGCCAGCACCTCGCGCTCCCGCTCGGTCAGCGTCGTCCCCCGCCCCTGCGCCGGCCCGCCGCCGGCGTCGGGGGCCAGCAGCGCCCCGGCGACGTCCGGCTGGAGCAGCACGTGCCCGGCGTGCACCGAGCGGATCGCCTTGGCCAGCGCCTCGGGGTCGACGTCCTTGTAGACGTAGCCCGCGGCGCCCGCGCGCAGCGCGGGGACGACCGTGCGCTGCTCGGTGAAGCTGGTGATGACCAGCACGCGCGCCGCGCTGCCGGACTCGCGGATGCGGCGCAGCGCCTCGATGCCGTCGGTGCCGGGCATCTTCACGTCCATCAGCACCACGTCCGGCACCAGCTCCGCGGTACGGGCCACGCCCTCGTCGCCGTCCGCGGCCTCGCCGACGACCTCGATGTCGTCCTGCACCTCCAGGAAGGTGCGCAGCCCGCGCCGTACGACCTGGTGGTCGTCGACCAGCAGCACCCGGATCCGGCCGGGCACGTCCGTGCCGTCCGCCCCGTCCGGGCCGTGGGTCCTCAGCTCTGCGCCCGCCTCAGCCACCGGGCACCTCCATCTCGATCACGGTGCCCTTCCCGGGCGCCGACTGGACGGTCAGGGCGCCGCCGACGCCGGCGGCGCGGTCGCGCATGGACACCAGGCCCAGGTGGCGGCCGGCGGAGCGGACGGTTTCCGGGTCGAAGCCCCGGCCGTCGTCGCGTACCCGCAGCCGCGCGCCGCGGCGGCCGTGCCGGGTGAGGGTGACCTCGACCAGCCCGGCGTCGGCGTGCCGCAGCGCGTTGTGCAGGGCCTCCTGCGCGACCCGCAGCAGCGCCTCCTCCTGCGCCGCGGGCAGGGCGCGTACCTCGGCGGAGGTGAAGGTGACGCGGGCGCGGTGAGCCCTGTCGAGCACCTGCACCTGGGTCGCCAGGGTGGCGAGGAGGCCGTCGTCGTCCAGGGCCGCGGGGCGCAGCTCGACGACGGCGGCGCGCAGCTCGTCGGCGGCGTCCGCGGCGAGCCGCGCGACCTGCTGCAGCTCGCCCTTGGCGCGCGCGGGGTCGCGGTCGACCAGGGCGGCGGCGGCCTGCGCGGTCAGGCGCAGCGAGAAGAGCTTCTGGGAGACGGCGTCGTGCAGCTCGTGTGCGATACGGGCGCGTTCGCCGGCGATGGTCAGCTCGCGGCTGCGCTCGTAGAGGCGGGCGTTGGTCAGCGCGATGGCGGCGTGGTCGGCGAGGGTGCGCAGCAGGGCCTCGTCCTCGGCGCCGAAGCGGCAGCCGTCGGGGCCCGGCGGGTCGTCCGGCTCGCACTGCTTGTTGGCGAGGAAGAGCGCGCCGAGGACTTCCTCGCCGTCGGCGATGGGGGCGCCGACGAAGTCCCGCAGCCGCGGGTGGGCGCTGGGCCAGCCGCCGAACCGGGGGTCCTTGCGCACGTCGCCGAGGCGCACCGGCTCGGCGTCCCGCAGCAGCGCGGCGAGGATGCCGTGCTGCCGGGGCAGCGGGCCGATGGCCTTCCACTGCGCGTCGCTGACGCCGTCGACGACGAACTGGGCGAAGCCCCCGTGGTCGTCCGGCACGCCCAGGGCGGCGTACTCGGCCTGCAGCAGCTCGCGCGCGGACGCCGTGATCGTCTGGAGCACGTCGCGGACCTGCACCTGCCGGCTCATGGCGAGCAGGGCGCGGCTGACCGCTTCGAGTCCGGCGGCCGGGCCGGCTGCGGGGGTGGACATGTGTTCACGCTACCCGCCGGGCCGGTCCGCGTGATCCAGCCGGGGACCGGGCCGGTGTCAGACCCCGGTCCTAGGCCGCTGTGCCGACCCGTGGGAGCCGCCGGATGTGAGGTGCGCCACGAGAGCCATGTCACCTACGACCGGGAGTAGTGGCGGGCCGCCCGGATCCGGCCGGTCCGGGGTCGTCGGGCGCGGGACCAAAGGCCCGCCCTGGGCTACGAGGCGGAGTCGTAATGGGGGTCTTTGCATCGAAATTTCCGATCCTCTAACAATGTCGGAGTCCCCAGACGTCGCGTGGAGAGGTCACAGCGAACGATGCGCGAGAACATGCACCGTATCCGGGGCCGCAAGGCCCTCGTCGCCGCCCTTGCGGGCTCGGCGGCCGCCACGACCGCCCTGTCCTTCGCCCCCGTCGCCACCGCCGCGGCGCCCGAGGCAGCCCCGACCAAGTCGCGGGCCATCGCCAACAAGATGATCAAGAGTGACGCGCAGTTCGAGTGCTTCTCCCACATCGTCGAGCGGGAGAGCAGCTGGGACCACACCGCGCAGAACGCGTCCTCGGGCGCGTACGGCCTCGTCCAGGCGCTGCCCGCGACCAAGATGGCGACCGCGGGCTCCGACTGGCGCACCAACCCCAAGACGCAGATCGAGTGGGGCCTGGACTACATGAAGGACCGCTACGGCAGCGCCTGCGACGCCTGGTCCTTCTGGCAGGCCAACAACTGGTACTGAGCCGGCGGCACTGCCGGCCCGGCCGGCCCCGGCACATACGGCGACGGGCGGCACCCCTTGCGAGGGGTGCCGCCCGTCGGCCGTGCGGGGGTGCGGTCAGCGCATGACCTCCGGCTCGTGCTTGCGCAGCAGCCGGGCGACGATGAAGCCGCACACCACGCCCATCGCGATCAGCACGAAGATGTTGAACAGGTACGTGCCCGCCGTGTGCTCCCACAGCGTGTCCGTCTCGCCGCTGTCCCACGGCAGCAGCACGTTCAGGTCGGCGGTCGAGCCCATCGCGGCCACGGCCCAGCGCGACGGCATCAGCCAGGCGAGCTGCTCCACGCCCGGTGTGCCGTGCAGTTGGAAGAGCACGCCGGTGAAGACCACCTGCACGATGGCGAACATCACCAGCAGCGGCATGGTCATCTCGGAGGTCTTCACCAGCGCGGAGATGATCAGACCGACCATCATCGAGGTCAGACCCAGCGCGGTGACGCTGATCGTCAGCTCCACCGCAGGCAGGTCGGAGAGGATCACTCCCTCCTCCGGCAGCTTGTCCCGGCTGAGGACGCCGATGGCGCTGATGACCCCGCCCTGGAAGATGGTGATGATGCCGAGGACAACCACCTTGGACGTCACGTACGCGGAGCGTGACAGACCGACGGCCCGTTCCCGCTCGTAGATCACCCGTTCCTTGATCAGCTCACGCACGGAGTTCGCGGCGCCGGAGAAGCAGGCGCCGATCGCGAGGATGAGCATGATCGTGCCCGCGTCCCTGTTGATCAGGTGGATCTTCGGCGTGCCGTAGCCGAGCCCGAACTCGGCCGGGATGGCGACGCTGACACCGCCGAGCACCACCGGCAGCACGATGGAGAGCGCGACGAAGAAGCGGTCGGAGGCGAGCACGGACACGTACCGTCTCATCAGCGTCCACAACTGCGGCCCCCAGCCCTGCGGCTTGGACGGCCGGAGCAACTGCGGCGGCTGCATCGCGACCGGCTGCGGGGCCACGGCGTCGATGTCGGCCGCGTACATCTGGTAGTGCTGGGAGCCCTGCCAGCGGCCCTTCCAGTCGTACTCGCGGTAGTTCTCGAAGGCGGAGAAGATGTCGGCCCAGCTGTCGTAGCCGAAGAAGTTCAGCGCCTCCTCGGGCGGGCCGAAGTACGCCACGCCGCCGCCCGGCGCCATGACCAGCAGCCGGTCGCAGAGCGCGAGTTCGGCGACGGAGTGGGTGACGACCAGGACCGTACGGCCGTCGTCGGCCAGGCCGCGCAGCAACTGCATGACGTCGCGGTCCATGCCCGGGTCGAGGCCCGAGGTCGGCTCGTCGAGGAAGATCAGCGACGGCTTGGTGAGCAGCTCCAGGGCCACCGAGACGCGCTTGCGCTGGCCGCCGGAGAGCGAGCTGATCCGCTTCTCCTTGTGGATGTCGAGCTTCAGTTCGCGCAGCACCTCGTCGACGCGGGCGGCGCGCTCGGCCTCCGCGGTGTCGCCGGGGAACCGGAGCTTGGCGGCGTAGCGCAGGGCGCGGGTGACGGTGAGCTGGGTGTGCAGGATGTCGTCCTGCGGCACCAGGCCGATGCGGTGGCGCAGCTCGGCGAACTGCTTGTAGAGGTTCCGGTTGTCGTAGAGGACGTCGCCGACGTCCGCGGGGCGGTAGCCCGTCAGCGCCTTGAGGAGTGTGGACTTGCCGGATCCCGACGGGCCGATGACGGCGACCAGGCTCTTCTCGGGTACGCCGAAGGAGACGTTGTCCAGGATGACCTTGCCGCCGTCGACCTTCACGGTCAGGTGGCGGGCCGAGAAGCTGACCTCACCGGTGTCGACGAACTCCTCCAGCCGGTCCCCGACCAGCCGGAAGGTGGAGTGACCGATGCCGATGATGTCGTCGGGGCCGATGGGCCGCCGGCCGCGCTGCGGCAGTTGCTCACCGTTGACGTACGTGCCGTTGTGGCTGCCGAGGTCGACGATCTCGGAGCGGCCGTCGGGCGTGGACCGGAACTCCGCGTGGTGGCGCGAGACCTGCAGGTCGGAGACGACCAGCTCGTTCTCCAGCGCCCGGCCTATGCGGGTGACGCGGCCCAGCGAGAGCTGGTGGAACGTCGTGGGGCTGCGGTCGCCGTAGACCGACGGGGCAACCGGGCCGCCGCCGGGGCCCGCGCCGGCGGGCGGGCGCTGCGGCGCGGAGTGCTGCTGCGGGACGTACGGCTGCTGGGGCGGCATGCCGGCCGGCGGCCCCTGGGGCGGAGGTCCCTGCGGAGGTCCCTGCGGCGGGGCGCCCCAGGCGCCGGGCGCCTGCTGCAGCGGGGCGGCCTGCTGGGCGCCGGGCGGCGGCTGGGCCATGGCGGTCTGGGCGCTGTACACGTCGGGGGCTACGGCGCCGACGGGCGCGGAGAGCCGCAACTGCGGGCCGTCGGTGGCGTTGCCGAGGTACACGACCGAGCCGGGGCCGACCTCGATCTGGTGGACCCGCTGGCCCTCCACGTACGAGCCGTTGGTGCTGCCGACGTCCTCGAGGAGCCAGCTCCGGCCGCCCCACCGGAGGCTGGCGTGCCGCCAGGAGACCCTGGCGTCCTCCAGCACCACGTCCCCCTGCGGATCCCGGCCGACGCGGTAGGCGCGCGCCGGGTCGAGGGTCCACGTCTGTCCGTTCAGTTCAAGTACGAGTTCAGGCACTCCATGCCCCACAAAGTTGTCCCCCGAGGTGCCCCCTGTACGGCACCTGACTTCAACAGGCCCGTAGGGATTCTAGGGATGGCGAACATCCTGAGGAACTATTTCAGTAACAGTCGCTCGACGAAAACGCGGGTCACAGAAGGATGTGGAGCTTCACCTTCCGGTTCTCTCCACTCCCGGGGCGGATCACGCACGGTGACGGAAAGCGCGGGCGGGAAGGCCCGGGCGGGAGGCGGCAGGCCGCCCGCGCCGGCGGCAGGACCCCGGCGCCCCTCCCCCGCCCGTTCGGCCCCCGGCAACCGCACGTATCCCCCACCGCAACCTCCCAGCCCAGCGGGCCCGCCGACCCCCGCCGCGACCCCGACCCGCCCGGCCGCCAGGCGGCCCCACCGCGATACCGTGGTCTCACCATGACCACCGCCGCCCGCACGCTTCTCGTCAAGATCTTCGGCCGCGACCGCACCGGCCTCACCGCCGGCCTCTTCGACACTCTCGCCGCCTACGGGGTCGAGGTCATCGACATCGAGCAGATCGTCACCCGCGGTCGCATCACCCTGTGCGCCCTGGTCACCCCGCCCGTCGGCGCCACCGAGGGCGAACTGCGCGCGACGATCCACTCCTGGGCGGACTCCATGCGCCTGGAGGCGGAGATAATCTCGGGCACCGGCGACAACGAGCCGCGTGCCCCCGGCCGCTCCCACGTGACCGTGCTCGGGCAGCCGCTGACCGCCCAGTCGACCGCCGGCATCGCCGCCGCGATCACCGGCACCGGCGGCAACATCGACCGCATCTTCCGGCTCGCGAAGTACCCCGTCACCGCCGTGGAGTTCGAGGTCTCCGGCACCGCGACCGAGGAGCTGCGCACCGCGCTGGCCATAGCCGCCGCCCGCCTCGGCGTGGACGTCGCCGTCGTGGCGTCCGGGCTGCAGCGCCGCGCCCAGCGGCTCGTGGTGATGGACGTCGACTCCACCCTCATCCAGGACGAGGTCATCGAGCTGTTCGCGGCGCACGCCGGCTGCGAGGCCGAGGTCGCCGGAGTGACCGCCGCCGCGATGCGCGGCGAGCTGGACTTCGAGCAGTCCCTGCACGCCCGGGTGGCGCTGCTGGCGGGTCTTGAGGAGTCGGTGGTGGACAAGGTGCGCGAGGAGGTACGGCTGACGCCCGGCGCCCGCACCCTGATCCGTACGCTCAAGCGCCTCGGCTACCAGGTGGGGGTGGTCTCCGGCGGCTTCACGCAGATCACCGACGACCTCCAGGACCGCCTCGGGCTGGACTTCGCCGCCGCGAACACCCTGGAGATCGCCGACGGCAAGCTCACCGGCCGGATCACCGGGCCCGTCGTGGACCGGGCGGGCAAGGCCCGGCTGCTGCGCCGCTTCGCCGCCGAGGCCGGCGTGCCGCTGGCGCAGACGGTGGCGATCGGGGACGGCGCGAACGACCTCGACATGCTCAACGCGGCGGGCCTGGGGGTGGCGTTCAACGCCAAGCCGCTGGTCCGGCAGGCCGCGCACGCGGCGGTGAACGTGCCCTTCCTCGACACGGTGCTCTACCTGCTGGGCATCACGCGCGACGAGGTGGAGGCGGCGGACACGACCGGGTGATGCGGTCGCCGAGGCCGCGCAGGAAGTCCGCCAGCTCGGGCGGCTCGCGCACCTCGAAGTCCACGCCGAGCAGCGCGATCCGCACGGCCAGCCAGTCGAGCGCGTCGCCGCCGGTGACCAGCGTGCAGCGCCCCGGCCCGGCCGGCTCCAGCAGTCCGGCGCCCCGCGGGAGGCGGCGTACGGCCTCTTCGAGGGGTACGTGCAGGGTGACGACGGCGCGGTAGCGCCCCCGGTGGCCGGCGATGGACTCGGCTACGAAGGCGGCGGCGTCCGCGGCGGGCAGCTCGCGCGGCGGGTGGCGGACGCCGGTGGGCCGCGGGTCGTCGATCCGGTCGGCGCGGAAGCTGCGCCAGTCGGCACGGTCGCGGTCGTACGCCACGAGATACCACCGCTGACCGGTGCTGACGAGCCGGTACGGCTCCACGTGCCGGCGCGCGGCGCCCGCGGCGGGCCCGGCGCGGTGCGGGCCGCGCGGCTCGCCGACGGGCCCGGCGGCCGGCCCGGCGGCCTCCGCCGCGCCCGTGCGCTTGCCCCGGTAGCCGAACCGCAGCCCCTCCCCCCGGCTCGCCGCACCGGCCAGCGTCGCCAGCACCTCCGTGTCCACCGGCGCCCCGGCCGCCGCCACCGCGCCCGCCGGGCTCACGGCCAGCGGCACCGTGGCCTGGTTCAGCGCGGCGACGCGGCGGCGCAGCCGCGCCGGGAGGACCTGTTCCAGCTTGGCGAGGGCCCGTACGGACGTCTCCCCGATCCCCGCGACGCCCCCGGTGGCCACGGCGCGCAGCCCGGCGGCGACGGCGACGGCCTCGTCGTCGTCGAGCAGCAGCGGCGGCATCGCGGTGCCCGCGGCGAGCCGGTAGCCGCCGAGAGCGCCGACGCTGGCGTCCACGGGGTAGCCCAGCGCGCGCAGCCGGTCGACGTCGCGGCGTACGGTGCGCACGCTGACGCCGAGGCGGCCGGCCAGCTCGGGGCCGCTGTGCTCGCGTCCGCTCTGCAGCACGGACAGCAGCTTCAGCAGCCGTGCGGGGGTGTCGCTCATCCCTCGATCATGACCGAGAAGGCGGACATGTTCTGACCTCCTTCGCCCGTAGCTTCGAGGTCATGGCACCTCAGCACAGCATTCGTATCACCGGGGCCCGCGAGCACAATCTCCGCAACGTCTCCCTCGACATCCCCCGCGACCGGATCACCGTCTTCACCGGGGTGTCGGGCTCCGGCAAGTCCTCCCTCGTCTTCGACACGCTCGCGGTGGAGTCGCAGCGGCAGCTCGGCGAGACCTTCGGGTGGTTCGTACGCAACCGCCTGGCGCGGCACGAGCGCCCGCGGGCCGACGAGCTGGCGAACCTGACCCCCGCCGTGGTCGTCGACCAGCGCCCGCTCGGCGGCGGGGCCCGCTCCACCGTCGGCACCGCGACCGACGTCTACGCCGTCCTGCGCGTGCTGTTCTCCCGCTGCGCCACGCCGTCCGCCGGGGAGGCGAGCGCGTACTCGTTCAACGATCCGCGCGGGATGTGCCCCGGCTGCGACGGGCTCGGCAAGGTGGTCAGCCTCGACCTGGACCGGTTCCTGGACCGGTCGAAGTCGCTGAACGACGGCGCGATCCGCTTTGCGCCGTTCGGCGTCGGCTCGGTGTGGTGGCAGACGTACGCCGAGTCGGGCCTGTTCGACCCCGGCCTGCCGCTGGCACGCTACGGCGCGCGTGAGTGGGAGCTGCTCCTGCACGGCAAGGGCTTCCGGGTGCCGCGCCGCGTCAAGAGCACCGGCGCGGACGGGCACAACGCGTACGAGGGCCTGGTCGAGCGCTTCGGCCGGCTCTACCTCAGGCGGGACGTCGCCGCGCTCTCCGGCCGGACCCGGGCCGAGGTGCTGCGCGTCGTCACCGAGGCGCCGTGCCCGCGCTGCGGCGGGGCGCGGCTGAACGAGGCGGCGCTCGCCGCCCGCATCCGGGGGCGGAACATCGCCGAGTTGGCCGCGCTGGAGGCCGGGGACCTGCTGGCGGAGCTGAAGCAGCTCGACGACCCGGTGGGCGGCCCCGTCGCCGCGGCGGCGGTGAGCACGCTGGAGCGGCTGGTGGGCGTCGGTCTGGGGTACCTGAGCCTGGACCGGGCAACGTCGACGCTGTCGGGCGGGGAGGGGCAGCGGCTGAAGGTCGTACGGCAGCTCGGGTCGAGCCTGACCGGGATGACGTACGTGTTCGACGAGCCGAGCACCGGCCTGCACCCGCGGGACGTGCACCAGCTCACCGGACTGCTGCGCGAGCTGCGCGACAAGGGCAACACGGTGCTGGTCGTGGAGCACGACCGGGACGTCATCGCGATCGCCGATCACGTGGTGGACATGGGCCCCGGCGCCGGGACGCGGGGCGGGGAGGTGGTGTTCGCGGGGCCGCCGGCGAAGCTGGCGGCGGCGGACACGCCGACGGGCCGCCGGTGGGGGCGCACGGTGCCGCTGCGCACGCGGGTGCGTACCCCGAAGGGCTTCCTGCCGGTGGAGCGTGCGACGGCGCACAATCTGCGGGACGTCACGGTCGGGTTCCCCCTCGGGGTGCTGACGGCGGTGACGGGGGTCGCGGGGTCGGGCAAGAGCACGCTGGTCGCGGAGTTCGTCCGGCGCTACGCGGACGGGGCGGACGCCGTACCGGGCGATCCGGCCGGGGCTCCGGGCAGCCGCGTGGCCGTCGTCGTCGACCAGTCGGCGATCACCGGCTCGTCCCGCTCGACCCCCGTGACGTACCTCGGCGCGATGGACCCGCTGCGCCGCCACTACGCCCGCGCGACGGGGGCGTCCGCGGCGCTGTTCAGCTTCAACTCGCGCGGCGCCTGCTCGACCTGCCGGGGCCGCGGCGTCATCGTCTCCGACCTGGCGTTCATGGACCCGGTCAGCAGGCGCTGCGAGGCGTGCGGCGGACGGCGCTTCGGGGCCGAGGCGCTGGCCCACACGGTACGTGGCCGCTCCATCGCCGACGTGCTGGAGATGACGGCGGCGCAGGCCGCGGACTTCCTCGCGGCGGGCGGCGCCGAGGAGGCGCGGATCGCGGACCTGCTCGCCCCGCTCGCCGAGGTGGGGCTCGGCTACGTCGCGCTCGGCCAGTCCGTTGCCTCCCTGTCCGGCGGCGAGCGCCAGCGCCTCAAGCTCGCCGGCAGGCTGCGGCTGCCGGGCGCCGTGTACGTCCTCGACGAGCCGAGCGCCGGGCTGCACATGGCCGACGTGGAGGGGCTGACCGCGCTGCTGCACCGGCTGGTGGACGGGGGCGGCACGGTGGTCGTGGTCGAGCACGACCGGGAGGTCGTCAAGCACGCGGACTGGGTCATCGACCTGGGTCCGGGCGGCGGGCGGGACGGGGGCCGGGTGCTGTTCGAGGGCACGCCGACGGAGCTGGCCCGTACAGGGGAGTCGGCGACGGCGGAGTATCTGCGCCGGGACCTCGCGGGCTGAGCGGGGAAGAGGCAGGCAGGCAAGCAGGGCTGAGGGAGCGGGAGGGGCAGAGGCAGAGGGCCGGCGTCCCGGCGGGACGGCGTGGGCACGCGCGGTCCGGGGCGGCCCGTGTGGACCCGCCCAGGACCGGGCTCACTGCTGGTGCGGTGCCCAGAACTCGGTGAGCCGGCCCACGCCGTGCTCCACGGACTTCCACGAGCCGGAGAACTCCACGACGGCCACGCCCGACGTCGGGAAACCGCGGCTCAGTCTGGTCAGCGTGTCCCCCTCGGCGGAGCCCGCCAGGGCGTCGGCGAGACCTTGCATGCCGGGGTTGTGGCCGATGACCAGCAGCGTGGAGACGTCGTCGGGGACCTCGTTCAGCACCTGGATCAGCTCGCCGAGCGATGCCTCGTACAGCCGCTCCTCATACACCGTCCGCGGCCGTCGGGGGAGCTTGCCCACGACGAGCTTCCACGTCTCGCGGGTGCGCTTGGAGCTGGAGCAGAGGGTCAGGTCGGGGACGAATTCGTGGGCCGCGAGGAACTCTCCGGCGGCGGGGGCGTCTGCCCGGCCGCGCTCGGCGAGGGGGCGTTCGTGGTCGGAGTCCTGGGCCCAGTCGGCTTTGGCGTGTCGGAGAAGAACGATGCTGCGGGACGTTCCTGCGCTCATAAGCTCAGCTTCGCACGAAACCGGCCGCCGGGTCCGGGCAGTTCGCAGGGTCTCCCGCCAGGAGTGACGGGCCCGCCCGCCCGCCGGCGGCGGCGACCAGCGGTTCAGGACAGCCGCAGGGCGAGGAGCACGGTGAACGCCAGGACGGGCAGGGCGAGGGACCACCACGGCAGCCAGCGCTGCGCCGGCGGTGCGGGCTGGGTGTGGGCACCGGCTGACATCTTCGCCTCCGCGGGGTCGTTCGAACGTCGGGTCCTTCGTGGCACTTCGAACCTACGGACCCGGGGCCGCCCGTCCCATCCGGTGACCCACCCAGTTCCCCCTGACCCTGGCCCCCTAGGGGAGGGTGGGGCTAGCACCACCCCGGGCGTCCGACGGCGCCCTCGTGCGGGGCCGCGGGGCGGGGATGCGAGACTGGGCGTATGCCCGTGCTCGACCCGAACCCCCAGAACGGGCAGCGCAAGCTGCTCTACGTGCTCGGCGCGATGCTCGCCATCACGGTGGTCATCGGCGTCATCGCCACGATCGCCTCGCCCTGAGGCCCGCGGCCCGCAGCACCGGGGCGCCGCCGGGACCCGCCGTCGGAGCCGTCAGACCTCGTCCTCGACCACGCGGTTGCGTCCGGCGACGATCCCCACCGCCACCTGGGCGACCATGAAGCCCGCGAGCACCGCCAGCGGGACGTTCCAGCCGTCCGTGGCCCCGTACAGCGCGCCGACGGCCAGCGGGCCCGGGATGGAGATCAGATAGCCGGTGCTCTGCGCGAAGGCGGAGAGCCGGACGAGGCCGGCGTGGCTGCGGGCCCGTACCCCGAGGAGGGTGAGGACCAGCGGGAAGGCGCAGTTGGACACGGCCAGCAGCAGGGCCCACACCCAGGCGCCGCCCGCGGGCGCCAGCCACAGCCCCGCGTAGCCGCCGAGGCCGCACGCGCCGAGCACCACGACCAGCGGCCCCTGGTGGTGCAGCCGGGCCGCGATCCGCGGCAGCACGAAGGCCAGCGGCACGCCCATGCCCATGGCGACGGCGAGCAGCAGGCCGGCGGTGGACGCGGGCACGCCGGCGTCGCGGTAGATCTGCGGCAGCCAGCCGAGGGTGACGTACGCGGCCGTGGCCTGCAGGCCGAAGAAGACGGCGAGCGCCCACGCGGTGGGGCTGGCGGTGATACGGATCGGGCGCGCCGGCTCCGCCGGCGGCTCCCCGGCGTCGGCGTTCCCGGCGGGCCGGGTGTCTGCGGCGCCCGCAGCGGCGCCGGTGCCTTCGGCGGACCCGGCGCGGCGCGACCCGCGCGACAGCACCGCCCACGGCACCACGGCGAGCGCCGCGACGGCGGCCCAGACGCCGAGCCCCAGGCGCCAACTGCCGCCCAGTGCCTCGCTCACCGGCACGGTGACGCCGGCGGCGGAGGCGGTGCCGAGGGCCAGGCCCATCGAGTAGAGCCCGGTCATCGAGCCGACCCGGGTCGGGAACCAGTGTTTGACGATGACGGGGATCAGAACGTTGCCCACCGCGATGCCGCCGAGCGCCAGCGCGCTGGCGGCGAGGAACGCGGGGGTGTTGCCGAACAGCGGGCGCAGCGCCAGGCCGGCGGTGATCGCGACGAGCCCGCCGGTGACGACGGCCACGGGGCCGAAGCGGCGGGCGAAGCGGGGTGCGAGGCTGCCGAAGACGGCGAAGCAGAGCGCCGGCATGGAGGTGAGCAGCCCGGCGACCGTGCCGCTCATGCCGATGTCGGTGCGTACGTCCTCCAGGAGCGCGCCGAGCGAGGCTATCGCGGGCCGCAGGTTGACCGCCGCGAGCAGCAGCGCGGGGGCCAGGAGCCACAGCAGCCCCGGGGCCACCCGCGGCGCGGACGCCGGCTCCGGGCCTGCTGCCGGCCCGGCGGCCCGCGCCGCCCCGGTCGTCGTGCCCGGGGTTTCGGCGGGTTTCGTGAGAATGCTGCGGCGTGGCATGCGGCCCATCATAGAATCATTGGATGAATGGCTGTCCACTCCGTATCACGCACACGGGAGAGACATGGCACTGACGTCGCCGCGCCGGTCGAGCCTCACCGACCAGGTGATCGCCCAGTTGCGTACGCAGATCACCGCGGGCGAATGGCCGGTCGGCAGCCGCATCCCGACCGAGCCGGAACTCGTGGAGCAACTGGGCGTCGCGCGGAACACCCTCCGCGAGGCGGTGCGGGCGCTCGCGAACAACGGCCTGCTCGACATCCGGCAGGGCTCCGGCACCTACGTCGCCGCGACCAGCGAGCTGGCGGGCGTGATGCAGCGCCGGTTCGCCGGGGCCAGTCCCGGGCACGTCGCCGAGCTGCGCAGCGCGCTGGAGGCGCAGGCGGCGCGGCTGGCGGCGGCGCGCCGCACGGAGGCGGAGATGACGCAGTTGGAGCTGCTGCTGCGGCGCCGCGAGGAGGCGTGGGAGTCGGGGGACGCGGCGGCGTTCGTCGACGCGGACGCGACGCTGCATCTGGCGGTGGCCACGGCCTCGCACAACGAGGTCCTGACGGCGGTCTACGCCGACCTCGGCGAGGTCGTGCGCACGACACTGCGCTCCAAGGTGGGCGACGTGCTGCTGCCGGCGGAGCATCTGGACCACGGGCGGATGGTGGCGGCGATCCGCGCCGGGGACGCGGAGACGGCGGCGGCGGAGGCGGGCCGGCACGCCCACGGCTGCATGCCGGAGCCGGCGCTCGGCGGCTGACGGGGGCCTCCGCAGAAGAGGCGCCAGAGGGGACGTAACAGCTAACCGCCCGGTACGTCCCGTATCGGCTCGTGGCTGACCCACGCCCGCGCGACGCCGAACCAGCACCGGTCGCTCATCTCGCCGCTCTCCGCGGGGTCGAGCCGCATCCGCATCCCGTCCACGTCCGGATCCCACCACCGGGCGCACTCGATGTGCAGTTGGACGGCGTCGGCGTAGGGCCCGGCGTTGTAGCAGCGGGCGGTGACGACCGACCCGGTCACGGCGGTGCGGCACTCGGCCTCCACCGGCCCGCCGCGATCGCCGGCGGCACCGGCGGCGACCGCGCGGCCGGCCGCAGGCAGGAGGAGCACGGGCACGGCGGCGACGGCGACCGCCGCGGCCAGGCGCGTACGGCGGCGGGCGAAACCCTGGGTGCGGCGGCCGGAGCGGGGCAGGCCCTCACGCACCACGGAACCTCCTCGGCCGTACGGCGACGCCCGCGCACGCGCGTCGCTGCTGCACCACAAGGGGACGGTAACTGCCCCTCCAGCGTGCGCCGCCGCCCCGCCCGCGGCGCACCGGCCTACGCCGAACGGGCGACCCCGCGCGGGAGCCGCCCGTCCGCCGTACAGATCCGCCCTGGAGACCGGTGCAGGCCGTGGGAAAACCGCCGGTGCGCTCCCGGCTACGCGCCCATCATGTGCACGCCGCCGTCGACGTGCACGATCTCGCCGGTCGTCTTCGGGAACCAGTCCGACAGCAGCGCCACGATCCCGCGCCCCGCCGGCTCCGGGTCCGCCATGTCCCACTCCAGCGGCGAGCGCGTGTTCCACACGTCCGCCAGGTCCGAGAAGCCGGGGATGGACTTCGCCGCCATGGAGCCGATCGGCCCGGCCGAGACCAGGTTGCAGCGGACGTTCTCCTTGCCCAGATCGCGGGCCAGATAGCGGCTGGTGGCCTCCAGCGCCGCCTTCGCCGGGCCCATCCAGTCGTACTGCGGCCAGGCGTACTGCGCGTCGAAGGTGAGCCCGACGACCGACCCGCCGCCCTGCATCAGCGGCAGGCAGGCCATCGTCAGCGACTTCAGCGAAAACGCCGAGACGTGCATGGCCGTGGCGACGGACTCGAAGGGCGTGTGCAGGAAGTTGCCGCCGAGCGCGTCCGGCGGGGCGAAGCCGACGGAGTGCACGACGCCGTCGAGCCCGCCCAGTTCCTCGCGCACGACGCCCTCGATCCGCGCCAGGTGCTCGTCGTTGGTGACGTCGACTTCGACGACCTTCGCCGGCTTGGGCAGCTTCTTCGCGATGCGCTCGGTCAGCGTGGGCCGCGGGAACGCGGTGAGGATGATCTCCGCGCCCTGCTCCTGCGCCAGCTTCGCGGCGTGGAAGGCGATGGACGACTCCAGCAGCACGCCGGTGATGAGGACGCGCTTGCCGTCGAGGATTCCGCTCATGGTGCTCAGTGACCCATGCCCAATCCGCCGTCCACGGGAATGACGGCTCCGGTGATGTACGAGGCGTCGTCGGAGGCGAGGAACCGCACGGCCGCGGCGACGTCCGCCGGCTTCGCGTACCGGCCGAGCGGCACCTGCGCGACGATCTCCGCCTGCCGCTCTTCCGACAGCGCCCGCGTCATGTCGGTCTCGACGAAGCCGGGCGCGACGACGTTGAAGGTGATGTTGCGCGAGCCCAGCTCGCGCGCCAGCGAGCGGGCGAAGCCGACGAGCGCCGCCTTGGACGCGGCGTAGTTGGCCTGGCCCGGGGAGCCCATGAGGCCCACCACGGAGGAGATGAGCACGACGCGGCCCTTGCGGGCCCGCAGCATGCCGCGGTTGGCGCGCTTGACGACGCGGAAGGTGCCGGTGAGGTTGGTGTCGAGGACGGAGGTGAAGTCCTCCTCGGACATCCGCATCAGCAACTGGTCCTTGGTGACACCGGCGTTGGCCACCAGCACCTCGACGTTGCCGTGCTGCTCCTCCACCTCCTTGTACGCCCGGTCGACCTGCTCGGTGTCGGTGATGTCGCACTTCACCGGCAGACAGCCCAGCTCCACCAGCGCCGCGGGCGGCTCGCCGGAGCGGTACGTGAACGCGACCTTGTCGCCCGCCTCGGCGAACGCGCGGGTGATGTCGAGGCCGATACCGCGGTTGCCTCCGGTGACCAGAACCGAGCGGCTCAAGGACCCATCCCTTCTCCCAGGTGCATCCCGGACTTTCTCCAGGACTCCTCACCCGAGAAGCTATCGGTACGGGACGCGCCACGGGCATTCCGCCCCCCACACAGGCCCGCGGCGGACACTTGTGGGGTTCTCACAGAAACCCGCTGGGCACCGGGCATCCGCTCGGGCATGATCGGCCGGGGTCCCGGACGCGGCCCCGCGCGGACACCACCACAGCACTTCCACCCACCACCGACCGGAGGGCAGAACGTGAGCAAGTCGGTCCATTCCCTCGACGACGCGTTTCTCGCGCTGCCGCTCGGCGCCCTCGCGGACGCCGCGCTCGCGCGGGCCCGGGCGCTCGGCGCCGAGCACGCGGACTTCCGCCTGGAGCGGGTGCGCAGCGCCGCCTGGCGGCTGAAGGACGCCCGGCTGGCGGGCACCACGGACACCACCGACCTCGGGTACGCGGTGCGCGTGGTGCACGGCGGGGCCTGGGGCTTCGCCGCCGGGGTCGATCTGACGATGGACGCCGCCGCGCAGGTCGCCGCCAGGGCGGTGGCGATGGCGAAGCTGTCGGCGCAGGTCATCGCCGCGGCCGGGGCGGACGAGCGGGTCGCGCTGGCGCCGGAGCCGGTGCACGCGGAGCAGACGTGGGTCTCCGCGTACGACGTGAACCCCTTCGACGTACCGGACGCCGACAAGACCGGACTGCTGACCGAGTGGAGCGAGCGGCTGCTCGGCGCCCCCGGCGTCTCGCACGTGGACGCCTCGCTGCTGGCGGTGCAGGAGAACAAGTTCTACGCCGACACCGCCGGCACCTCGACCACCCAGCAGCGGGTGCGGATGCACCCGGAGCTGACCGCGGTGACGGTCACCGACTCCGGCGACTTCGACTCGATGCGCACCCTCGCGCCGCCCGCCGGCCGCGGCTGGGAGTACGCGACCGGCACCGGCTGGGACTGGGACGCGGAGCTGGCGCAGATCCCCGGCTGGCTCGCCGAGAAGATGGCGGCGCCGGGCGTCGAGGCCGGTTCGTACGACCTGGTGGTCGACCCGTCGAACCTGTGGCTGACGATCCACGAGTCCGTCGGCCACGCCACCGAGCTGGACCGCGCCCTCGGCTACGAGGCCGCGTACGCCGGCACCTCCTTCGCCACGTTCGACCAGCTCGGCCACTTGCGGTACGGCTCGGGCCTGATGAACGTCACCGGTGACCGCACCGCCGAGCACGGGCTCGCCAGCATCGGCTACGACGACGAGGGCGTGCAGGCGCAGTCCTGGGACCTGGTCCGCGAGGGCGTGCTCGTCGGCTACCAGACGGACCGCCGGATCGCGAAGCTCACCGGCGCGGACCGCTCCAACGGCTGCGCCTTCGCCGACTCCCCCGCCCACGTGCCCGTGCAGCGCATGGCGAACGTCTCGCTGCAGCCGGCGCCCGAGGGGCCGACGACCGACGAGCTGATCGGCGAGGTGGAGCGCGGCATCTACGTCGTCGGCGACCGCTCCTGGTCGATCGACATGCAGCGCTACAACTTCCAGTTCACAGGTCAGCGGTTCTACCGGATCGAGAACGGCAGGCTGGCGGGCCAGCTCAAGGATGTGGCCTACCAGGCCACGACCACCGACTTCTGGGGCTCGATGTCGGCGATCGGCGGCCCGGAGACGTACGTGCTCGGCGGCACGTTCAGCTGCGGCAAGGGCCAGCCCGGCCAGGCCGCGGCCGTCTCGCACGGCTGCCCGTCCGCGCTCTTCCGGAACGTCAACATCCTCAACACCACCCAGGAGGCCGGCCGATGACGCGGACGACCCGGACGACCGAGCCTCACGAGACCGTCGAGCGGGCCCTGGAGCTGTCGCGTGCCGACGGCTGCGTCGTGATCGCCGACGAGGAGTCGAGCGCGAACCTGCGCTGGGCCGGCAACGCCCTGACGACGAACGGCGAGACCCGCGGCCGTACGCTCACCGTCATCGCCACCGTCGACGGCGGTCAGGGCACGGCCTCCGGCGTCGTCTCCCGCACCGCGGTCACCGCCGATGACCTGGAGCCGCTGGTACGGGCCGCGGAGGCGGCGGCGCGGGCGAGCGGCCCGGCGGAGGACGCCCGCCCGCTGGTCGAGGGCGTGCCGTCGTCGGCCGGCTTCACCGCGCCGCCGGCGGAGACCTCCTCCGGCGTGTTCGCCGCCTTCGCGCCGGCGCTCGGCGAGTCCTTCGCCCGCGCGCGGGCCGGCGGCCGGCAGCTCTACGGCTTCGCGAACCACATGGTGACCTCCACCTACCTCGGCACCTCCACCGGGCTGCGGCTGCGCCACGACCAGCCGACCGGCACGCTGGAGGTGAACGCCAAGTCCCCGGACCGGACGAAGTCCGCCTGGGCGGGCCGCTCGACCCGGGACTTCACCGACGTGACCGCCGACGTGACAGCCGAGCTGGACGCGGAGCTGGCGCAGCGGCTGGCGTGGGCCCAGCGCGCGGTGGAGCTGCCCGCCGGGCGGTACGAGACGCTGCTGCCGCCGAGCGCGGTGGCCGACCTGCTGGTCTACATGTTCTGGTGCGCCTCCGCCCGTGACGCGCACGACGGCCGCACGGTGTTCAGCAAGCCGGGCGGCGGCACGCGCGTCGGCGAGAAGCTGGCCGGGCTGCCGCTGACGCTGCGCAGCGATCCGGCGGAGCCGGGGCTGGAGTCGGCGCCTTTCGTGATCGCGCACACCTCCGGCAACGACTGGTCGGTCTTCGACAACGGGCTGCCGCTCGGGCCCACGGACTGGCTGCACGAGGGCACGCTGCGGCACCTGCTGACCAACCGCTTCACCGGGGACCTCACCGGCCTGCCCGTCACCCCCGAGGCGGACAACCTGGTGCTGGACGCGGGCGGCACGAAGTCGCTGGACGAGATGGTCGCGGGCCTGGGGCACGACGGCCCCGGGCTGCTGCTGACGTGCCTGTGGTACATCCGCGAGGTCGACCCGGCGACGCTGCTGCTGACCGGGCTGACCCGGGACGGCGTCTATCTGGTGGAGAACGGCGAGGTGACCGGCGCGGTGAACAACTTCCGCTTCAACGAGTCGCCCGTCGACCTGCTGGGGCGCGCGGCCGAGGCGGGGGCCACGGAGCGGACGCTGCCGCGCGAGTGGGGCGACTGGTTCACGCGGGCGGCGATGCCGCCGCTGCGGATCCCCGACTTCAACATGAGCTCCGTCAGCAAGGGCGTGTAGGCGGCATTACCCTCGTACGCAGCCGCGGGTGCGGCTGCGTACGAGACCGGGACCGGGAGCAGACCGGGACCGGGCGAGACCTAACCGGGACCGGGCGAGACCTAGGAGATATGAGAGACGTGACGGACATCGTCGACGAGCTGCGGTGGCGCGGGCTGCTGGCCCTGTCCACCGACGAGGACGCCCTGCGCAAGGCGCTCGCGGACGGTCCCGTCACGTTCTATTGCGGCTTCGACCCGACGGCGCCCAGCCTGCACGTCGGCCACCTGGTGCAGGTGCTGACCGTACGCCGGCTCCAGTTGGCCGGGCACCGGCCGCTGGCGCTGGTCGGCGGCGCGACGGGCCAGATCGGCGACCCCAAGCCGGACGCGGAGCGCACGCTCAACGCTCCGGAGGTCGTCGCCGGCTGGGTGGAGCGGGTACGCGCACAGATCGAGCCGCTGCTCGACTTCGGGGGCCCGTACGCCGCCCGGATGGTCAACAACCTGGACTGGACCGCGGGGCTGTCCGCGATCGAGTTCCTGCGCGACGTCGGGCGGCACTTCCGGGTCAACAAGATGATCGCCAAGGAGGCCGTCGCCCGCCGGCTGGAGTCCGAGCACGGCATCAGCTACACCGAGTTCAGCTACCAGATCCTGCAGGGTCTCGACTTCCTGGAGCTGTACCGGCGGCACGGCTGCACGCTGCAGACCGGCGGCAGCGACCAGTGGGGCAACCTGACGGCGGGCACCGACCTGATCCACCGGGTCGAGCCGGAAGCGGTGGTGCACGCGCTGGCGACGCCGCTGATGACGAAGGCCGACGGCACGAAGTTCGGCAAGACGGAGGGCGGCGCGGTCTGGCTCGACCCGGAGCTGACGACGCCGTACGCCTTCTACCAGTTCTGGCTGAATGTCGATGACCGCGACGTCTCCCGCTACCTGCGGATCCTCAGCTTCCGCAGCCGCGAGGAGCTGGTCGAGCTGGAGCGGCAGACCGAGGAGCGCCCGCAGGCGCGGGCCGCGCAGCGGGCGCTGGCGGAGGAGCTGACGACGCTGGTGCACGGCGCGGAGCAGTGCGCCGCGGTGATCGCCGCGTCGCGGGCGCTGTTCGGGCAGGGGGAGCTGGGCGAACTGGACGAGGCGACGCTGCGGGCGGCGCTGGCCGAGGTGCCGCACGCGCGGGTCAGCGAGCTGGGCCCGGTGGTGGAGCTGCTGGCCGAGGTGGGCCTGGCGCCGAGCAGGTCGGCGGCCCGCAGGACGGTCAAGGAGGGCGGGGCGTACGTGAACAACGTGAAGGTCGCGGCGGAGGACGCCGTGCCGGCCCCGGCGGACCTGCTGCACGGGCGCTGGCTGGTGCTGCGCCGCGGCAAGCGCAACTTGGCGGCGATCGAGCTGGCGGCCCCGACGACCGGCTGACAGCACTCGCCCCCCGCGCGCCGGTGCAGGCGGGCGCGGGGGCGGGCTGCCGCTAGCGGGTGCTGCGCTTCCTGGGGCCGCGCATCTCCTCGTACAGCGGGGTGCCCAGGGCCACGAGGGCCACGGCGCCGGCGAGCTGCAGAATGTGCCGGATCCAGTCGATCCCCTTGGTGTCGTCCACGCCGATCCCGGAGGCCACGGCGTTGCCGACGATGGCGCCGACAATGCCGAAGACGGTGGTCAGCCAGAGGGGAATGGCCTGCTTGCCGGGCAGGATGATCCGGGCGATGACGCCCAGGACCAGGCCCACGATGATGGCCCACAGCCAGTTCATGTCGCCTCCTCGTGCGGCGGGATCCGCCCGCGGTGCCAGTTTCTTGCGGCAGCCAGGGCGGTGCATTCCGGCCAGAGCCGTTCGGGTTATGCGGCGGTATGTGCCGCCCCCACCTCGAAGGGAGAGTGTTCCCGGCGTACCTTGGGAACGTACCCAGTGGCAGGGGGTGGAGAGTGAAGCGGAAGCGCCGCGGCGATGCCGACGTGTTCCGGATCACCGGTGCGCGGCAGAGCCTGGACGACGACGTACGCGGCCGGCAGCGGCGGTACGTGATCTCCATGTCGGTCCGGGCGGTCTCGGTGGTGGCTGCCGCGCTGCTCTGGAACGTCGAGCGGCACATCGCGGCCGTCGCGCTCGTCCTCGGCATGTTCATCCCGTACTTCGCTGTGGTCATCGCGAACGCGGGCCGGGAGAACGTCCCTTCACTGCCGTCCGCCTTCGTGGTCAGCCCGCAGCGCACGGTGATCTCCTCGCCGCCGCGCACCGCACGCAGGACCGATGTCCCGGGTGAACCGGCCCCGGCCGGGCGTGAGTCGACGACCGGGGAGAGCACTCCGCCGCCCTTTTGATCACGATCTGCCCAAGCTCAGAAAAACCTCAAATCAAATATGCCGATCCGGTGCCGGGCGACCCTCCTCGCGTGACATACTTCGTACGCGCTCCGCATCCCCCGTCGGAGCGACGGACCGACGCCGGGCAGCTCCCCCCGTGGCTGCCCGGCGTCGCCCCTGTTCAGGGTCGTAGGCTGGGACCTCGTGAACACCGCCGATCCCGCTGTCATCTGCTCCGCCAGGGGCTGCCGTACGCCCGCGGTGTGGGTGCTCGCCTGGAACAACCCGAAGCTGCACACGCCGGAGCGCCGCAAGACGTGGCTCGCGTGCGAGGAGCACCGCGAGTATCTGAGCCGCTTCCTCGGCGTACGCGGCTTCCTCAAGGAGGTCGTCACGCTGGCGGACTGGCAGGAGGCGGAGAAGCGCGCGGAAACGGGCGGCGACTCCGCCGGCTCCGGCGGCGAGAGCGGGCCGGGCCCGGCGCCGGCTTGAGGGTCTGCGGCCTGCGGGACTGAGGGCCTGCGCGCAGGGGGGTCTCCGGCTGCGCCGCGTCAACCGCCGATTGCGGACATCGGCCGGTCCGGCTGGACGAACGACGGGTCGTCCAGGCCCGCGCCCGCCTTCTTGCCCCGCGTCGCCTCCCGCCACAGCCGGGCTATCTCCCCGTCCGGCGCACCGGAGCGCAACGCGCCGCGCAGGTCGGTCTCCTCGCGCGCGAACAGACAGTTGCGCACCTGCCCGTCCGCGGTGAGCCGGGTGCGGTCGCAGGCCCGGCAGAAGGGCCGGGTGACGGTGGCGATGACGCCGACGCGGGCCGGGCCGCCGTCCACGAGCCAGCGCTCGGCGGGCGCGGAGCCGCGCGCCGCATCGCCCTCGGGGGTCAGCGCGAAGCGCGTCCGCAGGGAGGCGAGGATGTCGCCGGCGGTGATCATGCCCTCGCGCTGCCAGCCGTGCTGCGCATCGAGGGGCATCTGCTCGATGAACCGCAGCTCGTACCCCTCGGCGACGGCCCAGGCGAGCAGGTCGGGGGCCTCGTCCTCGTTGAACCCGGGCATCAGCACGCTGTTGACCTTCACGGGCTCCAGACCGGCGGCCCGGGCGGCGGCGAGGCCGCGGAGCACGTCGCCGTGGCGCCTGCGGCGGGTCAGCCGCTGGAACACGTCGGGCCGGAGGGTGTCCAGCGAGACGTTCACCCGGTCCAGGCCGGCGGCCTTGAGCGCGGGTGCCGTACGCTCCAGGCCGATGCCGTTGGTGGTCAGGGAGAGCCTGGGGCGGGGCTCAAGCGCGGCGCAGCGCTCGACGATGCCGGTGAGCCCGGGGCGCAGCAGCGGCTCGCCGCCGGTGAAGCGCACGTCGGTCACCCCGAGTTCGGTGACCGCGAGGCGGACGAGGCGGACGATCTCGTCGTCGGTGAGCAGTTCTGGTCTGCTGAGCCACTGGAGCCCTTCTTCGGGCATGCAGTAGGTGCACCGCAGGTTGCAGCGGTCGGTGAGTGAGACGCGCAGATCGGTCGCGACGCGTCCATAGGTGTCACGCAGCATGGAGAAGGCCCCTCCCACGGCGGTACCCGGCCTCTGGCAGCCTACGTCAGGCCACCGACACTGGACAGTTTGTCGACATTGCGCGAGGAAACGTTCCGTCATACGCGGGTGGCGGCGGGGCCCGAAGCGCCCGGCGTGCTCGACACGAGCAAAGACACTGCACGCTGATGTATTGATGGGCGCGGGTGATCAGCGCTAGTTTCGCTTGCCGTGTACCTGACCGCGGCACCTGTCCGCGGCGGATTCCTGACTGATGATCTGGAGATCCCATGGCTCATCTCCGACCCCGCAACCGGCGCCTGCTGGCGGTGCCCCTCGGGCTGACCCTCGCGGCGGCGCTCGGCCTCGTGCCGGGGACGGCCTCAGCCGCGTCGGCCCCGGAGCCCGGCAGCAGCGCCGGGACCGCGGCCGGCGAGAACCTTTCGTACGTGGTCAACACGAAGACCGACAGCAAGACGATCGCCCGGGTCACGGACGCCATCGCCGACGCGGACGGCTCGGTGGTGGTCACGCACAAGAAGATCGGCGTGTTCGTCGCCCACTCCACCAACCCGGACTTCGCCGCGGAGCTGCGCGACGTGCGCGGCGTGCAGTCCGCGGGTGCGACCCGCACCGCGCCGCTGACGCCGTCGGGGACGCTGGAGACCAGCGCGCCGGAGGTCTACGAGGGCGCCGCCCGGGCCCGTTCGCAGGACGCGGACGTCGAGCCGCTGGAGAACGAGCAGTGGGACCTGCCGGCGATCGGCGCCGACAAGGCGCACCAGGTCTCGACCGGCAGCCGTGACGTGACCGTCGGCGTCATCGACACCGGCGTGGACGACACCCACCCCGACCTCGCGGCCAACTTCTCCGCCGAGCAGTCCGCCAACTGCGTCGGGGGCGTCGCCGACACCACCGAGGGCGCCTGGCGGCCGTACGACCCGGCGGGCGACTACCACGGCACCCACGTCGCGGGCGAGATCGCCGCCGCGCGCAACGGCGTCGGCGTGGCCGGTGTCGCGCCCGGCGTGCAGGTCGCCTCGCTGAAGGTGAGCGAGCCCGACACCGCGCTGTTCTTCGCCGAGGCCGTCGTCTGCGCCTTCGTCTTCGCCGGCGACAACGGCATCGAGATCACCAACAACAGCTACTACGTGGACCCGTGGCTCTACAACTGCCTCGACGACCCCGACCAGCGGGCCATCGTCGACGCGGTCAACCGGGCCTCGCTGTACGCCATGGGCAAGGGCACCCTGCACTTCGCCTCGGCCGGCAACTCCAACGACGACCTGGCCTCCGACGAGCTGACGGATGACTCCAGCCCTGACGACAGCACGCCGGTGGAGCGCACCATCGACCCGTCCGAGTGCTGGGACGTGCCGACGCAACTGCCGGGCATCGTGACCGTCTCGGCGACCGGTGTGAACGACGAAAAGTCGTACTACAGCAGCTACGGGCAGGGCGTCATCGACCTCGCCGCGCCCGGCGGTGACGGCTACCAGATCCCGGAGACGCCGTCGAAGAACGGCCGCATCCTGTCGACGCTGCCGGAGAACGAGTACGGCTGGCTGCAGGGCACGTCGATGGC
The DNA here is from genome assembly GCF_059570535.1 of Streptomyces sp. CNP082. Classification (NCBI taxonomy): domain Bacteria; kingdom Bacillati; phylum Actinomycetota; class Actinomycetes; order Kitasatosporales; family Streptomycetaceae; genus Streptomyces; species Streptomyces sp. CNP082. Next base: position 32,003 of record NZ_JCANSZ010000006.1, read on the forward strand.
CAGCCCGCACGCCTCGGGCGTGGCGGCGCTCCTGAAGAGCACGCACCCGGGGCTGTCGCCCTCGGCGCTGCACCGGATGATGAAGGCGCAGGCGGACAACCCGGGCTGCCCGGACTTCTACGACCCGGACGGCAACGGGGTGGAGGACTCCACCTGCACCGAAGGCAAGCACGACAACGGCTTCTACGGGGCCGGGATCGTGGACGCGTACGACGCGGTACAGCAGTGAGGGCCGGCCGGTGACGTAACCCCGCCACCGGCCGCCGGGCCGGGCCGCGGTGCCTCAGGGCGCCGCGGCCGGGCCTTCGCCGTCCGCGGCCAGGTCTGCAACGGCTGCGGCCCGGTCGTCACCGCCTGCCGCGGCGGGTGCACAGCCGCGCAGCACGCCGTCCGCGATGAGGTACTGGGCGCCCACGTAGGTCGCCATCACCCAGAACCCGGCGGCGGGCAACTGCGGCCAGTCGGCGAGGTCGGTGGCGATGAGGGTGTCGGAGAGCAGGAACAGCGCGCCTCCCGCGCCCGCCCGCGGCCCGTACCGGGCGGCCCACAGCGCCATCGCGGCGAGCAGCATGCTGTACCCGGCCACCGGTCCGCGCAGCCCCGCGTCGAGCCCCGGCCACAGCGCGGCGACGGCGGCGCCCCAGGCGGCCACGTACGCGACGACGAGCCGCCGCTCCCGTATCCGGGGCAGCCGGACCGCGCGCCGGAACAGCGTCAGGTAACACACGTGCCCGGCGGCGAACGCCCCCATCCCGGCCAGGAACGGCACGTCCCCGCCCACCTGCAGCAGCACGTCCCCGGCCCATCCGAAGCCCAGCCCGGCGACCAGCGCCCGCGGCGCGCCGCGGGCGGCGGCGTACGCGGCGAGGGCGGGCATGAGCAGCGGCTTGGTCCCGTGTACGAGCCACGCGACACCGGCGAGCTGCCCGGCCAGATGCGCCGCGGTGGCCGCCGCGAACACCCCGGCGGCGGCCCGCGCCACGGCTCGGCGGCTCGCCCAGGGCCGGCTCGTGGGCACGGCGGCCTCGGTCATGGGCTCAGTCTGGCGCACCGGCAGCCGCACGTCTGCGCAGGTGAACCGATCCCGTACGGAGAACCCGGGAGTGCCACGGGCACCGCCCGGTCAGGGAGCGGGCCGGGAAGCCCGGGTGAGCGCGGACGGGGACTGCGCCGGGGGCGGGGCCGGGTCCGGGGGCGGGTGCCAGCCGGGCGGGCGGAAGACGCGGGCCAGGCCCTCGCGCCAGCCGCGGGCCGCGCGTACGTCGCGGGCGATGGCCGCGTACTCGTGGGTGGCGACGCGCAGCGGGTTGTACGTCGTGATGTTGTTCGTCAGCCCGTACCGGCACGCCTCCCCTTCCGGCTCGAAGGAGCCGAAGAGCCGGTCCCAGACGATGAGGACGCCGCCGAAGTTGCGGTCCAGGCAGTTGCCCTGGGAGGCGTGGTTACCGGCCGGTTTGCCCATCGGCCGGCGGGGCGCCGACGGCGGTGGATGGCGGGGGGTCAGGCGGTGCGGGCGGGGGCCGGGGGGCGGCCGGAGCGGGAGGCGGAGGTGCGGCGCGGGCGCAGGGCGCGCGACACCGGGAGCTGGGTGGTGTGGCGGCGGGCGAGGCGGAGGACCGCGCGCAGCGTCGGTTCCGCCTGGCCCGGGTCCCGGCGCCACCGGGCCTCGATCGCCACCGGGCCGGGGCGCGTGGCCAGCGGCAGCTCGACGAGGCCGCCGTCCTCCAGGTCCCGTACGACGGCCAGCCGGGGCAGCAGCGCCAGGCCGCGGCCGTGCGCCGCCAGGCGGCGCAGCGCCGGCAGGGAGCCCACGGCCGTGGCGGCCCGGAGGCGGGCGGGGAGGTCGCGGGCGAGGCGGTCGTACAGCAGGGTCGAGCTGCAGCCCGGCTCCGCGACGAGGAAGTCGGCGGCCAGCACGTCCGCGTCCGTGATCTCCGCCGCACCCGCCAGCGGGTGCGCGGGGCCGGTGACGGCCACGACGTCCTCGTAGCCGACGACGGTGCCGGGGCCCGTGGGGCGGCTGCCGTCGTCGAAGTGGAAGGCGAGGTCCAGTTCGCCGGCGGCCAGTTGCTCCGCCAGCCGCTCGCGGGACCCGGTGACGATGCTGACCTCCGCGTCCGCGTCCGGCCCGCCGGCGCCGTAGCCGAGCGCGGTGACGATGTCCGGCAGCCACGCGCCCGCCAGCGTCTCCGGCGCCCCGATGCGCAGCCGGGGCCGGGAGGCGGCGGCGGCGCTGCGCATGCGTTCGTCGATCTCCAGCGCCTCGCGCGCGTACGGCAGCAGCCGGCGGCCGGCGTCGGTGAGCGAGGCGCCGGTGGAGGTGCGGACGACGACCGTGACGCCGAGTTCCTGTTCCAGGCGGCGCAGTTGGGCACTGAGGCTCGACTGCGCGTAGCCCAGCCGCTCGGCCGCCGCCGATATCCCGCCGGTCTCGGCCACCGTCACGAAAGCGCGCAGATATCGTGAGTCCACCGGGGGATCGTGTCACCGCCCTCTTCGCCCGCGCCAGCATATTTTCTGCATGGACGCGCCACACGATACGTGCCGCGTTCCGCGCCAAGTGTCCAGGGTCGAACGGGAGTTGACGGCCCGGCGCCGGGGGCGCTCCCCCGGTCACCGCCCCCGGCGCGAGCCGTCACGCCGCGGCGTCGAGGCAGAACCCGTCCAGCGCGATCCCCGCCCACGCCAGCTCGATGAGCACGTCCACCGCCCGCTGGCCGTCCGGCACCTCGGCGATCAGCACCGCAGGGTCGGCGCCGTACAGCGGGGGCGTGCCGAGGACGAGCGCGAGCAGCCTGCGGGCCTGGGCGCGGTGTCCGGGCACCGCCAGTCGCAGCCGCAGGGGCCGGGGGCACCCGGCCGCCGCCTCCCACGGCCCGGCGTCCCGCCGTACCGTGTGCCACGCCGCATCCGGTACGGCGTCCCGCGCCGCCATCACCTGCGGGATCCGTACGCGGCGGTCTCCGTCAGCTTCGTAAGGGGACATGCTGGGCCTCCCGTCTGCCGTCCGCGTGCCGGGCGGCTGCCTTCGTGCCCCACGATCCGCCCCGGCCCGCCGCCCGTCATCGTCCGGCGAGCTGTTCCCGCGCTGCCGTCAGGGGCGTACGGGACCGCCGTCTGCAACCTGTGCAGCAGCGCGCGCTGCACCTCCCGGAGGACGTCTGACCGGCGCGGATTGGCTACGGTGCACGGTATGACGGCGGCAACACAGACGGACGCGAACAGCGAGCACACGGTGTTCCGCTACCTCGCGACCGCGATCGAGAACGGGCGGGAGACGGCGCGCGATGCCCGCGCGTACGCCAAGGACGCGGGCTTCGCCGCCGCCGTGGCGGTCAGCTGCGTGAGCATGATGCTGCTGGCGCCGGACGGGCGCACCGGCCTCGACGCGCTCGCCTGGGTGCTCGCCACGGCGGGCGGCGCGGCGCTGCCGGCCCGGCACCGCTTCCCACGCGCGGTGCTGGTGGTCGCGGCGGCGGCCATGCTCGCGTACCAGCTCCGCGGCTACCCGGACGGCAGCCCGGTGCTGCCGCTGCTCGTCGCCGCCTACCACTGCTTCCGCCGCGGGCACCGCGCCTTCTTCGCCGTCACCGCCCTCGCCTCCCTCGTGGTCAGCCTCGGTGCGCTGCCCCTGCTCCCGCTCAGCGAGGACGCGCTGCGCGCGGCGCTGGAGAAACGGTTCCTGGCGTTCGGCTGGGTGGTGGCGGCTGCGCTCGCCGCCGGGATGCGCATCCAGCACGAGGCGATGCTCGCCCAGGCCGAGGAGCGGGCCGCGGAGAACGCGCTGCGCAGCGCCGACGAGGAGCGGCTGCGCATCGCCCGCGAGCTGCACGACACCCTCACGCACAGCATCTCCGTGATCAAGGTGCAGGCCGGGGTCGCCGTGCACCTGTCGAAGAAGCGCGGCGAGGAGCCCCCGCCGGCGCTGCTGGCCATCCAGGAGGCCAGCGGCGACGCCGCGCGGGAGCTGCGCTCCACACTGCACGTCCTGCGCAACGCGGACGGCGCCGAGGGCGTCGGCCTCGAGCGGCTGGCGGAGCTGGTGGAGCGGGCGCGGGGCGCGGGGGTGCCGGTGACGGTGGCCGTCGCGGGCGAGCGGCCGGCGCTGCCGGCGGAGGTGGACCGGGCGGCGTACCGGATCGTGCAGGAGTCGCTGACGAACGCCGCCAGGCACGCGGGTCCTGCGGCGGAGGTGGGCGTGCACGTGTCGTACGCGCCGGACAGGGTCGTCGTCCAGGTCGACGACGACGGCTGCGGCGACCCCGCGGCGCCGCCGGAGGCGGGCATCGGGCTGACGGGGATGCGCGAGCGGGTGGCCGGGCTCGGCGGCGAACTGCACGCCGCACCGCGGCCGGAGGGCGGTTTCCGGGTACGCGCCGAGCTGCCGGTGCCGCGGACCGGTGCGGCTGCCGCGGAGGCGGCCCCGTGATCCGGGTGCTGCTCGTGGACGACCAGGCCCTCATCCGGGGCGGGTTCCGGGCGCTGCTCGACGCCGAGGACGACATCGAGGTGGTCGGCGAGGCCGCCGACGGGGCCGAGGGCGTACGGCTGGCCGCCCGGCACCGGCCGGACGTGGCCCTGGTCGACGTGCAGATGCCGGTGCTCGACGGCATCGAGGCGACCCGCCGGATCGCCGCCGACCCCGACCTGGCCGGCGTGCACGTCGTCATCCTCACCAACTACGGCGTGGACGAGTACGTCTGGGGCGCGCTGCGCGCCGGCGCGGCCGGGTTCCTCGTCAAGGACATGGAGCCGGAGGACCTGCTGCACGGCGTGCGGGTCGCCGCCCGCGGCGACGCGCTGCTCTCCCCCGCGCTGACGCGCAAGCTGATCCAGGAGTACGTGTCCCGCCCCGCCGGCGGCGTGCCCGCCGCGGACGAGGCACTGCGCGAACTCACCCGGCGCGAGCGGGAGGTCGTCACCCTCGTCGGCGGCGGCCTCAGCAACGAGGAGATCGCCGCCCGGCTGCACATCAGCCCGATCACCGCAAAGACTCACGTCAGCCGGTCGATGACGAAGCTCGGCGCCCGCGACCGGGCCCAACTCGTCGTACTCGCCTACGAGACGGGCCTGGTCACCCCGCGCGGCCCGGCGGCCGGGCAGCCCGCCGGCTGACCGGCCGCGCGCCCGGACGGCACCGCGCGCGCGGCGGTGTCGGTGGCAGGCTCTATGCTCTGACTCCATGCTCGAAGACCGCGCGGCGCCCCTGAATCCCCGTCAAGTCGCGCAGCAGCAACCCTTTCCGGGCGCCGATCCGGTCGCGACGCAGCCGGCTCTCCCGCTGCCCGCCCCGGCCGGCTCCGCGGACTCCGCGCGTACGGCAGAAGCGGGATCCACCGGCTCCGGGACCGACGCCGCTGACACGGACACCGCCGGGCGGCACCCCGGCATCCCCGCGCCCGGCGCCCCCGCCGGCCAGTGGCCCGCCGACTACCCGGAGGCGTACGCCGTCGTCGACGTCGAGACCACCGGGCTGCGCTCCGACGACCGCATCGTCTCCGCCGCTGTCTACCGGCTCGACGCCCGCGGCACGGTGGAGGACAGTTGGTACACGCTGGTCAACCCGCAGCGCGACCCCGGCCCGGTGTGGATCCACGGGCTGACCCGCGAGATGCTCGCCGACGCCCCGCTCTTCCCGGAGGTCGCCGAGGAGTTCGCGGCCCGGCTGGAGGGCCGGGTGCTCGTCGCGCACAACGCGGTCTTCGACTGGATGATGATCGCCCGCGAGTACGCCCGCGCCGGCCTCACGGCTCCCGTGCGCCGGCGGCTGTGCACCATCGCGCTCGCCCGCCAACTGCGGCTGCCGCTGCCCAACGCCCGGCTGGCGTCGCTGGCCGCCCACTTCGGCGTCGCCCAGCGCAAGGCCCACGACGCCGAGGACGACGCCCGCGTCCTCGCCGAGATCTTCCGCCCCAGCCTGCGGCAGGCCGCCGAGACCGGTGCCCGGCTGCCGCTGCTGGCCTGCCAGCCGCTGACGGAGTGGTCGGAGCAGGCGCCGGCCGGGGGCCCGGGCGGCTCGGGGGGTCCCGGCGGCACGCGCTCGCCGGGCGGGCACGGCGCGTACCAGTGGCGCACCTGGCGGCCGAACCGGAAGCTGCCGGCGTCCCCCTACCCCAACCCGGGGCGGTACGTGCGCGGCGGCCGGCTCAAGCAGGGCATGCGCGTGGCCTTCTCCGGCGACACGTCGGTCGACCGCAGCCTGCTGGAGGACCGGGCGGTCGAGGCCGGGCTGCATGTCGCGGGCAGCGTCTCGCGGTACACGAGCCTGCTCGTCACCAACGACCCGGGCGCGCCGACGAGCAAGGTCACGCGGGCCGCGGCGCACGGCACCCCGGTGATCGACGAGGCGGCCTTCCTCCACCTCATGCGGGACGTCGAGCCGGCGGACGGCGGGGCGGGCTAGCGGGGTCCCGTCGGGCGGCGGCGGGCCGGGGAGTACGGTCAAGGGGTGTACCGCTTCCTGTTGTCCCGGCAGTGGGTGCTCGTCACCCTGCTGGCCGTTCTGCTCATCCCCGTGATGATCGAGCTCGGCTTCTGGCAGCTCCACCGCCACCAGGACCGGGTCGCACGCAACGACCTCGTCGCCCGGAACCTGGAGGCGAAGCCGGTCCCGGTGGACCGGCTCGCGCGCGAGGGGCGCACGGTCCCGCGCGAGGACACCTGGCGCACGGTCACGGCCACCGGTGCGTACGAGCCGAAGCGGGAGGTCGTCGTACGGCAGCGGCTCGGCGCCGACGACCAGCAGGGCTACTTCGTCGTCACCCCGCTCCGCCTCACCGACGGCTCCGCGGTCCTCGTCAACCGCGGCTGGGTGCCCGCGGGCGCCGATCTCACCACCTTCCCCAAGGTGCCGCCCCCGCCGGCCGGCGAGGTCACCGTCACCGGCCGGCTGCGCCCCGACGAGACGACCGGCAGCGGCATCCGTGACAAGCAGGGCCTGCCGGACCGGCAGGTGATGCTGATCAACAGCGCGGACGAGGCCGCCGACGGCCTGCCGGGGCCGGTGCTCGGCGGGTTCGTCGAGCTGGTCAGCACCGCGCCGCGGCCCGCGGGCAAGCAGCCGGAGCCGGTCGCGGAGCCGGACCACAGCAGCATCGGGGTGAACTTCGCGTACGCGATCCAGTGGTGGATCTTCGCGGCGGCGGTGCCGCTCGGCTGGTGGGTTCTCATACGCCGTGAGCGCCGCGACCGCGAGGCCGCGGCGGCCAAGGCGGCACAGGGAGAGCACGACGACCGTGCCCCATCCCTGGCGCCCGCCGAGCAGATGGCGGCAGACTGACCCCCATGGATCTTGGACTCAACGACCGCGTCTACGTCGTGACCGGAGGCTCGCGCGGCCTCGGTCTCGCCGTCGCCCGGCAACTGCTCGCCGAGGGCGCGAAAGTGGTGCTCAGCGGCCGGGACAAGGACCGCGTGGCGGGCGCCGCCGCCGCGCTCGGCGAGTCGGCCGCCGGTGTCGCCGCCGACAACGCGGACCCGGCGACCCCGGACCGGCTCATCGCCGCCGCCCGGGAGCACTTCGGCCGCTTCGACGGCGTGCTCATCAGCGTCGGCGGCCCGCCGGCGGGCAACGCCACCGCCAACACCGACGCCGAGTGGGAGACGGCGTTCAGCACCGTCTTCCTCGGTGCGCTGCGGATGGCGAGGACGGCCGCGGGCGAGCTGGCGGAGGGCGGCGTCATCGGCTTCGTGCTCTCCGGTTCGGTCCACGAGCCGATTCCCGGGCTCACCATCTCCAACGGGCTGCGCCCGGGGCTCGCCGGGTACGCCAAGTCGCTCGCCGACGACCTCGGGCCCCGCGGCGTGCGCGTCGTCGGGCTGCTGCCGGCGCGGATCGACACCGACCGGGCCCGCGAGCTGGACGCGCTGTCCGGCGACGCGGCTGCGGCGCGGGCCCGGACGGAGGCGAAGATTCCGCTGGGCCGCTACGGCACCCCGGAGGAGTTCGGCCGGACGGCGGCGTTCCTGCTGTCGCCCGCGGCCTCGTACCTGACCGGGATCATGCTGCCGATCGACGGCGGCATGCGGCGGAGCATCTAGCGGGACGAGCGGCGGGCGGTCCCGGCCGGTCGCGCGTGCGCCGTACGGGCCGTGCCGGCGGCCCGGGCCGTACGCGCGCGCGATCCGCGTACGCCCCCGGCCGGGGTGCTACGGGCCCGTGCCCGCCCGCACCGTCACGAGACGCGCTCCGGGCGGTGCTTGGCCGAGCGGAACCGGATCTCCGCGGGCAGCCGCGCCAGGCCCACCGACGCGCGCGCCGGGGCGAGGGCCCGCTCCTCGATGTGGTCCACCGCCGCCGCGGGATGCGCGCCGGGGCCCAGCAGCACCCCGAAGCTGGCGCGCGGCGCCGTGCGCCGGCCGGTGAGGGTCACCCGGGCCCGTTCCACGCCCTGAAGCGCACGGGTCTCCTCCGCCAGCACCTCCTCCAGCGCGGACCCGCGCAGCAGGGCCAGCGGGGCGGCCGGCAGCGTCAGCGTGGCGGGGCCCTCGGGCTCCGTACCGCCGGAGTCCGGGTCCGTGGCGGAGGCCCAGTCCCCGGCGCCGGACGCGCTCGGCGCGCCCGTGCTGCTGGTGCTGAGGGTGCCGCCGGTGCCGCCCGTGCCGCCCGTGCCCCCCGTGCCCCCCGTGCCGAGGGTGCCGAGGGTGCCGCCCGAGTCGCCCGTGTCGAGGGTGCCGCCCGAGTCGCCCGTGTCGACGACGACCTCGCCGAGCCGGGCCCGGCGCAACTGCGCCGTCAGCCACCAGCCGCAGCAGAGTACGAGCAGCGAAAGCCCGCCTACCACCGTCGGCCACCACCAGCCGTGGTCCCGCCACCGCAGCCGCGTACCGCGACTCAGCAGCACGTCGTCGGGGCCGTCGGCGTACGGGGCGAAGCCGGGGCGCGGCACGTCGAGGCCGGCGAGGAGCACGGCGATCCCGGCGCCGGCGACCGCGAGGCCGGCGAGGGCGAGCAGGACCCGGTTGACCACGCGCAGCATCGCACTCACCCCTTCGCCGGCGGCCGGCGTACGTGGACGGACAGCTCGGGCCTGCGGGCAAGGCCGAGTTCGCGGATGCCGTCCCCGAGGACGGCGGCGAGGTCGGCGCGTACGTCGTCCAGCTCGCGGAAGTGCGACTCGGCGCGGGCGCTGACGCGGCGGCGGCCCACCGTGACCCGTACCGACCGCACGCCCGAGATCTGCATCGCCCGGTCGCGCAGGACGACGGACGCCGCCCGCCGGTCGAGCCCGGCCCGCAGGTCCGGCGAGGTGTGCCGCATCAGCAGCACGGCGCGCAGCCCCGGCGTGACGGCCAGCAGCACCAGCCAGGCGCCGAGCAGCACGGCCAGGCCGGCGGCGGTGAGCACCCAGGGGTCGTCGAGCGGGCGGGCGGCCAGCTCGTCGGCGAATCGGCGGCGCCAGCGCATCGCGGGGCGTTCCGCGCGTACGGCGACGATGTCGTAGAGCAGCAGTCCGAGGCCCGCGGTGGCCGCGGCGGCGGTGAGCGCGGCGGGCACGCGGCGCACGGACCAGAAGCGGGCCGCCGCCGCGTCGGCGATCCCGCCGCCGGGGCCGGCCGCGTATCCGGAGGCGGACGTGCTCTGCCGCCACTCGTCCGGCTCGGTGCCCGTGGCGCCGGGCGCGCCGCCGGCCGGCCATGACTTCGTCTTCCCGGCGCTCATCGCACCCTCCCCCGCGGCACGTTCGGCCGCTCCGTGGCGTGCAGCCGCTCGACGTCCACGGCCACCTCCGGCACTTCGAGCCCGACCAGAGCCCTTACCCGCTCGGTGACGGCCCGACTCACGGCGCAGCACTGGGCGCCGAGGTCGGACGGGAAGCCGAGGTGGACGCCGACGCGGACGCGGGCGGTGTCACCGCGTACGACGACGGCGGCGTGCGCGGCGTCGGTGCCGGGCGCGCCGAGGAGCGCCTCGCGGGCCGCCTGGGAGGCGATCTTCGCGATGACGCGGTCCTCGATCCGGGTGGCGCCCCGCTCCCCCGCCGGGACGGCGGGCTCGCCGGACGGCGCGTCCCCGGCCCGTACCGCCTGCTCTGCGTGCTGCTCTGCGTGCTCGTCTGCCCCGTCGCTCACCGCGGACGTCACCGGTCACCGCCCCCGGTCGTCGCGCTCGCCCGGCCTGCGGAAGAAGTCGCCCGGCTCCAGGTCGCCGTCCAGCACCCGGCCGACGACGAAGCCGATCCCACCGAGCGCCGCCACCAGCAGGAAGGCGCCGAACCCGCCGAAGTAGCCGGCGAAGCCGAGCGCCATACCGGCCATCAGGCCGACCACTGCCATGCTCATCGCACGCACCTTCCCCACGCTCCCCGAGGCGGGTCCTCCGCCCCGCCGTCACTGCAGCCGCGGCTGCTCGGCCCCCTCGTCCTCGTCGTCGGGCAGCTTCACGTCCGTCACCGCGATGTTGACCTCGACCACTTCGAGGCCGGTCATCCGCTCGACGGCAGAAATGACATTCTCCCGTACGGCGCGGGCGAGTTCGGTGATGGAGACCCCGTAGTCGACGACGATCTCCAGGTCGAGGGCCGTCTGCACCTCGCCGACCTCGGCGCGCACCCCGGCCACGGACCGGGCGGAGCCGGGCGCGCGGTCCCGTACGACACCCGTGGTACGGGCGAGGCCGCTGCCCATGGCATGCACGCCGACGACGTCGCGCGCGGCGAGGCCCGCGATCTTCTCGACCACGCCGTCGGCGATGGTCGTCCGCCCCCGCGTCGCCGGATCGCCGGTGCCGCGCCGGGTGCCCACCACCTTCGGCGGGGCCGCTGCCGACTCCCGCGCGACCTCCCTGACCGTCGACTCGCTGCTCACCGTCTCCACCCTTTCTGACGAACGTGGCGTGCGCTCGTGTCGCCCCCCACTATCCGTCCCCTGCCCGGGGCGGGCCAGGGGAATGCGACAGCCGGCTCACCGGGGACGGGCGATCGGGTGGCCGACGGCGCGGCTCCCCTGCCCGGGGCGGGCCAGAGGAACGCGACAGCCGGCTCACCGGCAACGGGCGGCCGGCGGCGCGGGTGGGGGAGGATGAGGCGCATGACGGCGGGGAACTGGGAGCGGGCGGTGCGCGAGCAGGTGGGCCTGGGCCGGCTGCTGCCCCTGGGCGGTGCCGCGGACGGCACGTGGATCGCGGAGCGCGCGGCGGCGGGGGTGCTGCGGCACGCGGCGGCGGAGGTGCGCGGAGCCCGGGTGACGGGGCTGCGGGTGGGGCCGGCGGAGGACGTGACGGGCGCGGTGGGCGCCGGGGGCGCCGGGGGCGCCGGGGGCGGGGCGGGGCCGGGGAGCGGCGGGGCCGACGCGGGGTCCGCGGGCGGCGTAGTCGACGTAGACGGCACGGACCACGCAGGCAGCGCGGGCAACGCAGACGACGCACACGATGGGGTCAGCCCGGTGCCGGCAGGCGGCGAGGAGCGCGGGACCGCGGCGGGCCCCGAGCCCCGTGCGGGGACGGAGGCGCGGCACCCCGGCGAGGAGGGCGGGGAAGACGCCGGGGACGCGGCGGGCCCGGGGCCCCGCGCGGGGGCGGAGGTGCGGCATCCCGGCGAGCGGGGCGGGGAGGGGGCCGGGGCGGCGGTGGGGCCGCCGCCCGCGAGTGCGCTGCCGTACGGGGAACTGCGGATCTCGGCGGAGTGCGACGCGGCTGCGGACCGGCCGATGACCGCCACCGCGCAGGCGCTGCGCGAGGCGCTGCTGCGGGGCGCGGACGAGCGCCTGGGGCTGCGCGTGGCGGCGGTGGACGTCCACGTGACCGGCCTCCTGGAACCCCCGCAGACCGCCGCACAGGCCGCCCCCTCGGCCCCGGGCGTTCACGCCGGTGCGCCCGGCTCCGGTCAACCGCCCCCGGCCCGGCCCGGCGTCGCTTCCGCCGACGCTCCCGGCGAGGCTGCCGCGGTGCGGCCGGCCCGCCCCGACCGCACCGCGCCACCCGTGCCCGGGCTGCTCGGGTTCGACGTCCTGAGGGACGGCGGCCACGCCGAGGTGCGCGTGGTCACCGACTCCGCGCACCGCGCGCTGGACGTCGCACTCGCCGTACGCGCCCACGTCCCCGCCGCGACGGTCACCGTCCTCATCACCGGCATCCGCTGACCGGGCCGGTGCCCCGCCCGCCACGCCAGCGGTCACGCCACCAGCTCACCCCGCAGCCGTGGCCGCGCGCCGCCCGGGCTGTCCGGCTTCGACGTCCGGGGAACGGCGGCCACGCCGGAGCACGCGTCGTCATCTGCTCCGCCCGCCGCTCGGACGACGTCGTGCTCGACGTACCCGCGGGCCGCCGTGTCGCCGCTTCACCCGGCCCCGGCCCCGGCCCCAGCCCCCGCGCCCGCGGCCCCGCTACTCCCCCGTCCCCGCCAGGTCCCGCAGCCTGCGGGCCTGCGCCGCGCGTTCGGCCGTGCGCTGTTCGTCGTACGTCCGGGCCGCGGCCCCCCGCAGCAGCGCCTTCGTCTCGATCACCGCGTCGCGCGGCGCCGCCAGCAGCGCCGCCGCCAGGTCGGCCGTGGCGGAGTCCAGCTCCGCCCCCGGGACGACGAGGTTCGCCAGGCCCACCCGCTCGGCCTCCTCCGCGTGCACGAAGCGTCCCGTGACACACATCTCCAACGCCCTTGCATATCCGACGAGTTGCACCAGCGGGCTGGTCCCGGTGAGATCGGGCACCAGCCCGAGCGACGTCTCCCGCATGGCGAACTGCGCGTCGTCCGCGCACACCCTCAGGTCGCACGCGAGGGCGAGCTGAAAACCCGCGCCAATCGCATGTCCCTGCACCGCCGCGAGGGAAACGATGTCATTCCGCCGCCACCAGGTGAACGCCTCCTGGTATTCGGCGATGACGGCGTCGAGGTCGCCGTCGGAATAGCGGGCGAGGTCAAGGAATGACGGCTCGTCCGCAAAGCCTTCGGGGGTGAATGCCTGCCGGTCGAGTCCGGCGGAGAAGGATTTGCCCTCGGCGCGCAGCACCACCACGCGGACGCTGCCGGGGAGTTCACGTCCCGCGGCGGCGAGCGCCCGCCACATGGCGGGCGACTGCGCGTTGCGCCGGGCGGGGTGGTCGAGGGTCACCGTGGCCAGCGTGCCGTCCTCGCCGTCCAGGGCGAGCCGTACGCCGTCTCTGTGCAGCAGCTCTGTCATATACCGAACAGTAACCACCCGGCCGGTCCTGTGGACCGGCCGGGGGCCTGTGCGGGGCCCGGCCACCGCTCAGAGTGACCGCGGCGGTCCGTCAGGACGACGCTTTCTTGCCTCGCGTCGCGCCGCCGCGACCGCGCAGGGTCACGCCGGATTCGCTGAGCATCCGGTGCACGAATCCATAGGAGCGGCCGGTTTCTTCGGCCAGCGCCCGGATACTCGCTCCGGAGTCGTACTTCTTCTTCAGGTCAGCCGCGAGCTTTTCGCGCGCGGCGCCGGTAACCCGGCTGCCCTTCTTCAGAGTCTCGGCCACCCGTGCCTCCTCGTACGGAAGTGCGCTCTGGACTCTCATGATCACCCCTTTATGGCTTCCTGGCCACCCGTTCGGCAAGGTCCGCGGCATGAGGTTTTCTCCCCAGTTCCCCACGGAGACCGCCGGAATCCAACATTCCGAGCTTGCCCGCGGACCGGCCGGGAGTGCGGCACAGAGGAATGAAGCAGGTCAGGGGGCGGTGCCGGGGCGAGGCGGCGACGGCGGCGCGCGTAGCCGCCGCCGCACGCCCGGTGACCAGGCGCCACGCCGTGGTACGAGCACCACTCACTCAGATGATGGATCACCCATGAGCCGAATGATCCAGACGGGGGTGATCAAGCAAGCGCTACCAGGTCTGCGTAGTCCGCGTTCCACAGGTCCTCGACGCCGTCCGGCAGCAGGATGATCCGCTCCGGCTCCAGCGCGTCCACGGCCCCCTCGTCGTGCGTGACGAGGACGACGGCGCCGGTGAAGGTGCGCAGCGCGCCGAGGATCTCCGCGCGGCTGGCCGGGTCGAGGTTGTTGGTCGGCTCGTCGAGCAGCAGCACGTTGGCGGAGGAGACGACGAGGGTGGCCAGCGCGAGCCGGGTCTTCTCGCCGCCGGAGAGCACGCGGGCGGGCTTCTCGACGTCGTCGCCGGAGAAGAGGAACGAGCCGAGCACCTTGCGCATCTCGACGGCGTCCATGTCGGGTGCGGCCGAGGCCATGTTCTCCAGCACCGAGCGGTCCGGGTCGAGGGTCTCGTGCTCCTGGGCGTAGTAGCCGAGCTTGAGGCCGTGGCCGGGGGTGACCTGGCCGGTGTCGGGCTTCTCGACGCCGGCCAGCAGCCGCAGCAGGGTCGTCTTCCCGGCGCCGTTGAGGCCGAGGATGACGACGCGGGAGCCCTTGTCGACGGCGAGGTCGACGTCGGTGAAGACCTCCAGCGAGCCGTACGACTTGGACAGCCCCTCGGCCGTCAGCGGGGTCTTGCCGCACGGGGCCGGGTCGGGGAACCGCAGCCGGGCGACCTTGTCGGCCTGGCGCTGCTCGTCGAGCCCGGCGAGCAGCCGCTCGGCGCGGCGGGCCATGTTCTGCGCGGCGGTGGCCTTGGTCGCCTTGGCGCGCATCTTGTCGGCCTGGGAGTTGAGCGCGGCGGCCTTCTTCTCGGCGTTGGCGCGCTCGCGGCGGCGGCGCTTCTCGTCCGCCTCGCGCTGCTGGAGGTAGAGCTTCCAGCCCATGTTGTACGCGTCGATGCGGGCGCGGTTGGCGTCGAGGTTGAAGACCTTGTTGACGACGGTCTCGATGAGCTGCTCGTCGTGGGAGATGACGATGAAGCCGCCGTGGTAGGTCCGCAGGTAGTCCCGCAGCCAGCTGACGGAGTCGGCGTCGAGATGGTTCGTCGGCTCGTCGAGCAGCAGGATCTCGGAGTCGGAGAAGAGGATCCTGGCCAGCTCCACGCGGCGGCGCTGGCCGCCGGAGAGGGTGTGCAGCGGCTGGCCGAGCACCCGGTCGGGCAGCCCGAGGCTGGCGGCGATGGTGGCGGCCTCGGCCTCGGCCGCGTACCCGCCCTTCGTCAGGAACTCGGTCTCCATGCGCTCGTAGCGCCGCATGGCCTTCTCGCGGGTGGCGCCCTTGCCGTTCGCCATCCGGTCCTCGTCCTCGCGCATCTTGCGGAGGACGGCGTCCAGCCCGCGGGCGGCCAGGATGCGGTCGCGGGCGAGCACGTCGAGGTCGCCGGTGCGCGGGTCCTGCGGCAGGTAGCCGACGGTGCTGCCGCGGGTGACGGTCCCGGCGGCGGGCTGGCCCTCGCCGGCCAGGACCTTGGTGAGGGTGGTCTTGCCGGCGCCGTTGCGCCCGACGAGACCGATGCGGTCGCCCTTGGCGACGCGGAAGGTGGCGGATTCGAGCAGGACGCGGGCGCCGGCGCGCAGCTCCAGGCCGGTGGCGGTGATCACGGAAGTTCTCCAGGGCAGGGCGGAAGACGGCAAGGACGGGACGGAAGCGGGCGACGCCGTCTAATGCACGTGGAGAGTGGCCATGCGGCCAGTGTATCGGGGGGCCGCAACCCATTTAGCTCGCCGGCGGGCGGCCGCCCGGCGGCGGGGCGCGGCCGGGCTGCCGGTGTCCGTGGCCGGTGCCACACTGCCCGTACAGCCACCGAGAGGACGTGATCCGCATGCCCGGCAGCGACAACGCCCCGACCGTCTGCCCCACCCTGCTGTACCGCGACGCCAAGGCAGCGGTCCGGCTGCTGACCGAGGGGCTGGGCTTCCGCGAGGTCGCGGTGTACGAGGGCGAGGACGGCACGGTGGCGCACGCGGAGCTGGCGCAGGGCAACGGTCTTGTGATGCTGGGCTCGAAGGGCACGGGCAGCCAGTTCGACAAGGCGGTGGGCGCCGGCGGCCCGAGCGGGGTGTACGTGGTCGTGGACGACGTGGACGCGCACCACCGGCGGGCCGTGGCGCACGGCGTGGAGATCGTGACGCCGCCGACCGACCAGGACTACGGGGCGCGGGACTACATGGCGCGCGACCACGAGGGCAACGTCTGGAGCTTCGGCACGTACGCCCCCATCCCCGGCTGACCCGCGCCCGCCCCGCTCACGCCCCGCCGGTGTGCACCCGGAAGGCCGCCCGGCGCACCGCCTTGGCCACCGCCGGGTCGGGGTGCGCGGCGGCCAGCGCCACCAGCACCTGGACCGTACGGGGATGTCCCGCACCCCCCACCTCGGCCAGCAGCGCGGGCACGCTGCCCTGGACCGCGGACTCCAGATGCCGTACCAGCAGGCTCCCCTCGCCGTGGTCGGCGACCGCGGCGGCGGTGTCGACCCACAGCCAGGTCGCCTCCTGACGGCTCAGCGCGCCCAGCGCGTCGTCCGCGTCGCCGCCCTCCTGCTCCGCCAGCCACAGCAGCGCGTACGGCCGCAGCATCGGCTCGTCGCACGCCTCGCGCACCGCGCTCTCCGCCGCCGCGCCCACCGCGCGCAGCGCCTCGAACGCCAGCCCGCGCAGCAGCGCGTCGTCGCCCCGCGCCACCTCAAGCAGCTCCGCGACCGCGCTGCCCGAGGGCCGTGCGGCCAGCCACGCGCGGTACTCGGCGCGCGCCGGCCCCGGGGTCAGCCCCGCGCAACTGCGGAGCATCGCCTCCGCGGGCTTCTCGATGTGCCCCTCGGGGCCCTGCGCGGCGATGCAGATCTGCTCGATCTTCATCCACACGGCCCAGTGGCCCAGCGGCGTCAGCGCCACCTCGGCGCCCTCGCGGGTCAGCGCCCCCACGGAGGCGAACGCCTCCAGCGCCCAGTCCAGCAGCCCGGCCAGCAGCCCCGGCAGCTCCTCGTCCGGCACCTCCGCCGCCGGCTCGGCGGCCCGGCCCGGCACGGGGGTGCCCTCGCTGCCGTACGCCACCTCGCAGCGCTCGGTGCGCAGCTCCTCGACGCGCTGGCCCAGGAGGTCGAGCAGCACGGGCACGCGGACGGCGCCGCCGGTGAGGTGGAGCAGGGCGAGCATCTGCGGCATGGCCTCGATCGCGTCGCCGAGGGCGACGGAGTCGTGGGCCAGCGGCTCGGGCGCGGGGTGGGCCAGCGACCAGGCGTCGAAGAGCGCGACCCAGCCGCGGAGCACGGCGCGCTCGTCGCGGTCCCAGGCGCGCAGCCGCCAGGCGGGGCGGGCGTACGCGCCCTGCACCTCGACCAGGCCCGCGAGCCGGGCCCGGTCCCACTCGGCCTGCGGCGCCTCGGTCCAGGGCCGTGGCCGCCCCTCGGCCCACCTGGCGACCCGCACCGCCTCGGCGAGCAGGGCGCGGGCGTGGCCGGCGAGCACCCGGGGCGCGGCGATGCCCTCCGGGGGCCGCGGCGCAGGCCGGAGGGCCCGGTCGAGGCCGGCCCTGCGGGCGGCGGCGGCCATCTCGCGGCGGGGCTGCCTGGGGACGAGGCGGAGCGGCGGGTGGTGCGAACGGTGCGCCATCACGCACCAAGTCTCGCGGGTGGGGCGGCGAAAGCCCAATCCGGGGTTGGCGAGGGCCGTCCGGGGTCCCGGCGGCGGGCCCCGGACCAGCCCGTGCCGCGGCCCGTGAGCCGGCCCGTGGCCGGCCCTGCGCCCGCCCTGCGCCCGGTCAGAGCAGCGGGGTCAGAAAGCGGCGCAGGGTCTCCTCGTACGCGTGCGGGGTGGCGTTCCACAGCGCCGCGTGCCGGCCGCCGGGAACCTCGCGCAGCAGCAGCCGGTCGCCGCCGCGGGCCGCGAACGCCCGCGCCGTGGCGAGCGGGGCGACGTCGTCGGCCTGGCCCTGCAGCACCAGCGTCGGCGCCGCGGGCACGGCGAGGGGGGCGTCCAACTGCCCGCACTCCTCGGCCGCCAGCACCGCGAGCCCCCGCAGCGACGGCGGCAGGGCGAGCCGCCCGGGGGCGCCGGAGCGGCCGGCCAGGGCCCGTACCGCGGCGCGCCAGTCGAGCACCGGCGAGTCCAGCACCAGCCCCGCGATGCCGTCGGCCGCCGCGGACTCCGCGGCCGTGCGCAGCGCCATGGTGGCGCCGGCGGACCAGCCGTAGAACACCACGCGCCGCGCGCCGTTGCGCAGCGCCCAGCCGAGGGCCGCGTCGAGGTCGGGCCACTCGCCGTGGCCGAGCGCGCCCCGGCCGCCCGGGGGCGGCGGGGCGTCGATGTCGCCGCGGTAGGCGGGGGCGAGGACCGGCAGCTCCAGTCCGTGCAGCAACGGCAGGGCGGTCAGGGCCTGTTCGCGGGTGTCGCCGAGGCCGTGGACGGCGATGACCCAGGTACCGCGGGCGCCCGGCACGTACCACGCGGGCAGCGGCCCCAGCGGGCCGTCGACGCTGACGTCCTCGTAGGCGATGCCGAGCGCGGAGCGCGGCGTGCCCGTGTACACCTTCGAGGTCAGCCGCACCCGCGTGCCCGCGTCGAGGCTGCCGTACGAGACGCGCTCCAGGCTGCGCACGACCCGGCCGCCGGGCGAGGGCCCGGCGCGCAGCACCGGGCCGACGACGGCGTGCACGCGGTCGCCCGTCAGGCCGTAGGTCTCGGGGAGCAGGGCGGGCGCCGCGCCGGGCGCGAGGACGACCTGCCCGTCGGCCGCGGCGACCACCCGCAGCCGGGTGCCGTCGAAGCCGACGGGGCCCGCGGGGGCGGGCCGCAGGGCGGCGCGCGCGCCGTACCGCCCGGCGGCCACGGCGGCGGCTCCGGCGCCGAGTCCGGCGGCGAGGAGGCTGGTCAGGGCCGCTGCGGCCGGTTTGATGCGCATCCTGGCCATTGTCCGCGTACGCCCTGGCCGCTGCCAGTGCGCGGACCCGCCCGGGTCAGGCCCCCGGGCCCGGCCGGGTCCGGCGCGGGGGCTCACGGCTGCCCGTAGCCCTTCAGCTTCTCGGCCACCTCCCCGAGCTGGTCCGCCGACAGCAGGGACGGGCTCAGCCCCGGTACCGAACTCGCCGCCAGCCACACCCGGCACATCCACTCGAGCTGCGCGGTCCTGTCGTACGCCTGCGCCAGGCCGGCGCCGCAGGCGACGGTGCCGTGGTTCTGCAGCAGGCACGCCGACCGCCCGGCCAGTGCCCGCAGCATGCCCTCGGCCAGCTCCCGGGTGCCGTACAGCGCGTACGGGGCGACGCGCACCGGGCCGCCGAGGTCCGCGGTCGCGTAGTGGATGACGGGCAGCTCGGACACGAGCGTGGAGACGGCCGTCGCGTGCACGGCGTGGGTGTGCACCACGGCGCGCGCGTCGGTGTTCCCGTAGACCGCGAGGTGCATGGGCAGTTCACTCGTCGGCCTGAGGGTGCCGTGCGTCTGCCGGCCCCTCATGTCGACCGCGACGAGGTCGTCGTCCCCCAATTCCTCGTAGGGAACGCCGGTCGGGGTGATGAGCACATGGTCGCCCACTCGCACCGAGACATTGCCCGAGGTACCGACGACCAGCCCTTCGGCGTACATCCGCCGGGCCGTCCTCATCAGCTCACGCCACTCGTGACGCACCAGTATCCTCCCTATGACCTGCACATGAAACGGCCGCGGCGACATTGCGACACCCATTCGCCCCCGTCACCGTCACGTCCGGTCCAGTTCACCTTGTGTTCACTCGAAGTACCTACGTTCCTCACGGCCCCCGACCATCGAGCCGATTGCTGGGTACATGGAACACCTCACTCTCATCATCGGAGTTGTCATAGTCACGGCTCTGGTGTTCGACTTCACGAACGGGTTCCACGACACCGCCAACGCCATGGCCACCACCATCTCCACCGGGGCACTCAAGCCCAGAACAGCGGTGGCGATGAGCGCAGTCCTCAACCTCGTCGGCGCCTTCCTCTCCGTGGAGGTCGCCAAGACCATCTCCGGCGGCATCATCGACGAAGGGTCCGGCATCCAGCCCGAAGTGATCTTCGCGGGGCTGGTGGGTGCGATCGTCTGGAACCTGCTGACCTGGCTCGCCGGGCTGCCCTCCAGTTCCTCGCACGCCCTCTTCGGCGGCCTCATCGGCGCCACGCTCGTCTCCGTCGGGTGGGGCGGCGTGCACATGGACGCCATCGCGATGAAGGTCCTCATCCCCGCCGTCGCCGCGCCGCTGGTCGCGGGCATCGCCGCCGCAGCCGCGACCCGGCTGACGTACCGGCTGGGCAGCCGCCGCTCGGCGGCCCAGACGGCGAAGGGCTACCGCGCCGGGCAGATCACCTCCGGCGCGCTGGTCTCCCTCGCCCACGGCACCAACGACGCGCAGAAGACGATGGGCGTCATCACCCTGGCACTGATCACCGGCGGCTCCCTCGCCCCCGACTCCGACCCGCCCACCTGGGTCATCTTCTCCGCCGCGCTGGCCATAGCGCTCGGCACGTACCTCGGCGGCTGGCGCATCATCCGCACCATGGGCAAGGGCCTCACCGACATCCAGCCGCCGCAGGGCTTCTCCGCCCAGACCAGCTCGGCCACGGTGATCCTCGCCTCCTCGCACCTGGGCTTCGCCCTGTCCACCACCCAGGTCTGCTCCGGCTCGATCATGGGCTCAGGCATGGGCAAGAAGGGGGGCGTGGTGCGCTGGGGCACTGCCGGCCGGATGGCCATCGCGTGGGCGCTGACGCTGCCGGGCGCGGGGCTGGTCGCCGGCGCCGCGGCGTTCCTCGCCGACCGGGGCGACTGGGGTGTGGTGACGGTCGCGGTCCTCGGCGTCGCCACCTGCGCGGCGATCTGGGCCGCCGCGCGCCGCAACCGCGTCGACCACTCCAACGTCAACGACGTGGACCCGGTGAGCGGACAGGCGGCCCCGGCCGCCGGGGGCGGTCTCGAAGGCCCTGTGGAGCCGGTGAGCATCCCGTCGCCGCGGACCACCTCCGGGCCCGCCTCCCAGGCCACCGTCTGACCGGCAGTCCCACAGACCGGCACCACCCACTGAGCACCACCCGACTGAGCACCACCCGACTGAGCACTGAGGAAACAGCATGGACATCGACTGGGCAGCACTCGGCGAGGTCTTCGGCGTCAGCCTCGTCATGACGGTGGCGCTCGTGGGCCTCTTCACGGTCGGCATCGTCGGCCTGTCACCTAAGACGGAGCCCGGCGGCCCGGACGGCGCCGCGGGGGCGGAGAGCGCACCCTCCGCCCTGGCCAGGACGGGCGCGTACGTATGCTTCACGCTGTGTGCAGCAGCCGTGGCGTACGGGATCTATCTGATCGTCAAGTGACGGCGCGTGCCGGCGGCCTGCTGGTCGCCGGCACGACGTCGGACGCGGGCAAGAGCGTCGTCACCGCCGGCATCTGCCGGTGGCTGGCCCGGCGCGGGGTCTCCGTCGCGCCGTTCAAGGCGCAGAACATGTCGCTCAACTCGTACGTGACCCGCGAGGGCGCCGAGATCGGGCGCGCGCAGGCCATGCAGGCGGCGGCGGCCCGCACCGAGCCCAGCGCGCTGATGAACCCGGTGCTGCTGAAGCCGGGCGGCGAAGCGCACAGCCAGGTCGTGGTGCTGGGCCGGCCGGTGGCGGAGTTGAGCGCGGCGGGGTACCACGGCCGGCGGCAGCGGGAGCTGTTCGACACGGTCACGGAGTGCCTGGAGGAGCTGCGGCGCTCGTACGACGCGGTGATCTGCGAGGGCGCGGGCAGCCCCGCGGAGATCAACCTGCGGCACAGCGACATCGTCAACATGGGCCTGGCGCGGGCGGCGCGGCTGCCCGTCGTGGTCGTCGGGGACATCGACAGGGGCGGGGTCTTCGCGTCGTTCTTCGGCACCACCGCGCTGCTGAGCGCCGCGGACCAGAGTCTGGTCGCGGGCTACCTGGTCAACAAGTTCCGCGGTGACGTCGAGCTGCTGGAGCCGGGTCTTTCGATGCTCCGCGGGCTGACCGGGCGGCAGACCCTGGGGGTGCTGCCGTACCGGCACGGGCTCGGCATCGACGAGGAGGACGGGCTGCGGCTGTCGCTGCGCGGCCGGATGCGGGAGCTGCCGGCCCAGCCGCCGCACGGGGCGGAGGTGCTGCGGGTCGCGGTGGTGCCGGTGCCGCTGATGTCGAACTTCACCGACCTGGACGCGCTGGCCGCGGAGCCGGGCGTCGCCGTGCAGTTCACCGACCGGCCGGAGGAGCTGGCGCACGCGGACCTGGTGGTGCTGCCGGGGACGCGGGGCACGATACGGGCGCTGGCGTGGCTGCGGGAGCGGGGGATCGACGCGGCGGTGGCCCGGCGGGCGGCGCAGGGGCGGCCGGTGCTGGGCATCTGCGGCGGGTTCCAGATGCTGGCGGAGCGGATCAGCGACGCGGCGGGCGTGGAGGCGCGGCCGGCGGAGTCGGTGGCCGGTCTGGGACTGCTGCCGGTGCGGGTGGAGTTCGCGGAGGGCAAGACGCTGGGCCGGCCGTCGGGGACGGCGCTGGGCGAGCCGGTGGACGGGTACGAGATCCACCACGGGGTCGCGGAGGTACGGGGCGGGGAGCCGTTCCTCGCCGGCTGCCGGGTGGGGCAGGTGTGGGGGACGCACTGGCACGGGGCCCTGGAGAACGACGGCTTCCGGCGGGCGTTCCTGCGGCGGGTGGCGGCGGACGCGGGACGGGCGTTCGTGCCGGCGCCGGACACGTCGTTCGCGGGGCTGCGGGAGGAGCAGTTGGAGCGGCTGGGGGACCTGATCGAGGAGCACGCGGACACGAAGGCGCTGCTACGCCTGATCGAGTCCGGCGCCCCGGGCGACCTGCCGTTCCTGCCCCCGGGAGCCCCGACGCGGTAGCGCCTCCGGCGGGGTCCGGGGCCCAGCCCTAGCAGAGTTCGGGGCGGAGACCCGCCGACGTCTCGGGGCACAGCCCCGGGTGGTCCGGGACACAGCCCCGGCGGCAGGGGCACAGCCCCAGCGGGGGGCCGGGGCACAGCCCCGAGGGGCCAGGCGCACAGCCCTGGGGGCCGGGGCACAGCCCCAGCGGGGTCCGGGGCGCAGCCCCGAGGGGGGGCCGGGGCGCAGCCCCGGGGGGTCTCGGGGGCGGAGCCCCCGAGTTTCGGGAAGGGGCGGGGACGGGGAACACCCCCCTCACTCCGCGACCCGCCCCCGTAGCACCGGCACCAAACGCCCCCCGGGCAGGGGACCGGCCCCGGAGGGCGCCGGGGACGTGGCGCCCTACGGGCACGTGCGCGCGGTCACACGCACCCGTACGCGCCCGCCTCAGCCCCTGGTACGCAGCCGGGCCAGCACCACTCCGCTCAGTCCGAGGCCGACGAGCAGCGCCCCGCCGCCGACCAGGTACGGCGTCGCCGAGCTGCCGCCCGTGTCGGCGAGGTGCTGTCCCGAGGCCGGGTCCGCGGCGTCCGCGGGGCCGGCGTCCTGGACCGGCTCCGCGTCCCCGTGCGGCCGCCCGCCGCGCGCCTCGGCCGTGTCCGTACCGCCGCCGGCCGGCGTCTCGCACGCCGCCTCGACGAGCGTCACCTCGCCTCCCACCTCGGCGACGTTCAGCTTCAGCGGGTTCACCGACACCCGCAGCCGCAGCGCCGCGGCACTCGCCGTCGAGCGTGTGGTCTGCGTCTGCGAGAAACCGAGTGACACCTCCCCCGCGCCCGGCACGGTGACCACCGTGGGCGCACCGTCCACGGTGACCGT
Source organism: Streptomyces sp. CNP082 (assembly GCF_059570535.1). Lineage (NCBI taxonomy): Bacteria > Bacillati > Actinomycetota > Actinomycetes > Kitasatosporales > Streptomycetaceae > Streptomyces > Streptomyces sp. CNP082. The sequence continues at coordinate 55,464 of NZ_JCANSZ010000006.1, forward strand.
GACGCGCTCGCCCAGGACCGTGACGGAGCCGAGCGTCCGGGACTCGGCCGACGGCTTCCCGCCGACCGGGCACACGGCCTTCGACGTCACCTCCTCGACCTGGATCAGGGGGAGCGCGGGCAGCCCGGGGACGTGCACCTCGGCGCGAGCGAGGTACGACGACGCCTCGGCGCCGCGGCTGTCGACGGCGGCTTCCGCGGTGGCGACTTCGGCGCGCGCGATGTTCACCACCTCGGCGCCGTCCGGGTGGCCGGCGGCGGCGAGGCCGTCGACCCGTACGTCGAGCGCGGTCTTGTCCGCGGCGCCGGATTCCCGGCCCGCAGCGGGCACGCGGACGTCGTTGAGCGTGGAGACCACCGGCACCTGCACGGACTTGTCGAGCAGGGAGACGTCGAGGTCGGCGCGGAGCACGGAAGCGCCGGCAGAGCCCGTACGGGCCGGTGCGCCGTCGGCGCCGTCGGCGTACGCGGGCGCGCCCAGGAGCAGGGCGGGGCCGGTGGCCAGCGCGGCGGCCGTGACGGCGGTCGCGGGCATGCGAAGCAGGCAGGACAGACGGGACAAGGAACAAACCCCCCACGGGTGAACGGGTGTCGGATCGTCAACTGCCCCGCCATACTTACGCACTCAGGGTGACGCAACGGACACTCTGCGCTCGTTCATCCCAACGAGGGAATCGGGCCCCGGAAGTTGACCCCCGCCCCCGCCCGCCCTCAGCCCGCTCAGTCCGCTCAGTCCGCTCAGTCCGCTCAGCCCACGACGCGGCCCCGCAGCACGACCCGCCGCGGCGCCGTCAGCACCCGCACGTCGGCCCGCGGATCCGCCTCGTACACCACGAGATCCGCCGGCGCGCCCTCCTCGAGCCCCGGCCGCCCGAGCCACTCCCGCGCGCCCCACGTCGCCGCCGAGAGCGCGTCCGCCACCGGGATCCCGGCGGCGACCAGCTCGGCCACCTCCCGCCCGACCAGGCCGTGCGCCAGCGAGCCGCCGGCGTCGGTGCCCGTGTAGACGGGGATCCCGGCGTCGTAGGCGGCGCGCACGGTGGCGTACCGGCGGGCGTGCAGCCGGCGCATGTGGTCGGCCCAGCGCGGGTACCTGGCCTCGCCGCCCGCGGCGAGCTCCGGGAACGTCGCGATGTTGATCAGCGTGGGCACGATGGCCACGCCGCGCTCGGCGAACAGCGGCAGGGTCTCCTCGGTCAGCCCCGTGGCGTGCTCGATGCAGTCGATGCCCGCCTCGACCAGGTCGCGCAGCGAGTCCTCGGCGAAGCAGTGGGCGGTCACGCGGGCGCCGAGGCGGTGCGCCTCGGCGATGGCGGGGGCCAGCGCCTCGCGCGGCCAGCAGGGCCGCAGGTCGCCGGCCTCGCGGTCGATCCAGTCGCCGACGAGCTTGACCCAGCCGTCGCCCCTGCGTGCCTCGCGGGCGACGTACGCGACGAGGTCGGCCGGTTCGATCTCGTGCGCGTAGTTGCGGATGTACCGGCGGGTACGCGCGATGTGGCGGCCGGCGCGGATGATCCGCGGCAGGTCCTCCCGGTCGTCGATCCAGCGGGTGTCGGCGGCGGAGCCCGCGTCCCGCAGCAGCAGGGCGCCCGCGCCGCGCTCGGCGACGGCCTGCTTCTCACTGGTGGCGTCGTCCACGGCACCCCGCGCCTCAAGCCCGACGTGGCAGTGGGCGTCGACGAGGCCGGGCAGCGCCCAGCCCTCGATGTCGACGACGTCGCGCGCGGCGGCCGGCGGCGTGAAGCTGACGCGCCCGCCCACCACCCACAGCTCGTCGCGGGTCTCCTCGCGGCCGGTCAGCACCCGGCCCCTCACACGCAGCACCGGGCCCTCAGCCGAGTGGGCAGTCACGGGGGCAGTCATGCGGGGCACCCTAGCCAACGGCCGGTCCCGGTGATCACCCGGGCGCAGCACAGCTGTCTTCACGCGAAGGAACTAACACGGGGGGCTGGGCATTGACGTATGTTTAACGGCAGTTTATCGTCGCCCCCGCGAAGTGATTTTCCCGTCTTCTTCTGCCCGCTTCCCGGCCAGGTAAACCAGGTAAATTTTCGGCCAGTCATCCTTCTCATTCCGGACAGCGGCCAGAGTCGTTATCAATCCGTTACATTTCGGGCTTGAGCGCTAAGTCACCCCGGGAATTCCGTGAGATACCGGGCATATCCCCTTCGGTTCGCGCGCTCGCGCGTGCCCGCGGATAACACACCTACGTCCCTTTTGTAACCCCTGCCGGCCGTGCGATTTCAATTTCCGCTGGGTAAATTCAATCTGCATGACTGCCGCACAAGCAGACCTAGCAGGCCCCCCCGATAAACCCCGTACGGCGGCTGCAGACGAGACGGGTGTCCGGCTCGACACCCCGCGAATCGAGGACGGCGCCGCAATCTGGCGCATCGCACGGGACTCCGGATCGCTCGACCTCAACTCGTCGTACAGCTACCTGCTGTGGTGTCGCGACTTCGCCGACACCACCGTCGTGGCACGGGACTCGGACGGTGCCCCGGTCGGCTTCGTGACCGGCTATATCCGGCCCGCGCGGCCGGAGACCCTCGTCGTCTGGCAGATCGCCGTGGACGCCGCCCACCGCGGCCGCGGACTCGCCGGCGCGCTGCTCGACGGGCTGACAGAACGTGCGCTGCAAGACCGCGGCATACGGCGCCTCGAAACGACCATCACCCCGGACAACTCCGCCTCCGACCAGCTCTTCCGCTCGTACGCGCGCCGCCACGGCGCCGACGTCGACCGCGACGTGCTGTTCCGCGGGGAGCACTTCCCGGACGGTCACGAGCCCGAGCTGCTGTACCGCATCGGCCCGCTCGCGGGCTGAGCGCACCGCCCCATTCGCACCCCCCGCACATCGGATCATCTCCCAGGAGAACGCTGTGACCATCACACCGCCCGCCCTGAGCGTCTTCGAGACCCTGGAGTCGGAGGTGCGCAGCTACTGCCGTGGCTGGCCCGCGGTCTTCGACCGGGCCCAGGGCAGCTATCTGTACGACGAGGACGGCCACACCTACCTCGACTTCTTCGCCGGCGCCGGATCCCTCAACTACGGCCACAACAACGCCGTGCTCAAACGCGCCCTGCTCGACTACCTGGAGCGCGACGGCATCGTGCACGGCCTGGACATGGCCACCACCGCCAAGCGGGCGTTCCTGGAGACGTTCCAGAACGTCGTGCTGCGCCCCCGCGACCTGCCGTACAAGGTCATGTTCCCGGGCCCGACGGGCACCAACGCCGTCGAGGCCGCGCTGAAGCTGGCCCGCAAGGTCAAGGGCCGCGAGGCGATCGTCTCCTTCACCAACGCCTTCCACGGCATGTCGCTCGGCTCGCTCGCCGTCACCGGCAACGCCTTCAAGCGCGCCGGCGCCGGCATCCCGCTGGTGCACGGCACCCCGATGCCGTTCGACAACTACCTCGACGGCCAGGTCCCGGACTTCCTGTGGTTCGAGCGGCTGCTGGAGGACCAGGGCTCCGGGCTCAACAAGCCCGCCGCCGTCATCGTCGAGACCATCCAGGGCGAGGGCGGCATCAACGTGGCCCGCGCCGAGTGGCTCCGCGGCCTCGCCGAGCTGTGCAAGCGCCGCGACATGCTGCTCATCGTCGACGACATCCAGATGGGCTGCGGGCGCACCGGCGCCTTCTTCTCCTTCGAGGACGCCGGCATCACCCCGGACATCGTCACGCTGTCCAAGTCGATCAGCGGCTACGGGCTGCCGATGTCGCTCACGCTGTTCAAGCCGGAGCTGGACATCTGGGAGCCGGGCGAGCACAACGGCACGTTCCGCGGCAACAACCCGGCGTTCGTCACCGCCACGGCGGCGCTCGACACCTACTGGGCCGACGGCCAGATGGAGCGGCAGACGCTCGCGCGCGGCCAGCAGATCGAGCAGGCGCTGATCGCGATCTGCGCCGAGCACGCCGACACGGACGCCACGTACCGGGGCCGCGGCATGGTGTGGGGGCTCGAGTTCCCCGACCCGGCGCGCGCCGGGCGCGTCTGCCGGCGCGCCTTCGAGCTGGGGCTCATCCTGGAGACCTCCGGGCCGCAGAGCGAGGTCGTCAAGCTGCTGCCGGCGCTGACGACCACGCCGGACGACCTGGACGAGGGGCTGCGCACGCTGGCCCGGGCGGTCCGCGAGACCGCCTGACGGCCGGGGGCGGCCCCGTACCCGCCATGTGGCCGCCGGCGGACAGCCGGCGGCCCGTCCCGAGATCACCCCCCGAAAGACCCGAAAGAGAGGCACTGGAACACCGTGATCGTCCGATCCTTCAAGGAGCTTGAGGGCACCGACCGGCACATAAAGTCCGCGTCGGGCACCTGGGAGAGCAAGCGCATCGTGCTCGCGAAGGAGCGCGTCGGCTTCTCCCTCCACGAGACCGTGCTCTACGCGGGCACCGAGACCACCATGTGGTACGCCAACCACATAGAGGCCGTCGTCTGCGTCGAGGGCGAAGCCGAACTCACCAACCACGAGACCGGCGAGAAGCACGTCATCACGCCGGGGACGATGTACCTGCTGGACGGGCACGAGAAGCACACCATGCGGATCAAGCAGGACTTCCGCTGCATCTGCGTCTTCAACCCGCCGGTCACGGGCCGCGAAGACCACGACGAGAACGGCGTGTACCCCCTGATGACTGAGGAGGACTGAGAACCATGGCCAGCCCGACTGTCACCGACCTCTACCCGACGCGCGGCGCCGAAGAAGTGAGCACGCCGCGTCAGGACCCGGTGGTCTGGTCGGAACCGGGTGCCGACGGGCCCATCCCGCCCTGGGAGCTGGAGGGCTACGAGCGCAACGGCTACCTGACGGTCGACCAGCTGATCACCGCGGAGGAGGTGGAGACGTACAGGGCCGAGCTGGACCGGCTCGTCGCCGACCCGCAGATCCGCGCCGACGAGCGCGCGGTCGTCGAGGCCAGTACGCAGTCCGTACGCTCCATCTTCGAGATCCACAAGATCAGCGACGTCTTCGGCAAGCTGACGCGCGACCCGCGCGTACTGCACCGGGCGCGGCAGATCCTCGGCTCCGACGTGTACCTCCACCAGAGCCGGATCAACGTCAAGCCCGGGTTCGGTGCCACCGGCTTCTACTGGCACTCGGACTTCGAGACCTGGCACGCCGAGGACGGCCTGCCGCGCATGCGGACCGTGTCGGTCTCGATCGCGCTGACGGAGAACTACGAGACCAACGGCGGTCTCATGATCATGCCGGGGTCGCACAAGACGTTCCTCGGCTGCGCGGGCGCCACGCCGAAGGACAACTACAAGAAGTCGCTGCAGATGCAGGACGCCGGTACGCCGTCGGACGGGGCGCTGACGGAGATGGCCGAGGCGCACGGCATCAAGCTGTTCACCGGCGCGGCCGGGTCGGCGACCTGGTTCGACTGCAACTGCATGCACGGCTCGGGCGACAACATCACCCCGTATGCGCGCAGCAACGTTTTCCTCGTCTTCAACAGCGTGGAGAACGCGGCGGTGGAGCCGTTCGCGGCGCCCGTGCGGCGGCCGGACTTCATCGGCGCGCGGGACTTCACGCCGCTGAGGTGACGCGGAGCGCCGCTGCAGTGGACGTGGTCTGCCGTAGTCGTCCACGTACCGCGCCCCCCACCCGGATCTCCGGGCGGGGGGCGCGGGTGCTTCTGCGGCCGGTCGGCTGCGGGTCTCGGCTACGAGCTACGGGTTACGGGCTACGGGACGTCGCAGGCGTCGTCCGCGCAGACGGCGCCGTCGTCGCCGGCGCCCGCCACGGGCTGCAGGCCGCCCGCGGCGGCGGCCTGCTCCAGGGCCTGTGTGAAGACCTGCGCCGGCTGCCCGCCGGAGACGGCGAAGCGGCGGTCGATGACGAAGAACGGCACTCCGGTGGCGCCCAGCTCGGCGGCCTCCTTCTCGTCGGCGCGTACGGCGTCGGCGTAGGCGGTGCCGTCCGCGAGCACCTTGCGCACCTCCTCGGCGTCGAGGCCGGCGCCGGCGGCGATGTCGACGATGGTGTCGTCGTCGCTGATCGGGCGGGCCTGGGCGAAGTTCGCCTCGTACAGCGCGTCGAGCAGCCGGTCCTGCAGCCCGCGCTCCTTGGCGAGGTGCAGCACGCGGTGCAGGTCGAACGTGCCGGTCGAGAACCGGTCGTGGCGCATGCCGAGGCCCTCGGCCGCGGCGGCGGCGCCGACCCGGTCCTCCATGGCCTTCAGTTGGGCGTCGTCGACGCCGTACTTGGCCTTCAGCTCCTCGGCGACGGTCTTCCCGCTCTCCCGCGGCGCCCCCGCGGCCAGCTCGAACGACCGGTGCACGACCTCCACGCCGTCCCGGCCGGCGAAGGCGGCGAGGCCCTTCTCGAACCGGGCCTTCCCGATGTAGCACCAGGGGCAGACGACGTCGGACCAGATTTCTACTCGCATGACCCGGCAAACGGGCAGGGCGGTGGGCGGTATTCCCTCCGGGCCCGCATCAGGCGTCCTCCGAGGTGAGCGGCACCCCGCAGCGCAGGTTCCAGCGGCCGGCGCGGCCGGTCAGCTCGGTGCCGCTCAGCGGCGGCACGTCGAGCCGCCAGAACGCCTCCGAGGGCAGGTCCAGCGCGTGCACCACCGCGGCCCGTACGGCCGCCGCCTCGGCGACGGCGACGACCCGGCGGCCGTCGCGGGGAACGCCGGCACCGTTCGCGCGGGCCGTGCCGGGCACGCCCCGCGGGGCTGCGGGGCCGGTGGCGCTGGCGGGGCCGGTGGGGCCGGTCAGGCCGTCGAGCCACACGCCCACCCGCCCCCGCAGTTGCAGCAGCGACTCCCCGCCGTGCGGCGCCGCCGCCGGATCCGACAGCCAGGCCCGTACCGCCTCGCCCTCCGCCGCGGCCAGCTCCTCCAGCCCCCGCCCGCGCCAGCGGCCAACGTCCCAGTCCGCCAGCTCCGCCTCCGGCTCGGCCGCGAGCCCCAGCGCGTCGGCCGTCTGCCGGCAGCGGACCGACGGCGCGGCGTACGCCGGCGTGTGCGTACGCAGCCGAGCCGCCGCACGTACACCCGCGCGCTCCGCCGCACGTCGGCCCACCGCGTCCAGCGGCTCGTCCGCGCCGAACACCGCGTGCCGCAGCTCGGCGTTGATCGCCGGCGTGACGAGTATCACCCGGACCGTCACCAGCCGTCTCACCTGCCCCTTCCACCACTCCGTCGACGGGGGCCGTATGGCGGCCGACCCGCAGGCGACGGTATCGTCACCCCGTCAACCGAATACGACGGCGCAACGGAAGCCCGGTGAGACTCCGGCACGGCCGCGCCACTGTGAGCCGGACGACGCCCGCCAGGGGCGGAGTCCGGTGAGTCAGACCCGCACCGTCGTGAGCAGCTCCACCGCATGGGACGCGTGATCCCAGGGAGGTTTCCGCCATGGCTCAGTCAGCCGTGTCACCCACGACGCCCGCCGCCGCCGACGGATCGGCCGGTGTCCGTATCGCACCAGTCCCGCTGAAGACCATCGCCCCGTGGGCGCTGTTCGGCGGGGTCCTGATGCTCGTACTGCTGTACTTCGTCGGCGCCGAACAAGGCGCCACGTCCCTGGTGTCCGGTGAAGGCGTGCACGAGTGGTTGCACGACGGCCGGCACCTGCTCGGCTTTCCCTGCCACTGAGCGGGGAGAGCTTTCATGATCTCGGTGATTTCGTTGAATTCCGCTGCCGTGCGCGGATTGCTGCTGCGCGGGATGCTCGCGGGGCTGGGCGCGGGGGTGCTCGCGCTGGTCGTGGCGTACGTCCTGGGAGAGCCGCAGGTCGATGCGGCGATCGAGCAGGAGGCGCACGGGGCGGGCGGCGGCCATGGGCACGGGGCGGCGGCCGAGTCGGGCGGCGAGGACGAACTCGTCAGCCGCTCCCTGCAGTCCACGGCCGGGCTTGCGACGGGGATGCTCGTCTACGGCGTCGCCCTCGGCGGCCTCGCGGCGCTGGCCGTGGCGTACGCACTGGGCCGCGTCGGCCGCTTCGGGCCGCGGGCCACGGCGCTGCTGCTGGCGCTGGTCGGGCTGGTCGCGGTGTATGCGGTGCCGTCGCTGAAGTACCCGGCGAACCCGCCGGGTGTCGGCGACGCGTCCACGGTGGGCGAGCGGACGGCGCAGTACTTCCTGATAGTGCTGCTGAGCGTGCTGCTGGCGGTCGGTGCGGCGGTCGTCGGGCGGGCGCTGGTGCCGCGGCTGGGCGGCTGGTACGCGGCGGTGGCGGGCGGTGCGGTGTTCGTGGCGGCGGCGGGGGCTGCGGTGGCGTTGCTGCCGGAGTCGTCGGTGGCGGTGCCGGAGGGGTTTCCGGCGGACCTGCTGTGGCGGTTCCGGCTGGCGTCGGTGGCGGTGCACGGGGTGGTGTGGGTGGGGTTCGGGTTGCTGTTCGGTGAGCTGGCGGAGCGGCAGTTGGTGCGCGGTGCGGGGCCGGGCCGGGCGCGGCGGGCGGCGGCGGTGTCGGGGGTGGGCTGAGGGGGGTTGTTCCCCGACCCCTCCCCTTCCCGAAACTCGGGGGGCTCCGCCCCCGAGACCCCCCGCGGGGCTGCGCCCCGGCACCCCCTCGGGGCTGCGCCCCTGGACCCCTTGGGGCTACCGCCCCCGCCCGGACCTCCTGCGACCGAACGACCACCGACCTACCACTCCGCACCGAACGGCACCATGAGACTCGACAACGCGTCACGTCCCCTCTCGTACGCCCTGGGCGCCGCCCTGGGCTACGCCGCCGACCACGTCTTCGGCGACCCCCGCCGCGCCCACCCCGTCGCGGCCTTCGGCCGCGCCGCGAGGGCGCTCGAAGACCGCCTGTGGCGCAACACCCGCTCCGCGGGCGCCCTGCACACGGCGCTCTGCGTGGGCGCGACGGTGACCGTCGCGGCCCTGGCCACGGCGGCGAGCCGCGCGGTCGGTACAGCCGCAGGCGCGGGTTGGGGGCGGAGCCCCGTGGAGTGCGGGGGCGGGGCCCCGCGGGAGTCCGGAGCGCAGTCCCCCGGGGTCCAGGGCGCAGCCCCGCGGGGCCCGGAGCGGAGCCCCGTCGCGTCCGGACCGCAGCCCCGCGGGGGTCTTGGGGGCGCAGCCCCCAGGGTTCGGGGCGGAGCCCCCAGGGTTCGGGGCGGAGCCCCGCAGAGGTCCGGGGCGCAGCCTCGGGGGGGTCTCGGGGGCGCAGCCCCTGAGTTTCGGGAAGGGGCGGGGTCGGGGAACAATCGCCCCGCCCACACCACCCGGCCCGGCTTCGCCAAGCCCACCGAGACAGCCCCGCAACGGGCTCGAGAGCGGCGCACCCCGAACAGCGGGATCCGCCGGCACGCCCCCGAGGCCGCCCTCACCGCCCTCTCCGCCTGGGCCGTCCTCGGCGGTGCCTCCCTCCGCCGCGAAGCCCTCGGTATCGCCCACGCCCTCCGCGCCCACGACCTCGACGACGCCCGCCGCCGTCTCCCCCGCCTCTGCGGGCGCGACCCCCACGCCCTCGGCGAAGCCGGCATCGCCCGGGCCGTCGTCGAGTCCGTCGCCGAGAACACCTCCGACGCCGTCGTCGGCGCCCTCCTCTGGGGTGCCGTCGCCGGTGTGCCCGGCCTCGCCGGGTTCCGGGCCGTCAACACCCTCGACGCCATGGTCGGGCACAAGTCCCCCCGCTACCTGCGCTTCGGCTGGGCCGCCGCCCGGCTCGACGACCTCGCCGGGCACCCCGGCGCCCGGCTCACCGCCGCGCTCGCCACGCTCGCCGGGCCCGATCCCCGCGCCGCCCTCCGCGCCTGGCGGCGCGACGGGCCCCGGCACCCCAGCCCCAACGCCGGCCCCGTGGAGGCCGCGTTCGCCGGGGCGCTCGGGCTGCGGCTCGGCGGGGCGCTCTCGTACGGGGGGCGGACCGAGCACCGGGCCGTGCTCAACGCCGAAGGGCGGGCTCCCGGCGCGCACGACATCGAGCGTGCCGTGCGGCTCTCCTCCCGCGTGTGCTTCCTCGCCCTCCTCACCACCACCGGCGCCACCCTGCTCCCCACCGAAGCGAGCCGTGCATGACCACCGTCCTGCTCCTCTCCACCGCCGACACCGACCTCCTCGCCGCCGGCGCCTCCGGCGCCGGCTACCGCATCGCCAACCCCGCCCGCACCGGCCCCGCCGACCTGCCCGCTCTGCTCGACGGCACCGACCTCGTCGTCGTACGGCTCCTCGGCGGCAAGCGCGCCTGGGAGGACGGGCTCGCCGCCCTCCGGGCCGCCGGCGTGCCCACCGTGCTGCTCGGTGGCGAGTCCGTGCCCGACGCCGAGTTGACGGCCGAGTCGTCCGTGCCGGCCGGGGTGGTCGCCGAGGCGCTGCGCTACCTCGTCGAGGGCGGGCCCGCGAACCTCGCCGAGCTGGCCCGGTTCCTCTCCGACACCGTGCTGCTCACCGGCGAGGGCTTCGCCGCGCCGCAGCCGATGCCCGCGTACGGGGTGCACGGCTCGTACGTCCTGAAGGACGACCGCCCCACCGTGGGCGTGCTCTTCTACCGCGCCCACGAACTCTCCGGGAACACCGCCTTCATCGACACCCTCTGCGCCGCCGTCGAGGCGCACGGCGCCAACGCCCTGCCCGTGTACTGCGGTTCGCTGCGCGGCGCCGACCCCGGTCTCTTCGAGCTGCTCGCCCGCGCCGACGCCCTCGTGGCCACCGTGCTCGCCGCCGGCGGCACCCGGCCGTCCGGCGCCTCCGCCGGCGGGGACAACGAGGCGTGGGACGTCGGCGCGCTCGCGGAGCTGGACGTGCCGGTGCTGCAGGGGCTGTGCCTGACGTCGTCGCGCGCCGCCTGGCTGGCGTCGGACGCCGCGCTGTCGCCGATGGACGCGGCGATGCAGGTGGCGATTCCGGAGTTCGACGGGCGGCTGGTCACGGTGCCGTTCTCGTTCAAGGAGGACGGCCCGGACGGCGTGCCGGTGTACGTGGCGGACGAGGAGCGGGCCGCGCGCGTCGCCGGGATCGCCGTGCGGCACGCCCGGCTGCGGCACACGCCGAACGCCGGCAAGCGGATCGGGCTGGTCTTCACCGCGTACCCCACCAAGCACTCCCGCGTCGGCAACGCCGTCGGCCTGGACACCCCCGCCTCCGCCGTCCGCCTGCTCGACGCGCTGCGGGCCGCGGGCTACGCCGTCGAGGGCCACCCGGACGACGGCGACGAGCTGATCCACCGCCTCATCGCCGCCGGCGGGCACGACGTGGAGTGGCTGACGGAGGAGCAGTTGGCGGCGGCGCCGGCGCGCGTGCCGCTGGCCGACTACGAGCGGTGGTTCGCCGCGCTCGACCCCCGGCTGCGGGATTCGGTCGCCGCACACTGGGGGGAGCCGCCCGGCGAGCTGTACGTGGACGGGGACGACATCGTCCTCGCCTCGCTGCGCTTCGGCAACGTCGTGGTGATGATCCAGCCGCCGCGCGGCTTCGGCGAGAACCCCATCGCCGTCTACCACGACCCGGAGCTGCCGCCGTCGCACCACTACCTGGCCGCGTACCGCTGGCTGGACCGCACCTTCGGCGCCGACGCGCTCGTGCACATGGGCAAGCACGGCACGATGGAGTGGCTGCCCGGCAAGGGGCTCGGCCTGTCGGCGGGGTGCGCGCCGGACGCGGTGCTGGGCGACCTGCCGCTGGTCTACCCGTTCATCGTCAACGACCCGGGCGAGGGCACCCAGGCCAAGCGCCGCGGGCACGCCACCGTGGTCGACCACCTCGTGCCGCCGATGGCCCGCGCCGACTCCTACGGCGACCTGGCGAAGCTGGAGCAGCTCCTCGACGAGTACGCGCTCGTCTCCGACCTCGACCCGGCGAAGGCCCCGGCGGTGCGCAGCCAGATCTGGACGCTGGTACGGGCCGCGGAGCTGCACCACGACCTGCACGTGGCGGAGCAGCCGGCGGACGCCGACTTCGACGAGTTCGTGCTGCACGTGGACGGCTGGCTGTGCGAGATCAAGGACGTGCAGATACGGGACGGGCTGCACGTGCTCGGAGAAGGTCCGGTCGGCGCGGCGCGGGTGAACCTGGCGCTGGCGGTGCTGCGTTCTGCGCAGATGTGGGGCGGTGCGGGCGGGGCGCTGCCGGGGCTGCGGGCGGCGCTCGCGGCGCGGGCGGGGCTGGTCGAGGCGGAGCTGCTGGCGGAGCCGGGGGCCCGGATCACGGTGCCGGCGAGGCTGGCGGAGTGGGGCGCCGCACCGGACGCCGCACCGGACGCCGCACCGGGTGCCGGCCGGGCTGCCGGGCGGTCTGCCGAGCGCGGTCCTGCGGCACCCGCGGATGCCCTCGCCGCCCCGCCGGAGCACCGGCCCCCGCCCCTCCGTACCGCTTCCGACGCCATTGACGTGCTGGAGTCCCTGGCCCGTCGCCTCGCGGAGTTCATGGAGGCGAGGGACTGGGCTGCCGACGCCGCACGTCCCGCCGTGGCGGAGGTGCTGAGGACCGAGTGCCCCGACGCCGTGCGGGTGCTGGAGTTCGCAGCCGCGGAACTCATTCCGCGGCTGCGCCGTACCGGCGACGAGATCGGCAACGTCCTCCACGCGCTCGACGGCGGCTACGTCCCCGCCGGGCCGTCCGGCTCCCCCACCCGCGGTCTCGTCAACGTGCTGCCGACCGGCCGCAACTTCTACTCCGTCGACCCCAAGGCCATCCCCTCCCGGCTCTCCTGGGACGTCGGCAGCGCGCTGGCCGACTCCCTCCTCGCCCGCCACCTCGCCGACCACGGCGCGTACCCGAAGTCCGTGGGGCTGACGGTCTGGGGGACGTCCTGCATGCGCACCCAGGGCGACGACATCGCGGAGATCCTGGCGCTGCTCGGCTGCCGCCCGGTGTGGGACGACGCCTCCCGGCGGGTGACGGGCTTCGAGGTGGTGCCGCAGGCGGAGCTGGGCCGGCCGCGCATCGACGTGACGGTACGCATCTCCGGCTTCTTCCGGGACGCCTTCCCGCACGTCGTCGGGCTGGTCGACGACGCGGTGCGGGCGGTCGCCGAACTGGACGAGCCGCCCGAGGCCAACTTCGTACGGGCGCACGCTGACGAGGACACCACCGCCCACGGCGACCGCCGCCGCGCCACCGCCCGCATCTTCGGCTCCAAGCCCGGCGCGTACGGCGCCGGCCTGCTGCCGCTGATCGACGCCCGCAACTGGCGCTCGGACGCGGACCTCGCGGAGGTGTACGCGGTGTGGGGCGGCTACGCCTACGGCCGCGGTCTTGACGGGCGGGCGGCGCGCGGCGACATGGAGGCGGCGTTCCGGCGCATCCAGGTGGCGGCGAAGAACATCGACACGAGGGAACACGACGCGTTCGACGCCGACGACTACTTCCAGTACCACGGCGGCATGGTGGCCATGGTCCGCCACCTGACGGGCGGTTCGCCGGTGGCGTACATCGGCGACAGTGCCGTTCCCGAGCAGGTGAAGACGCGCACGCTCGGCGAGGAGACACATCGCGTTTTCCGCGCCCGGGTGGTGAACCCGCGCTGGACGGCGGCCATGAGAAGGCACGGCTACAAGGGCGCGTTCGAGATGGCCGCCACCGTCGATTACCTCTTCGGCTACGACGCCACCGCGGGCGTGGTGGACGACTGGATGTACGAGAAGCTCGCCGCCGAGTACGTCTTCGACGCCGAGAACCAGGAGTTCATGCGGCGCTCCAACCCGTGGGCGCTGCGCGGGATCGGCGAACGGCTGCTGGAGGCGGCCGAGCGGGGTCTGTGGGCGGAGCCGGACCAGCGGACGCTGGCCCGGCTCCGGGAGATCTACCTCGAACTCGAGGGCGATCTCGAGGGGGAGGAATGATCGGCCTCCACACCCCCGCGGTGGCGGGGAGCAATCGGCGATCTCGTGTTCACGAGTGTCGATCGGAGCACCCCCGCTGCTGCGGGGACTACGCGGTCAGTCTCACGCAACCCCGCACTGCGCCACAGGAACAATCTGCTTCGTCACTCGAAGGAAGGATGAACGCGTGAGCGCTCCCTATCCGTTCGCGGCCGTGGTCGGCATGACCGAGCTGCGGCTCGCTCTGATGCTCAACGCCGTGAGCCCCGCCGTCGGCGGGGTGCTCGTGCGCGGCGAGAAGGGGACGGCCAAATCGACCGCCGTACGGGCCGTCGCCGCCCTCCTCCCCGAGGTCGCGGTCGTCCCCGGCTGCCGCTTCTCCTGCGACCCGGCCGCGCCGGACGCCGGCTGCCCGGACGGGCCGCACGAGACGGGGCGTACGGACGACGTGCGCGCGGCGCGGATGGTGGAGCTGCCCGTGGGCGCGTCGGAGGACCGGCTCGCGGGGGCGCTGGACATCGAACAGGCGCTGGCAGAGGGCCGGAAGACGTTCGAACCGGGGCTGTTGGCCCAGGCGCACCGCGGCGTGCTGTACGTGGACGAGGTCAACCTGCTCCACGACCACCTGGTCGACCTGCTGCTGGACGCGGCGGCGATGGGTGCCAACTACGTGGAGCGCGAGGGTGTCTCGGTGCGGCACGCGGCGCGCTTCCTGCTGGTGGGCACCATGAACCCGGAGGAGGGTGAGCTGCGCCCGCAGTTGCTCGACCGGTTCGGCCTGACGGTCGAGGTCGCCGCGTCCCGCGAGCCGGCCGAGCGGGCGGAGGTGGTGCGGCGGCGGCTCGCGTACGACGCGGACGCGGCCGGCTTCGCGGCGCGGTGGGCGGCGGAGGAGGACGCGCTGCGGGCGCGGATCGCGGCGGCCCGGGCGCTGCTGCCGGCGGTGGCGCTGGGCGATGCGGCGTTGCGGCAGATCACGGCGACGTGCGCGGCGTTCGAGGTGGACGGGATGCGTGCGGACATCGTCATGGCGCGGGCGGCGACGGCGCTGGCGGCGTGGTCGGGGCGTACGGAGGTGGCGGCGGAGGACGTACGGCAGGCGGCGCTGCTGGCGCTGCCGCACCGGCGGCGGCGCAACCCGTTCGACGCGCCGGGGCTGGATGAGGAGAAGCTGGACGACACGCTGCGCGAACACGGAGGGCCGGGGGGAAGTGGGCCGGAGCCCGACCCCGATCCGGACGGCGGCGGCGGTGGCGGCGGCGGTGGCGGTGGGGCGGGGCCCGGGGACGTGGACGGACCGCAGGAGCCGGCGCCGCAGGAGCAGGGGGCGCAGCAACCGGCCCCGCAGCACCCGCCCCGTACAAGAACCGCCGAGCCCGCCGACCCTCCCGGCTCCGCCCCCGCCCCCGCCGCCACCCGCGCTCCGGCGGAGGATCCCGGCACCGGGCCCCACCCGCCCGGGGCCGCCCCGCCGCCCGGCGATCCGCAACCCGCCACCCCCGCGGCACCCTCCGCGCGCTTCCGCCCCCGCCGCCTCGACGTGCCCGGCGTCGGGGAGGGCGCCGCCGGCCGCCGCTCCCGGGCCCGTACCGCGCACGGCCGCACCACCGGCGCCCGCCGCCCCCGCGGCGCCCTCGGCGCCCTGCACCTCGCCGCCACCGTCCAGGCCGCCGCCCCGCACCAGCGTGCCCGCGGGCGCCGCGGCCCCGGCCTCGTCGTCCGCCGCGGCGACCTGCGCGAGGCCGTCCGCGAGGGCCGCGAGTCGAACCTCGTGCTCTTCGCCGTCGACGCCTCCGGCTCCATGGGTGCGCGGCAGCGCATGGGCGCCGTGAAGGGCGCGGTGCTGTCGCTGCTGCTGGACGCCTACCAGCGCCGCGACAAGGTCGGCCTGGTCACCTTCCGCGGCCGGGAGGCGGAGTTGGCGCTGCCGCCGACCTCGTCGGTGGATGCCGCGGCGGCCCGCCTGGAGCGGCTGCCCACCGGGGGCCGCACCCCGCTGGCCGCCGGGCTGCTGCGGGCCCGCGAGACGCTGCGCGTCGAGCGGCTGCGGGACCCGGCGCGCCGCGCGCTGCTGGTCGTCGTCACCGACGGCCGGGCGACGGGCGGCCCGGACCCGGTCGGCCGGGCGGCCCGCGCGGCGCGGCTGCTGGCGGCGGAGGGAGTCGCGTCGGTGGTCGTCGACTGCGAGTCGGGGCCGGTGCGGCTGGGGCTCGCGGGTGAGCTGGCCCGCGAGCTGCGGGGGACGGCGGTGACGGTGGGCGAGCTGCGGGCGGAGGCGGTCGGTGCGCTCGTACGGGAAGTCCGCGCGGACCGGGGCGCGCTGGTCGTACGCGCAGGAATCGGCGGACGCGGGGAACGCGGGGGACCCAGCCCGGCGCGTCCCGCCGGGCGTGGTTCGAGGAGGGCCGCCTGATGCCGAAGGGACAGCCCGCCGCCGTACCGGACGACGGCCTGACGACGCGGCAGCGCCGCAACCGGCCGCTGGTCGTCGTGCACACGGGCACGGGCAAGGGGAAGTCCACGGCCGCGTTCGGGCTGGCGCTGCGGGCCTGGAACCAGGGCTGGCCGATCGGGGTGTTCCAGTTCGTGAAGTCCGCCAAGTGGCGGGTCGGGGAGGAGCGGGCGCTGCGGGTCCTCAGCGCGAGCGGCGAGGGCGGCACGGTGGCGTGGCACAAGATGGGCGAGGGCTGGTCGTGGATCCAGCGGCCACCCCGGGACGACGCCGAGCCGGACAACGAGGCGAGGGCCCGCGAAGGCTGGGAGCAGGTCAAGCGGGACCTGGCGGCGCAGACGTACCGGCTGTACGTGCTCGACGAGTTCGCGTATCCGATGCACTGGGGCTGGGTGGACACCGACGAGGTGGTCGAGGTGCTGCGGGACCGGCCGGGCAGCCAGCACGTCGTCGTCACCGGCCGCAACGCACCGGCGCCGCTGGTCGAGTTCGCCGATCTCGTCACGGAGATGGGCAAGGTGAAACACCCCATGGACGCGGGCCAGAAGGGCCAGCGGGGCATCGAATGGTGAGCATTCTGTGATCGACATCCCCCGGCTCGTCATCGCCGCACCGGCCTCCGGCAGCGGCAAGACGACGGTCGCGACGGGCCTGATGGCGGCGTTCGCCGCCGCCGGCCTGACCGTCTCGCCGCACAAGGCGGGCCCCGACTACATCGACCCCGGCTACCACGCGCTCGCGGTCGCCGGCTCCCCGGACGGCGGGCGCCCGGGCCGGAACCTGGACGCACACCTGTGCGGCCCCGGCCTCGTCGGCCCGCTGTTCGCGCACGGCGCGGCGGGCGCGGACGTGGCGGTCGTGGAGGGCGTGATGGGCCTGTACGACGGCGCCTCCGGCGCCGGCGAGTCGGGCTCGACGGCGGAGCTGGCGAAGCTGCTGCGGGCTCCGGTGGTGCTGGTGGTCGACGCCTCGGGGCAGTCGCGGTCGGTGGCGGCGCTGGTGCACGGGTTCGCGTCGTGGGATCCGGAGGTGCGGATCGGGGGTGCCGTCCTGAACAAGGTCGCCTCCGACCGCCACGAGTCCCTGCTGCGCGAGGCCCTGGACGGCGCGGGGGTGCCGGTGCTGGGCGCGCTGCGCCGGGACGCGGAGCTGGCGGCACCGTCGCGGCACCTGGGGCTGGTGCCGGCGGCGGAGCGCCGTCCGGCGGCGGTGGCGGCGGTACGGGCGCTGGCGGCGCGCGTACGGGAGTCGTGCGACGTACCGGGGCTGCTGTGGCTGGCGCGGACGGCGCCGCCGCTGGCGGTGGCGGCGTGGTCGGCGGTTGACGCGGTGGCGGGGGCGGTGGCGGGGTTGCCTCCGGCGGGGACGGCGGAAAACACGGTGGCGGGTGCGGGGTTGTCGCTGTCGGAGGAGACGGAAGCGGGCTCCGGGCTGCCCGGAGGACCCGGCCCGCAGGACATCGGCGGGGCTCGACCCGCGACGGGGGCCGGGGGGCGGAGCCCCCGAAACCGGACCGGCGCGGAGCTGTCCGCTGGGCCCGGCGCGGGGGGCTCCGCCCCCGGAACCGCGACGGGGGCCGGGGGGCGGAGCCCCCGAGGTGCGCCGCGCGCCGCAGGCGCGGGCGCCACCGGGGGCCCGGGGGCCGGCCCCCGGTTTCGGGAAGTGGGGGTACCGCCCACGCCCCCCAGGGCGGAGGGGGAGGGATCGGGGAACACCCCCCGCCCCGCCGGGCGGCCCGTGGTCGCCATCGCGTCCGGACCGGCCTTCACGTTCTCGTACGCCGAGCACGCCGAACTCCTCACCGCCGCCGGCGCCGACGTCGTCCCCTTCGACCCCCTGCACGACGAGGCCCTCCCGCCCCGCACCCGGGCCCTCGTCATCGGCGGCGGCTTCCCCGAGGTGTACGGCGCCGAGCTGGCCGCCAACGAGCCGCTGCGCCGCGGTGTCGCCCGCCTCGCCGCCACCGGCGCGCCGGTGGCCGCCGAGTGCGCCGGCCTCGTCTACCTCGCCCGCGACCTCGACGGCGCGCCCATGTGCGCGGTGCTGGACGCCCGGGCCCGGATGACCGACCGGCTCACCCTCGGCTACCGGGATGCGGTGGCCGTCGCCGACAGCGCGCTCGCCGCCGCCGGCACCCGGGTGCGGGGGCACGAGTTCCACCGCACCGCGCTCGACCCGCCCGCCGGCGAGACGCCCGCATGGGGGATGACGCGGCCGGAGCGGCGCGTCGAAGGATTCGTACGGGGCGGAGTCCACGCCTCGTATCTGCACGTGCACTGGGCCGCCGCCCCCGCCATGGCGCGCCGGCTCGTCGAAGGGTGTGAAGCGGCATGAGCATGCGACTCGTCGGCGTCGGGGTGGGCCCCGGCGACCCGGAGCTGGTCACGGTGAAGGGCGCGGGCGCGCTGCGGGCGGCGGCGGTGGTCGTCGTCCCCGTGCTGGAGGGCGGCGGCAGGGGCCGCGCCGAGGCGACGGTCCTGCACTACGTGGCGGGGGCGAAGGTCGTCCGCGTCGTCTTCGCGCTCAACGAGCGCAGCGACGCCGCGCGCCGCGAGGCGGCGTGGGACGCGGCCGGCGCCCGGGTCGCGGAACTGCTGCGCGAGCACCGCTCGGTGGCGTTCGCCACCCTCGGCGACCCGAACGTGTACTCCACCTTCACCTACCTCGCCGAGACGGTCGCCGCCCTGCTCCCCGGCGTACGGGTCGAGAGCGTGCCGGGCATCACCGCGATGCAGGACCTGGCGGCGCGCGGCGGCACGGTGCTCGCGGAGGGCACCGAGCCGCTGACGCTGGTGCCGGTGACGGCGGGCACGGCGGTGCTGAAGGAGGCGCTGGAGGGGCCGGGGACGGTGGTGGCGTACAAGTTCGGCCGGCAGGCGGGCGAGGTGGCGGGGGCGCTGGCGGAGACGGGCCGGCTGGAGGGGGCGGTGTGGGGGTCGTCGCTGGGTCTTGCGGAGGAGTCGGTGCGGCCGGCGGCGGAGCTGGGGGCGGAGCCGCTGCCGTACCTGTCGACGCTGATCGCGCCGGCGCGGCGGACGGGGCGGGGGGAGAAGCTGTGACCGGGACGGGGGTGCCGGGGCAGCGGCCGTACGCCACCGGGAAGGTGACGTTCGTCGGGGCCGGGCCGGGGGCGGCGGACCTGCTGACGTTCCGCGCCGCCCGCGCCATCGCCGAGGCGGACATCGTGATCTGGGCGGCGAGCCTCGTCCATGAGGACGTGCTGCAACACGCCCGCGCGGACGCGGAGATCATCGACTCGGCGGCGGTGCCGCTGGAGGAGGTCGTCGCGGTCTACGCGCGGGCGGCCCGCGAGGGGCTGCGGGTGGCGCGGGTGCACTCCGGCGACCCGGCGCTGTGGGGCGGCACGCAGGAGCAGGTGGAGCGGTGCGCGGAGCTGGGTCTTGCGGTGGAGATCGTGCCGGGGGTCTCGTCGTTCTCGGCGGCGGCTGCCGCGGCGGGGCGGGAGCTGACGGTCCCGGAGGTGGCGCAGTCGGTGATCCTCACCCGGCTGGGCGGCGGGAAGACGCCGATGCCGAGCGGGGAGGACGTACGGGAGTTCGCGCGGCACGGCACCACGATGGCGGTGTTCCTGTCGGCCGCCCGCTCCGGCCGGCTGGCGGCGGAGCTGCTGGCGGGGGGCTACGGGCGTCAGACGCCGGTGGTCGTGGCGTACCGCGTGACGTGGCCGGACGAGCTGGTGGTGCGCTGCACGGTCGGCACGCTGGAGGCGGCGGTGAAGGAGCACCGGCTGTGGAAGCACACGCTGTTCCTCGTCGGCCCGGCGCTGGCGGCTGCGGGCACGCGGTCGCATCTGTACCACCCGGGGCACTTCCACGGCTTCCGGCGGGCGGACCCGGAGGCGCGGAAGGCGCTGCGCGGGGGCGGGGCGTAAAGAGCACCGGGAGGAGGGGAGCGGATGCCCGGCGAGCGGGAAGCGGAGGCGGAGGGCCCGGTGGGTTCCGGGGGTTCAGTGGGCCCGGACCTGCGGGAGCCGGACCTGCGGGAGCCGGACCTGCCGCGTACGGCGAAGGTGCGGCCCAAGGCGCTGCGTACGGGATGGACCACCGGCACCTGCGCGTCGGCCGCCGCGCGGGCGGCGACGCTGCTGCTGGCGACGGGGGAGGTACGGCGGTGGGTGGAGGTGGCGCTGCCGTCGGGGCGGCGGGTGACGTTCGCGGTGGAGCGGGCGGAGGAGCTGCGGCCGGGGCGTACGGAGGCCGTGGTGGTGAAGGACGCGGGCGACGACCCGGACGTCACGCACGGCTCGCACCTCACGGCGACGGTCAGTTGGCGGCGGGGGCCGGGGCTGGAGCTGCACGGCGGCGTGGGGGTGGGGGTGGTGACGAAGCCGGGCCTGGGCCTGGAGCTGGGCGGGCCCGCCATCAACCCCGTACCGCGGCGGATGATCACGCAGGCGGTGGCGGAGGTCGTGGACCTGGGGCGGCGGGGCCTGGACGTGACGATCAGCGTGCCGGACGGGGAGCGGCGGGCGCGGAAGACGACGAACGCGCGGCTCGGGATCCTGGGCGGCATCTCCATCCTCGGTACGACGGGCATCGTGCGGCCGTTCTCGACGGCGTCGTGGCGGGCGAGCGTCGAGCAGGCGGTGTCGGTGGCGGCGGCGCAGGGCGAGACGGCGGTGGTGCTGTGCACGGGCGGGCGGACGGAGCGGGGGGCAATGGGGCTGTTGCCGGGGTTGCCGCCGGTGTGCTTCGTGGAGGTGGGCGACTTCACGGGGGCGGCGCTGCGGAGGGCGGTGGCGCGGGGGGTGGAGCGGGTGGTGTTCGTCGGCATGGTCGGGAAGCTGACGAAGCTGGCGGCGGGGGTGCTGATGACGCACTACACGCGCTCGAAGGTGGACCCGGGGGTGCTGGCGGAGATCACGCGGGCGGCGGGCGGCGCGGAGCGCCTGGCGGCGGCGGTGGCGGAGGCGAACACGGGGCGGCACGCGTACGAGTTGTGGGAGGCGGCGGGTCTGCTGCCGGCGGCGGGACGGGAGTTGTGCGGCCGGGTGGCGGAGGTGCTGGAGCGCTTCACGGAGCGACGGGTCGCGGCGGAGGCGGCGTTGGTGGACTTCACGGGGCAGGTGCTGGTGGCGCGGAGCGACGGGGGGTTGCTGTCGTGATCACGGTCATCGGCTGCGGAACGGGCTCGCCTCCGGCGCGGATCGGGGAGGCGGAGCTGGTGGTGGGCGCGGCCCGGCACCTGGCGGAGGCGGAGCTGCCGCGGGGCGCGGAGTGCGTGACGCTGGGACCGCTGGGTCCGGCGCTGGAGCGGATCGCGGCGTATGTGGAGGGGGTTGAGGGTCCGGGGGCGGAGCCGCGCCGGAGGTCCGGGGCGGAGCCGCGCCGGAGGTCCGGGGCGCAGCCCCGTGGGGGGTCCGGGGCGCAGCCGCGCGGGGGGTCCGGGGCGCAGCCGCGCGGGGGGCTCGGGGGCGGAGCCCCTGAGTTTCGGGAAGGGGCGGGGACGGGGACACCCCCCCGACCCCGCACCCGCGTAGTCGTACTCGCTTCCGGCGATCCCGGGTTCTTCGGCGTCGTCCGCGTCCTCGCAGACCGCTTCGGCCCCCACCTCCTCGACGTCCGCCCCACCGCCCCCTCCCTCGCCGTCGCCTTCGCCCGCGCCGGCCTCCCCTGGGACGACGCCGCCGTCGTCAGCGCCCACGGCCGCGACCTCCGCACCGCCGTCAACGTCTGCCGTGCCCACCCCAAGACCGCCGTCCTCACCGGCCCCGGCGCCGGCCCCGCCGAACTCGGCGCCGCCCTCGCCGCCTCCGGCGTACCCCGCACCCTCCTCGTCGCCACCGCCCTCGGCTCCGCCGAGGAGGACCTCGTACGCCTCTCCCCCGCCGACGCCGCCGCCCGCCCCTGGGCACCGCACACCGTCAACGTCGTCCTCTGCCTCGACGAACGCCCCGGCCGCACCGTCGCCCCGACCCCGCGCACCCTCGCCGGCCCCGGCCCGTACCCCCTGACCCGCCACCGCGGCACCGGCTGGGCCCTCCCCGAGGCGGACTTCGACCACCGCGCCGGCATGGTCACCAAGTACGAGGTCCGCGCCCTCGCCCTCGCCCGGCTCGCGCCCCGGCTCGGCGAGCTGGTGTGGGACGTGGGCGCCGGGTCCGGTTCTGTGGCGGTGGAGTGCGCGCGGTTCGGGGCCGCCGTCGTCGCCGTGGAGCGGGACGCCGGGGGCGTCGGCCGGATCCGGGCGAACGCGGCGGCGCACGGCGTGGACGTACAGGCCGTGCACGGCACCGCCCCCGCCGCGCTGGCCGGACTGCCGGACCCGGACGCGGTGTTCGTCGGCGGCGGGGGCGGGGACGTGGCGGAGGTCGTCGCGGCGTGCGCCGCGCGGGCGCGCCGGGCGGTGGTCGTGACGCTGGCGGCCGTCGACCGGGTGCCGGGGGTACGTGCCGCGCTGGCGGCGGCGGGGTTCGGGGTGGACGGTGTGCTGCTGCAGTCCTCCCGGCTGGCGCCGCTGCCCGGGGAGGTCACGCGGCTCGCGGCGATGAACCCGGTGTTCGTCCTGTGGGGTCTCCGCGATACGGGGAGGGAGCGCGCGGACATGCGCACGCACGCGGGCACGGACACGTGCACCATCGCCGGAGGCCAGTACGACGGGGCGGGTGCGGGGCAGGGGGTTGTCCCCGTCCCCGCCCCTTCCCGAAACTCAGGGGCTCCGCCCCCGAGCCCCCCACGGGGCTGCACCCCGGACCCTCGCGGGGCTGCGCCCCGGACCCCCCGCGCGGCTGCGCCCCGCACCCCCTGCGTCTGCGCCCCGAGCCCCCTCGGGCTGCGCCCCGGACCCCCCGCGCGGCTGCGGCCCGGACCCCTGGAGGGCTCCCCCCACGGGGCTGCACCCCGGACCCTTGCGGGGCTGTGCCCCGGACCCCCTGCGTCTGCGCCCCGAGCCCCCTTGCGGGGGGGGCTGCCGGCCCGGACCTCCTGGGGCTGCCGCCCTGGGCCCCCGCGGGGCTCCGCCCCCAAGCCCCCTCGGGCTACGCCCCGGGCCCCCCGGCCCCCTGGGAGGCTGCGCTCCGGACCCCCCGCGGGGCCCTGCACCCGACCCCCCGCCGGGCCGCACCCCGCACCCCGACTTCCGAGGGAGACCCACCCATGACCACCCCGCCCCGGCCACCCCGCCGGACCGCCCCGTGATCGGCCTCGTCGCCGCCACCGCCGCCGGGTCCGCCGCCGCGCGGCGGCTGGCGGGCGCCTGGCCGGACCGGACCCGCCGCTATGACGAGGGCCCGGTCCGTACCGCCATCGAGCGCGCCTTCGCCGACTGCGACCAGCTCGTCTGCTTTCTCGCCACCGGCGCCACCGTCCGCCTCCTCGCCCCCCTGCTGCGCGACAAGGCCGCCGATCCCGGCGTGGTCTGCGTCGACGAGGCGGGCCGCTTCGCGGTCGCCCTGCTCGGCGGCCACGGCGGCGGCGCCAACGAACTCGCCGCCGAGGTCGCCGATCTGCTCGGCGACGGCTGCACGCCCGTCGTGACCACCGCCACCGACGCCGTCGGCATTCCCGGCCTCGACTCCCTCGGCTGGCCCGTCGAGGGCGCGGTCGCGGCGGTGACGCGGGCGGTGCTGGACGGCGCGCCGGTGGCGCTGCGGGCCGACGCGACGTGGCCGCTGCCCGCGCTCCCGCCACACGTCGGGGTGCGCGGCGTCGCGACGGATGTCCGGTTGTACGTCACCGACCGCATGCTGCCGCTCGCGGCCCGCGAGGCTGTCCTCCGCCCGCCGTCCCTCGTCGTCGGGGTGGGAGCCAGCCGCGGAGTCGGGGTGGCGGAGGTGCTGGGCCTCATCGAGGACGCCCTGGACGGCGCCGGGTTGAGCCCGCGCTCCGTGACCGCGCTCGCCACCGTTGATGCCAAGGCCGGCGAGCCGGGGCTGCGCGCCGCCGCCGAACGCCTCGGCGTGCCGCTGCGCACGTTCCCCGCCGCCGAGTTGGCCACCGTGGACGTCCCCACCCCCTCCGCCGCGCCCCTCGCCGCGGTCGGCACGCCCAGCGTCGCGGAGGCCGCCGCGCTGACTGCCGCCGGCGCGGGCGCGGAACTCCTCGTACGGAAACAGAAGTCCGCCCCCGCAAACGAACCCGCCGGCGAACCCGTCAGCGAACCCGTCAGCGAATCCGCCGACGGACCCGCAAGCGAGCCCGCGGACGGACCCATCACCGGACCCGCGCCCCAGCCCCCACCCCGTCCGTCCGGCACCCCCGCCCGCCGCCCCGCCATGGCCACCTGCGCCGTCGCCCGCCGCCGCCCCCGCGGGCGGCTCGCGGTCGTCGGTCTCGGCCCCGGCGCCCGCGACCTGCTGACCCCGCGCGCCCGTGCGGAGCTGCGCCGCGCGTCGGTGGTCGTCGGCCTCGACCAGTACGTCGCGCAGATCCGCGACCTGCTCCGCCCCGGCACCCGGGTCCTCGAATCCGGGCTCGGCGCCGAGGAGGAGCGCGCCCGCACCGCCGTGGCCGAGGCGCGCGCGGGGCACGCGGTGGCCCTGGTCGGCAGCGGCGACGCCGGGGTGTACGCGATGGCCTCGCCGGCGCTGGCGGAGGCGGGCGCGGACATCGACGTCGCCGGCGTGCCGGGCGTCACGGCGGCGCTGGCCGCCGCGGCGCTGCTGGGGGCGCCGCTGGGGCACGACCACGTCGCCCTCAGCCTCTCCGACCTGCACACGCCGTGGGCGGTCATCGAGCGCAGGGTGCGGGCCGCGGCGGAGGCGGACCTCGTGGTCACGTTCTACAACCCGCGCAGCCGTGCCCGTCACCGGCAGCTCCCGGAGGCGCTGGCGCTGCTGGCGAAGCACCGTGCGCCGACGACGCCGGTGGGTGTCGTACGGAACGCGTCCCGGCCGGACGAGAGCGTGCTGCTCACGTCGCTGGCGGAACTCGCCCCGGAGACGGTGGACATGATGACCGTGGTGACGGTCGGCAACTCGGCGACCCGCGAGGTCGCGGGCCGGATGGTCACCCCCCGCGGCTACCGGTGGCAGTCGTGAGCGCCCGTACGCACCCGGCCGGAAGGCCCGCCCCGCCCGCCGTCAACGACCGCTGCACCGGCTGCGGCGCCTGTCTGCTCACCTGCCCCGAGCACGCCCTCCGTCCGCGCGGCGGCGCCCTGTTCGTACGCGCCGACCTGTGCACCGGCTGTCTGGAGTGCGTGGAGGTCTGCCCGGCCGACGCCATCGACGAAGCCCCGGAGGAGCACTCGTGACGAGGACCGTCCACCCCATCGAGGAGGAGTCCTACCGCCGGCTGCGGTCGCGCGTCGACACCGCGCGGCTGCCGCCGCTGACCCGCGCGGTCGTCGAGCGCGTCATCCACTCCTCCGCCGACCTCGCCTACGCCGGCGACCTGGTGTGCGACGAGGCGTCCCTGCGCGCCGCCCACGCCGCGCTGCACGCGGGCGCGCCCGTCGTCGCCGACGTCGAGATGGTCGCGGCGGGCGTCACCGCCCGCCGGGCGGTCTGCCGGCTGCGCGACGCGGTGGCCGTGCCGGGGCTGACCCGTTCGGCCGCCGCGGTGCGGCTGGCGTACGAGGAGGTGGGCGACGGCGCCGTGTGGGTGGTCGGCTGCGCGCCGACGGCGCTGACGGAGCTGATCGCGCTGGGCGCGGCACCGGCGCTGGTGGTCGGGCTGCCGGTGGGGTTCGTGGGGGCGGTGGAGAGCAAGGCGGCGCTACGGGCCTCGGGGCTGCCGGCGGTCAGCAACGTCTCGGAGAAGGGCGGTTCTGCGGTGGCGGCGGCAGCGGTGAACGCCCTGCTGTACGCCCCGGCCCCGGTGACGGTGGCGGTGCCCGGTGGCCGCCCCGCCTCCGGGAGCCGCCCCGGCGGGGCGGAGTCCGGTGACGCCGGACCCGAGGACCCGCCCGCCCCGGCCTCCGGCCCTGGGCGACGGCCCCCCGCGCCGGACTCCGCGAGCCCCGGCACCGCGAGCCCCGGCACCGCGAGCCCCGGCGCCACGAGCCCCGGCGCCACGAGCCCCGGCACCGCGAGCCCCGGCGCCACGGGCCTCGTCGCGCCCACCGGCCCCCTTGGCCCGGTCAGCCCTGTCGAACCCGTCGAACCCGTCGACCCCACTGGCCCCATAGGCCCCCTCGGCCCTGTCGAACCCGTCGGCCCCGTCGGCCCTGTCGGATCCGTAGGCCCCGTCGGCCCCGGCCGCGCCACCGGCCCTGTCGGACCCACCGGGTCCACCGGACCCACCCCCCAAGGGGCGTAGCCCACCGCCGCCCGCCTCCCCCGCACCACCCCGCCCGGCCCCGCCGGGTCCGTACCACCGAGGAGACCCACGTGACCAGACCCGCCCTGCTCATCGCCGGTCACGGCACCCGCGACGCCGCCGGTGCCGAGGCGTTCCGCGCGTTCGTGCGCGTGCTCGCCGACCGCAGCCCCGGGCTGCCCGTCGCCGGGGGCTTCATCGAGCTGTCCCCGCCGCCGCTGGGCGAGGCCGTCGCCCAGCTCGTGGACCGCGGCGTGCGGCACTTCGCCGCCGTGCCGCTCATGCTCGTCTCCGCGGGGCACGCCAAGGGCGACATCCCCGCCGCGCTGGCCCGCGAGAAGGAGCGCCACCCCGGCCTCTCGTACGCCTACGGCCGCCCCCTCGGCCCGCACCCGAAGCTGCAGTCCGTGCTGGCGCGCCGCGTCGACGAGGCACTGGGCGGAGCCCCCGGCGCCGACCGGGCCCGTACCACCATCCTCCTCGTCGGCCGCGGCTCCACCGACCCCGACGCCAACGCCGAGGTGCACAAGGCCGCCCGGCTGCTCTGGGAGGGCCGCGGCTACGCGGGCGTGGAGACGGCGTTCGTGTCGCTCGCCGCGCCCGACGTGGCCACCGGTCTTGAGCGGTGCCGCCGGCTGGGGGCGGAACAGATCGTCGTGCTGCCCTACTTCCTCTTCCCCGGCGTCCTCCCCGACCGCGTCGCCGACCAGGCGCGGCGGTGGACGGCGGCGCACCCGGACGCCGACGTGCGCACCGCTGCCGTCATCGGCGCGGCCGAGGAGCTGGTGGAGCTGGTGATCGAGCGGTACGACGAGGCCGTCGCCGGCGACCTGCGCATGAACTGCGACACCTGCGTCTACCGCATCGCCCTCCCCGGCTTCGAGGCGAAGGCCGGCGCCCCGCAGCGGCCCCACTTCCACCCCGGCGAAGAGGGCGCGGACCACGGCCACCACCACGGCGGCCACGCCCATGCGCACTGAACCCGACGCACCCGCCCGCCACGACCTCCGCCACCACGGCGACGCCGAACTCCGCGACGCCGCCCCCGGCCTCACCGACCTCGCCGTCAACGTCCGCGCCGGCACGCCCCCCGCCTGGCTCAAGGCCCGCCTCGCCGCCTCCCTCGACCGGCTCGCCGCCTACCCCGACGGCCGCGAAGCGCGCGCCGCCGTCGCCGCCCGGCACGGCGTGCCGGCCGGCCGGGTGCTGCTCACCGCCGGCGCGGCCGAGGCGTTCGTGCTGCTGGCGCGGGCGCTGCGGCCGGCGGTGCGCCGGGCGGTGGTCGTCCACCCGCAGTTCACGGAGCCGGAGGCGGCGCTGCGGGACGCGGGGCACCGGGTGGAGCGGGTGCTGCTGCGCGCCGCGGACGGCTTCCGGCTGCCCCCGCGGGCCGTGCCGGAGGACGCCGACCTCGTCGTCGTCGGCAACCCCACCAACCCGACGTCCGTCCTCCACCCCGCCGCGGCCGTCGCCGCGCTGGCCCGCCCCGGGCGCACGCTCGTCGTGGACGAGGCGTTCATGGACGCGGTGCCGGGCGAGCGTGCGTCGCTGGCGGGGCGCACGGACATACCCGGGCTGGTCGTCCTGCGCAGTCTCACCAAGACCTGGGGGCTGGCCGGGCTGCGCATCGGCTACGTCCTCGGCGACCCCGGCACCGTCGCCGCGCTGGCGCGGGCGCAGCCGCTGTGGCCGGTGTCGACGCCGGCGCTGGCGGCGGCCGAGGCGGTGTGCGCGCCGGGGGCGCTCGCGGAGGCGGAGACGGCGGCGCGGGCGGTCGCCGCCGACCGGGCGTATCTGCTGGGCAGGCTCGGGGAGTTCGCGGAAGTCACGACCGCGGGGACGGCCGAGGCGCCGTTCGTGCTGATTCATGTGCGGGGCGCGGACGGCTCCGCCGCAGGTCTCGTCGTACGCGAACGGCTGCGCCGCCTCGGCTTCGCCGTCCGCCGCGGCGACACGTTCCCCGGCCTCGGCCCCGGCTGGCTGCGGCTCGCGGTGCGGGACCGGCGGACAACGGACCGGTTCGCCGCCGCGCTGGCCCGGGCGCTGGGATGACGCGCGGGCCGGGCCGGTGCGGTCACGGCAGCCGGAGGACGACCGCACCGCGGTCCGGATCTGCGCGCGTCCAGCCGGCGGCCCGCCCGCCGTACGGACGGCCCGGCTCCGCGTCGCCGCCGCCGAACCGCTGCCGGGCACCGGGCGGCACGGTGACGGGGACCTCGACGCCGGCCGGCGCGCGCACCGTCACGGTGCGGCCGACGCGGTAGGCGGTGACGTCTCCGCCGCGTACCGCGTCCGCCCACGCGGCGCGGCGCCGCAGGTCGCGGGCGATGGCGCGGAGGCGGGGGTGGTCGAGCGGGGCGGCGGCGGTGAACAGGCGGCGGTAGTCCGCGAGTACGCGGTCGAGGAGGGGGTACGCGAGGCGGTCCTCGGCCAGGTGCGACTGGTGGAGGCAGTGCGGGCGGGGGTCGGCGGCGGCGTACTCGCCGACGAGCGCGCCGCGTGCGCGCGGCCTGCCGGGCACGGCGGCGTCCACGTACGGCGTGGAGTCCGGGCCCGGCCGGACGAGATGGCCGTACGTCCCGGCCGCCGCCGGACCGGGGTCCGCGACCGGTGCGCCGCCGTCGTCGACGACGAGGACGGCGAGGTCGACGCGCGGGGTGCCCTCGGTGCGGGCGTTCGGGACGGCGGTGAACGACAGCGCGGCGGTGATCGCGCACGCCGCGGCCAGGCGTCGGGACCGGACCATGGTGCTCCTCCCCGGGAGCCCTGCCGGGCTCTCCCGGGGAGACATCCTGCGGGACGGGGAGCGGGGTGTGCCCGGTCCCGTCGCCCGTACGGGCGACGAGTGCGGGCGGCGTTCGAAGCGCCGCCGCCCGCCCGGTGCGTCAGCGCTCCCGGACGCCGTCCACCGTGCGGGGCACGCCCGCGGGGTTGTCGTCGCACAGTTCTGCGGGCAGCAGCGCCTGGGGCGCGTTCTGGTACGTGACCGGGCGCAGCCAGCGCTCGATCGCCGTGCCGCCGACGGACGTCGAAGTCGACGTAGTCGCCGGGTACGGGCCGCCGTGGTGCTGCGCGGGGGCGACGGCGACGCCCGTGGGCCAGCCGTCGACGAGGATCCGCCCGGCGAGCGGCGTCAGTTCGGCGAGCAGCCGCGCCGCACCGTCACCCCCGGCCGCCTCCGCCGCGCTCAGGTGCGCGGTCGCCGTGAGGCTGCCCGGCATCCGGGAGAGCACCGCGGAGACCTGCGCCACGTCCCCGTACCGTACGAGGACGGTCACGGGCCCGAAGCACTCCTCTGTCAGCAGGTCGTACTCCCCGCCGCCCGCGAGGCGTTCGGCGTCGACCATCAGGAAGCCGCCGCTGACGGTGTGCTCCCCGTTGGCGCCCGGCGTCACCGGGGACTGCACGCCGGGCAGCCCTGCCCGCTCGCGTACGCCCGCGACGAACGCCTCCCGCATCCGCGGGTCGAGCATCACGCCCGGCTCCGTGTCGCTGACCGCCGCCGTGAGCGACGTGACGAGCCGGTCGCCGGCCTCGCCCGCCGGCACCAGCACCAGCCCCGGCTTGGTGCAGAACTGCCCGACGCCCAGCGTCATCGACCCCGCGAGCCCGGCGCCGATCTCCTCGGCCCGCTCCGCAGCCGCCGCCGCGCTGACGACGACGGGGTTGAGGCTGCCCAGCTCGCCGTGGAACGGGATGGGCCGGGGCCGGGCCGCCGCGGCGTCGAACAGGGCCCGCCCGCCGCGCACCGAGCCGGTGAACCCGGCGGCGGCGACGACCGGGTGGCGGACCAGCTCCACGCCCGCGTCGAAGCCGTGCACGACGGAGACGACCTCCTGCGGCAGCCCCGCTTCCTCGGCCGCCCGGTGCAGCAGGGCAGCGGACAGCTCGGAGGTGCCGGGGTGGTCGGGGTGGGCCTTGACCACGACAGGGCAGCCGGCGGCGAGCGCGCTGGCGGTGTCGCCGCCGGGGACGGAGAAGGCGAGCGGGAAGTTCGAGGCGGAGTAGACGGCGACGACGCCGAGCGGCACCTTCCAGCGGCGCAGGTCGGGCCGCGGCGGGGCGAGGGCGGTGTCGGCGTGGTCGATGCGCACGTCGAGGAAGTCGCCGGCCTCGGCGATGTCGGCGAAGGCGCGCAACTGGTACGTCGTGCGGGTGAGTTCGCCGCTGAGCCGGCCGGGGCCGAGGGCGGTCTCGGCGTCGGCGCACTCGACGACCTTGCCGACGTGCTGGTCGAAGAGATCGGCTGCGGCCCGCAACAACCGGGCGCGCTGCGCGCGTTCGGCGAGGGCCGGGGCGGCGGCGTGCGCGGCGCGTACGGTCGAGTCGACCTCCTCGGCGGTCGCCTCGGTGGCGACCTGCTCCCGGCCGTTACCGGTGCGGGGATCGACGCTCCAGACTAGTGCGGACAACTGAGATGTCTCCGTTCCTCTTGCACTCATGGCAGACGGTGACCGACGATACCCGTGGTTCGGCATTCTGAACGCCGTCTCTATACATGAATCTTCTGGGACTTTTATCGCTGCTGCGCAGAGAGGTCAAGCGCCATGGGGGTCGCCGACGCCGGTGGGGGCGGACAGGTCAAGTCTGCCGTCCGCACCGTGGAACTGCTTGAGTATTTCGCGGCCAGGCCCGGAATGCACAGCCTCGGTGATGTCCAGCAAGCCGTCGGCTACCCCAAGTCCAGCCTCTATATGCTCCTTCGCACGCTCACGGAGCTGCGCTGGGTGGAGACCGACGCGACCGGCACCCGGTACGGGATCGGCGTGCGGGCGCTGCTCGTCGGCACGTCGTACATCGACGGCGACGAGGTCGTCGCCGCCGCCCGCCCCACCCTCGACCGGCTCGCGGACGACACCACCGAGACCATCCACCTGGCGCGGCTGGACGGCGTGAACATCGTCTACCTCGCCACCCGCCAGTCCCAGCACTACCTGCGGCCGTTCACCCGCGTCGGCCGCCGGCTCCCGGCGCACGCGACGGCACTGGGCAAGGCGCTGCTCGCGACGTACCCCGACGAGGAGATCCGCAAGCTGCTGCCGGAGTCGCTGACGCCGCTGACCGAGCACACGGTCACGGACCGGGAGCGGCTGATCGAGGAGCTGCACGCGGTACGGGAGCGCGGATACGCCCTGGACCGCGAGGAGTCGACGCTGGGGCTGCGCTGCCTGGGGGTCGCGATCCCGTACCGGACACCGGCACGGGACGCGATCAGCTGCTCGGTGCCGGTGGCCCGGCTGACACCGGCACACGAGCAGGGCATCCGGGAAGCCCTGCTCGACGCCCGCGACCGCCTGACCCTGGCGACGCGCCACCTCTGAGCCGGCCCGCCGCTCCGGGGCGTACGACCGGGCGGCGGGGCCGTCTCCGCCGCGCGGCGGAGGCGGATCGTCGGCGCGGGCGACGTACGGGACGGGGGCCGGACGGGAACGTGAGGGCATGGACGTCACCGACCCGCACCCCTCTCGCACCGCCCGCACGCTGCGCCTCGTCGCCGCCGTCGCCTGCCTGCCGTACCTGTCGCTGAAGACCGCCTGGATCGCCGGCGGCACCGTCGGCATCCCGGCCGGGAGCGAGCTGCTGGAGAAGCGCGGCACCATGGCCGCCGTCAACTCCCTCACGGTCCTCATGGACGCGGCCGTCATCGTGCTGGCCTTCGCGCTGACGCGGCCGTGGGGCCGCCGGATCCCGGCGTGGCTGGTCGCGCTGCCGCTGTGGGTCGCCACCGGGCTGCTCACACCGATCGTGGTGGGCTTCCCGCTGCAGGCGGTGATCGGCCTCTTCGGCGGCGGTGGCGCCGGGGCGGACGACGGTGAGCCGTTCCTGGACGAGTGGGTGTTCACCGTCGTGTACACCGGCTTCGGCGTGCAGGCGCTGGCGCTCGGCTGGCTGTTCGCGCTGTACGTACGCGACCGCTGGGGCCACCTGCTCCGCGGCCGGCTCGGCGATCTGCCCCCGTCCCCGACCGCACCGGCGCAGCGCGTGCTCGCGGTGCTTGCCGCAGTGGTCGCGCTGGCGGTCGCGGGACTGCACCTGAGCTGGGCGCTGGGTTCGACGGCGGGCCTGTCCGGCCACCTGATCGGGCAGCGCTCCGCCAACCTCCGCGTGAACGAGGCGATCCAGGTCGCCTTCGCGCTGGCCGCCGCGGCGGGCGTCGTCCTCCTCGCCCACCGCCCCCGCCCGCGCGCCCGCCTGGCGACGACCGTGGCGCTGGGCTGGACCGGCGGTGCGGCACTGGCGGCGTGGAGCGGCTGGATGCTGCTCGCGTCGCTGGTCACGGAGAACCCGGTACGGGGCGACAGGCAACCGACCCAGCCGATGAACCTCGCCTACGCTGGCGGCGTGATCACCGGCCTGCTGGTCCTCGCGGTGGGAGCCACCCTGCTCGCGGAGCGCGCGGCGGGCAAGGGGATGGCCGGGTCAGGGGCTTCCGCGGGGCCAACCGCGTCCGCGCGGGCCACGAGCCCCGCCCAGCCCCCGGCGCCCGCGCGCTCACCGCTGCTCCGGCGGGGCTGATCCGTGTCGGCGGGTGTCGTGCGGCTTCGCTGGGCCCATCTGCTGCTCGGCGGGGCGCTGCTCATGCCGTACTTCCTGCTGGTCAGCGTGGCGCTCCAGGTCGCGGACCACGACGTCGACACGTTCCGCAGCCTGGGCTGGCAAGTCGTGGCGTATCTGCTGGCCCTGCCCCTGGTGGCGGCGACGCCGCTGGCGTTCCCGATGGTGCGGGCGCTGGAGACCTCGGCCGCGCAGGCGCTGTGCCGGGTGCCCGGCGGGCTGCCGCCCGCCGGGCGGGACCGGTCGTGGGCAGCGCGGCGGCGGACAGCGGAGTGGTTCACGCTGCACGTGGGGCTGGGGGCGCTGGTCAGCGGGGCGACGCTGGCGGTGCCGCCGATGGCGGTGGTGCTGCTCGCGACGCCTTTCTGGAGCGCGTTGCGCGAGCGGGACTGGGGGCTGCTCGCGGTGCCCGCGTGGCTCGCCCCGCCGCTCGGCCTCGCGCTGCTGGCCGCGCTCACCGCCGCCGCAGCCGCCGCCGGCCTGCTGCTCGCCCGCGCCGCCCCCGCGCTCGTCGGCCCCACCCCGGCCGACCGGCTCNCCGCCGCCGAGGAGCGCGCCGCCGACCTGGCCCGCCGCAACCGCCTGGCGCGGGAGCTGCACGACTCGGTCGGGCACGCGCTGAGCGCGGTCACGCTGCAGGCGAGCGCGGCGCGGCGGGTCTTCGACCGGGACCCGGAGTTCGTACGGGAGGCGCTGGCGGCGATCGAGGGCACGACCCGCTCGGCGGTCGCGGAACTGGACACGGTGCTGGGGCTGCTGCGGCAGGAGGACGCCGCCGCCGGTCCAGACCCCGGCCCCGGTCCAGACCCCGGCCCCGGCCCGGGCCCCGGCCACGCGCCTGCGCCGGACCTGGCCCGCGATCTCGACGCGTTGCTGGCGCGCACCCGGGCGGCGGGGGCGACGGTGCGGGTGGACGTGCTCGCGGATACGGCGGCGCTGCCGGGACCGGTATCGCGGGAGGCGTACCGGATCGTGCAGGAGGGGCTGGGGAACGTCCTGCGGCACGCGGGCCCGGTGCCGGTACGGCTGCGGATCACGGTGGCGGACGGAGAGTTGGGGATCGTGCTGGAGAACGACGTACCGGAGACGGCGCACGGGGCGGCACCCGCCGCCCGCGGCGGCCGGGGGCTGCGCGGGATCGCCGAACGCGCGCGGCTGCTCGGCGGCGCCGCGGAGGCGGGCCCGTACGAGCAGGGCTGGCGGCTGACGGCGAGGCTCCCGCTGTGAACGAGCCGCGCGAGAACGCCGAAGAGCCGCCGCGACCGCCGCAGTGCGGGGCCGGTGAGCGGCACACCGCCGCGCAGCCGGAGGCGCGGCCGCTGCGCATCGTCGTCGCGGACGACGAGCGCATGGTGCGTACCGCGCTCCGCGCCATCCTCTCCGCCGAGGACGACCTGGCCGTCGTCGGCGAAGCCGCCACCGGCGCCGAGGCGGTGTCCGTCGTACGCCGCCTGGAGCCCGACGTCGTGCTGATGGACGTACGCATGCCGGAGATCGACGGCATCCGCGCCACCGCGCAGCTCCTCCGCACGATGCCCGTCCCGCCCCGCATCATCGTCGTCACGACCTTCGAGAACGACTCGTACGTCTACGACGCGCTCCGTGCCGGCGCTGCCGGCTTCCTCCTCAAGCGCGCGGGCGCCGCCGACCTGGTCCAGGCCGTACGCCTCGTGGCCCGCACCGACTCCCTCCTCTACCCCGCCGCCGTACGCGCCCTGGCCGCCGCACACGCCGGATCCCACGGCACCACCGCGCTGCGCGCCCGGCTCACCGACCGCGAGGCCGACGTGCTGCGGCTGATGGCGCGGGGACTGACGAACGCGGAGATCGCCGCGCGGCTGGACATCGGCGCGGCGACGGTGAAGTCGCATGTCGCCGCGCTGCTCGCGAAGTTGGGTGTCCGGGACCGTACGCAGGCGGTGATCGCCGCGTACGAGTCGGGCTTCGTCACCCCGGGCTGAGTGCGCCGGGCCTCAGACGCGGACCACGATCTTCCCCCGCGTGTGCCCGCGCTCTAGGCGACGCCTTCAGCAGCCAGGACGACACGGGTCCGATCCAGGTCGACGGCGACTATCCGCACCGATACGTCCTGTCCCTCGCGGACACTCATCGCCAGGTCCGCGGCCGGCTCGGTGAGCGGAACGAGCCCTTCGACGCAGTCGGCAATGCGCACGAAGAAGCCGATCGGCGCGATCTTCGTGACACGCCCGGTGACAACCTGCCCGACACGCGCCACGAACCGAGGGAGCAGGTCCTCGTGCTCGGCCCATTCCCGGAGAGTGACGCCCACCTGGTGATTGCGCTCGGCATGCCAGACCACCTCACCGGTGACGACCTGTCCCACGGTCGGCAGTTCCATGCACCTGGGCATCCTGTCGACTCGGGCCAGGCCGACGGCTTCCGGGTGGCCGTCGAGGAAGAGGAAGGCACCGAAGGGCTGCCTACCGGTGACCTCACCGGCGATCGGGGTACCGACAGGCAGGGAGCGAACCGTCTCAAGCCACTCCGCGGCGGAACCCGCTGCGTGGAAAGGGCCGTTGTCGGCAGGCCAGGAGTACTCGCTCATGCACCGATCATGGCACGCAAGCCGCCTGCCGAACGCGTGCCATGGCGCTGCTCATGCTCGACCGCACAGCCGGAATCGCCGAACTGCTGCCGCAACGCCCGGAGGCGGGCTAGAGGGCTGACGGCTGGGGCAGGACGGCGGCGAAGAGGGTGAGCCGGGTGTCGTGGTCCGTGGTGACGCCGGTCGCGACGAAGCGGTTGCCCCGTTGCCATACGTCCAGGGACTCCCGGGAGGGGATGTCGAGTCCGTCCAGGACGGGTGTCACGGTGTCCTCCCCTTCGGGGCGGTGTACCAGGGGCGGTCCCCAGACGGCTGCGAGTTCGGCGCGCAGGTCCTGCTGGAGATCGGCGAAGTCTTCCCGCAGGTACTCCCTCTCCCGCAGCGAGGCGGGTTGCTCACGGCTCTCCCACAGGGTGGCCACGACGGGGGCGGCCGTGGCAGGGGACCGATCGCAGAGCTGCCTGACGAAGAGCGGCCACAGCGTCTGGTCGGCGGGCGCCGAATCGGTCCACCGCCGGGCGACGGCGACACAGAGCTCGAACGGGTGCTCCCTCTCGGTCTTCTGGAGGCCGAGGAGCACGACCCGGTCCCCGTGGGCCCAGGCGTATACGGGCCACGCCTGGAGGTATTCCAGCAGCGCGGCGGAGAAGTCGACGGAGTCCGTGTCGGATGCGCAGCGGGTGCCCCAGCGCTCGTCCAGCACCGCGGCCAAGTCGTCCCTCTCGGCCCGGAAAAGCTGTTCTATGGGGGCCTGGTACGCGTCGGAGGGGTTGTCGTCGAAGGGTTCGCTGACGCGCATGAAGACCTGGATGCACCCCGGCGTGGCCTCGTACACCTCGAACTCCGCCTGGTAGCCGTCGGGAAACGGCATGGCCAGCAGCCCTTCGATGTATGAGGGCCAGGCGGAGGAATCCTCCGGAGGGGGTGGGACAACGATCTCGTTCATGACCTTCAGCATCTCCAGCAGAGGCGGTGAGGCGGGCGCAGCGTACGTGGAGGCGGCCCGGCCCGAAGTCCGGGACGAACTCGCTCAGTTCGACGCTCTCCATGCCCACGGACGCTACGGGACAGGTGTGACATCACACCCCGAGCAGGTCCTCGATCGGATCGATCGCGAAGTAGACCACGAACAGCACCGACACCGCCCACATCAGCGGGTGCACCTTCCGGGCGCGGCCCATGACCGTCTGGAGGAGCACGTAGGCGATGAAGCCGGCGCCCAGGCCGTTGGTGATGGAATACGTGAAGGGCATCACGGCGATCGTGAGGAACGCGGGAACGGCGATCTCGTAGCGGGTCCAGTCCACGTGCCGTACCTGCGTCATCAGCAGGAAGCCGACCGCGATGAGCGCGGGGGCGGCGGCCTGGGAGGGGACGACCAGGGCGAGCGGGGTGAAGAGGAGGGCCAGGGCGAAGAGGCCGCCGGTGACGAGGTTGGCCAGGCCGGTGCGGGCGCCTTCGCCGACGCCGGCGGCGGATTCGATGTAGCTGGTGTTGGAGGAGCCGGAGGCGGCGCCGCCGCCGATGGTGGCGAGGCCGTCCACGAACAGGAGGCGGCCCAGGCGGGGGACGCGGCCACGCTCGTCGAGGAGGCCGGCCTCGCTGGTGACGCCGACGGCGGTGCCCATGGTGTCGAAGAAGTCGGTCAGGAACAGCGTGAAGACGAGCAGCACCACGGTCACCGCGCTGACCTCGTCGAACGCCCCGAAGAAGCTGAACTCCCCGAGCAGCCCGAAGTCCGGCTTCTCGACCACGTCGGAGGGCCAGTCCGGGACGGTCAGGCCCCACGCCTCGTCGGCGACGTCGGCGACGGAGTTGATGGCGATGGCGACGACGGTCATCGCCAGGATGCTGATGAGGATGGCGCCCTTCACGCCCCGCGCGAGCAGCGACACCGTGAGCAGCACGCCGGCGCAGAACACGACGACCGGCCAGCCGCTCAGCGTCCCGGAGGCGCCGAGCTGCAGCGGGACGGTGGTGTCGGCGATGTCCGGGATACGGGTGGCGAAGCCGGCGTCGACGAAGCCGATGAGCGCGATGAACATGCCGATGCCCACGCTGATCGCCACCTTCAGCGGCTGCGGGATCGCGTTCATGACGGCCTCGCGCACACCGGTGGCGGCGAGCAGACAGACGATGATGCCCTCCAGCACGATGAGCCCCATCGCGTCGGGCCAGGTCATCAGCGGAGCGATCTGGTACGCGACGACGGCGTTGATCCCGAGCCCGGCGGCCAGCGCGAGCGGGAGGTTGGCGGTCACGCCCATGAGCACGGTCATCACGGCGGCGACGAGCGCGGTGACGGTGACGAGCTGACCGAAGTCGAGCTGGTTGCCGTACTTGTCCTCGGCGCCGCTGAGGATGATCGGGTTGAGCACGAGTATGTACGCCATCGTGAAAAACGTGGCGAGTCCACCGCGTATCTCCCGTCCGACGGTGGACCCGCGCTCACGTATGCGGAAGAAACTCTCCAGGCCCCCGGAACCCGGCGCTGGCGAAGGGGACTTGTCGGCAATCTGGTCGGACACGGGAGTGCTCCTGAGCGGCGACGGGGACGGTTGCCGTGGACACGGCAGATGGCATTGTGCCTGCTGAGCAGCCTGATCAGGTTGAGCTTGTGTTACACCTCAGCGGCGGAGCCGTACAGGTGCCCGTCGCGCCCACGGACCGTTCCGCCGCGTACGCGACCGGTTCAGCCGATCCGGCCCGCGCCCGCGCGCGGGACCACCACGCCCGGCACCGCCCGCGGGTGGTCGACCCGGGTGCGCAACCGGGGGTCCAGCCGGCGTCGCGCTGGAGCGCGGTGTCCGGGTTGGCCGCGTTGTGGGCCGCGATCAGGTCGGTCCCGGTGCCGTTGACGAGGTTGCTCTCGCCGTCGTGCTGCTGGTACAGCTCGCGTACGAGCGATGGAATCGGCGGAATCGGCGGAATCGGCGGAATCGGCGGAATCGGCGGAAAGCGATGGAACCCGGTGGGAGGGGCCGGCAGCGGTACGCGACGCGGCGAAGGTACGCAGCGCGACGGTACGCAGCCGCCGCCGGCCCCGGCTCGGCAAGGTCCGGCGGCGCGCTACTGCTGCTGCTCCTGCCACTCCGCCTGGGCCTCGTTCAACTGCTCCGCCATCTGGTCCAGGAAGTCCTTCGCGCTCATCTCGCCGAGGAGCACCTTCTGGAACGCCGGCTCGTTGTCCGTCTTGCTGATGTTGTTCCAGTCCGGCAGGTAGTACGGCAGTTGCACGATCTGAGTGCTGCCGTCCGTCAGGGACTCGAAGGCGCCGTTGTCCCGCGCCGACTCCTTGATCCAGGGGTCCTGGGCCGCCTCCGTGTTGGCGGGGATCTGCGCCGCCGCCTCGTTCCACGCGCTGTTGGACTCGTGCGCTGCGGCGAACTCGATGAACTTCCAGGCCGCGGCCTTGTTGTCGCTCGACTTGAACAGCCCGAGGCCGTCCACCGGGTTGGAGACCTGCACCCGCTTCCCGCCGGGACCGGCCGGCTGCGGCAGGCCCGCGAAGGTGCCCTCGCCCAGGGCCTTCAGATGGTCCTGGTACGAGCCGAGGTTGTGGCTCAGCATCCCGATGTCGCCGTTGTCGAACTGCGCGACCATCTTCACGAAGTCGTTGTTCACGTCCGCCTCGGGCGTGACGTTCTTGTAGAGCCCCGTGTACTTCTCCAGCGCCGCGACGTTCTCCGGCGCGTTGAGGGTCGTCTTGCCGCCGTCCCAGAACTCGGTGATGCCCGACTGCCCGTACATCACGTCCAGCGCCTGGGCGATGGAGCCCTCGCCGCCGCGGATGGTGTAGCCGAAGGCGTTGTTCTCCTTGTCGGTCAGCTTCTCCGCGGCGTCGTAGAAGGCGTCCCAGGTGGCCGGGGCGTCGAGCCCGGCCTCTTCGAAGAGGTCCGTGCGGTACCACAGCGTGCCATTGTTGGCGGAGGTCGGCACGGAGTACATCTCCTCGCCGCGCCCGCCCGCGGCCTGGACGCTCTCGGTCATGCTCTCGGCCAGCACGCCCTTCAGCGCGCCGTCCTCGATCCGCCCGCCCACGGGCTCCAGCGCGTCCTGCGCGACCATGTTCGCGAGGTACGCGGTGCCGACGCCGCCGACATCCGGCAGGCCGCCGCCCGCGATGGCGGTGTCGTACTTGGACTGCACGTCGGTGATCGGGATCGGCACGTACTCGACGTCGATGTCCGGGTGCGCGTCCTCGAAGTCGGCGATGATCTCCTTCCACACCGGCGTGCGCACGCCGCCGTTGTTGTCCCAGAAGGTGATCTTGCCGGCGCCTTCGCCCTCGCTGCCGCCGCCGGTGCTGCCGTCGTCGCCGCACGCGGCTGCGGTGAGGGTGAGCGCGCCCGCCAGGCAGAGGGCGGCGGCTGTTCGCAGTGGTGTGATGGTCTTGGTCATCAGATCTCCCTTCGTGGGTACCCCCGGCTTCAGCCGGGGGAGGAAACGAAACTCCCGCTTGAGCGGGGCAGGGAAGGCCGCATCGTCGTCAGGGCGCTTCGGCGTCCACCAAACCTGCTGGTGAGGGACACCGCAAAGATCATTCGGGGTCAACTGTCAGTCCTCCCAGGTAGGTTCTGATGCATGACGACAGAGGTGGCGGCGGAGGCGGCCGGGCATGCCCGGTACACGTTTCGTCTCCGCTTGTCGTCCACGGCGCGTGTGGCTCTTGAGGCCGAGTGGGGCCGGGTGCGCTGGACGTGGAACGAGTGCGTCGCGAAGTCCCGGCAGATGCACCAGCACAACCGGGCGACGGGCGAGCAGGCAACGTGTGGGCCGGTGCAGCTTGCGGCGATGCTGACCGGGGCCCGTGCGCGTACCCCGTGGTTGCGCCAGGGGGCCTGTGTTCCGCAGCAGCAGGTGATCCGCGACTTCGCCAAGTCCCGGGCCAAGGCGATCAGGGACATCAAGGCCGGGTTGCCGGTGCAGCAGCGGGCGGGGATGCCGACGTACAAGCAGAAGCGCGAGGCACGGCCCTCTCTTGAGTACACTCGGCGGCCCCTTACGCCACCGCCTTGCGCGCCAGCGCCGCCGCGGCGGCGCGGTCCAGGCTGCCGTCGGCCACCCCCGTGACGATCCGCCGGGTCAGGCTCGCGCCCGGCGCCAGCGGCACCCGCGCGGACCAGGCCAGCGCCGAGCCGACGCCGGGGTAGTCCCGGGTGCGGACGAACCAGGGGTCGCGGCGGGTGACGTCGGTGGCGCCGGCGAAGACCAGCGTCCAGTCGTCCGACGCCAGCGCCAGCCAGCGCGCGGGCAGCCCGTGGACCGCCTCCTCGCCCTCGGCCGCCGCCGTGAAGACCCGCGGCGGGCGGGAGGTCCGCGGCGCCCGCCAGAAGAAGCCGCCGTAGCCCGCGCCTGGGCGGCCGTTGGTGGCGGGGCTGCCGAACGAGACCGGCGCGCCGGAGACGTTGGTCAGCGCGAACGACACGCCCAGCGCCCACGCCCCGGCGCCCGCCGGGGCGACGGCGACGGCCCGGCGCTCGCGCAGCACCTCGGCGCCGTCGGCGTACCAGCTCAGCTCCTCGACGAGGCCGTCCGGGTCGCGCAGCAGCCACCCGGCGTGCCGCTGCTCGCCGTGGTTGTCCAGTTCCACAGGCCCCCGGCCGCGGACGAAGGTGCGCCCGCCCCAGAAGTTGCCGCCGGCGACGTCGGGCACGGCGATGCTCACGCCGAGGTGGTGCGGGTGGTCGCCGGGCATCAGCTCGGTGACCGGCACCCCGGCCAGGGTGGTCAGCGGGTGGAGGTACGGGCGGGGGGACAGCCGGCGGGTGAGGCCCGGGCGGTGGACGTAGCGGCCGACGGGGCGCCCGGCGCAGCACAGCAGGGTGGTGGCGTCGGTGCCGGTGCGGTTGCGGGAGGGGATGGTCACGCGTGGCTCACCTCGCTGCCGGCGGCCCAGGGGGCGCCGAGTTCGGAGTAGAGGGCCAGCCGCTCGGCGCCGGCGGCGACGAGCGCGTCGATGCCGGGCACCATGCGGCGCACGGCCGGCCCACCGGTGCCGGCGGGGCCCGGAGCCGGTGCGGCGCGCCAGGCGGTGGCGGGCAGCGGCACGGGGTCGGGGGCGGTGCGTACGGCCTCGACGACCCGCATGAACGCGCCGCCGTCCGCGACGGGCGCGAGCAGCGGCGTGCCGTCGCCCAGGTGGTCGAGGAGGTTGTCCAGGAGGTCGGTCCTGCGGTAGGTGACCTCCTGCGGGCCGTGCCCCGCGCGCTGGAGCAGGACGCGGTCCTCCTTGTACCAGAGCGTGATCCGGCCGGTGGCGCCGTGCACCATCACGTACGGCTCTGCGGCCTGCTCGGCGCAGAGCGTGACGGCGGCGACGATCTCGGTGCCGCGGGCGGTGGTCAGCCGCAGTCCTGAGGTGTCGTCGGCCTCGATATCGTGGGCGCGGTACAGCTCCAGCTCGATGCCGGTGACCTCGCCGGCCCGTACCGTGCCGTCCAGGGCGAGCGCGGTGGCCACGGCGTGCGCGAGCGGGTTGGTGAGCACCCCGTCGACCACGTCGGCGCCGTCGAGGCGGCGCCGGCCGGTCCAGGGCGCGCGGCGGAAGTACGCCTCGTCGCGCACCCACGCGCCGGCGGCGCCGATGCCCCGTACCGCGCCGATGGCGCCCTCGGCGACCAGGGTGCGGATGGCGGGCAGGGCGTGCGAGCCGAGGGACTGGAAGCCGATCTGGCCGGCGATGCCGGCGGAGCTGCAGGCGGCGGCGATCCGCTCGTACTGCGTGAACGACGGCGCGGGCGGCTTCTCCAGCAGCAGGTGCACGCCGTGCGCGGCGGCCACCACGGCGAAGTCGGTGTGGGTGGGGATCGGCGTGGAGACGACGGCCAGCGCCGCGCCCGTACGCTCCAGCAGCGCGGCGAAGTCGGCGTCCTGCGGGACGGGTTCGCCCGCGAACTCCGCCGGGGTCAGCGGGCGCGTCTCGCAGACCCCGGCCAGCTCGACGCGGCCGGCCCGCTGGAGCCTGCGGATGTTCTCCAGGTGCCGGCGCCCGTGCCCGCGGGCCCCGGCCAGCACGACGGGCACGGGACCGGCACCGAGCCGGGGAAGGGGGCGGGGGCTGGGTCCGAGGCTGGGGCCGGGGCCGGCCGCGCTGGCTCCGTTGCGGGCCGTCATCCCTTCACCGCCCCCGCGCTGAAGCCGGTGATCAGCCACCGCTGGATGAACGCGAAGACGATCACCACCGGCACCGCCGCGATCACCCCGCCCGCCGCCAGCGCGCCCAGGTCGACGCTGTCGGCGCCGATGAGCGTGTTGAGGCCGACGGGGATCGTCTGCTTGTCCTGCTCGCTGAGGAACATCAGCGCGAACAGGAAGTGGTTCCAGCTGTGCACGAACGCGAAGGAGCCGACGGCGATCAACCCGGGACGCAGCAGCGGCAGCACCACCGCGCAGAACGCCCGGAAGCGCCCGCAGCCGTCGACCCAGGCGGCCTCTTCCAGCGAGTACGGCACGTTCTTGATGAAGGTGCTGATGAGGATCAGCGACAGCGGGAGCTGGAAGACCGTCTCGGCGATGATGACGCTGCCCAGCGAGTTGATCATCTGCAGGTTGCGGAAGATCTCGAAGAGCGGGACGAGCATCAGCGCGCCGGGGATGAACTGCGAGCACAGCAGGCCGAGCAGGAAGAGCTTCTTGATCCGGAAGTCGAAGCGGGCCAGTGCGTAGCCGCCGGCGAGCGCGACCCCGGTCGTCATCACCAGTGTGGCGGCGCCGACGAGCATGCTGTTCTGGAAGAAGGTCCCGAAGCTGCGCTCGGTCCACACCTTGTCGAAGTGCTGAGCCGTCATCGGCCACGGCACCAGCGAGGTGGAGCCGGCGGGGCGTACCGCGAAGAGCAGCATCCAGTAGAACGGGATGAGCGTGAACAGCAGGTAGAGCCCGAGCGGGAGCCAGATCTGCCAGCGCGGCACCTCGTCGTACGGCCGGTGCCGGCGCCGGCGTCCGCGGCGCGCCGGCGGGTCGGACGCGGCGCCCCGGGCGCGCGGGGGCGCGGCGAGCGCGGTCGGAGCGGTGCTCATCGGTTGTCACCTCCGAACTTGCTCAGGCGCAGGTAGAGGATCGAGCAGAAGAGGAGGATCACGAACGCGACGGTGGTCAGCGCCGAGGCGTAGCCGAAGTCGTGGCCGTGGATGCCGGTGTTGGCGACGTACAGGGGGAGCGTGGTCGTCTGGCCCGCGGGGCCGCCGCCGGTGAGGGTGTAGAGCAGGTCGACGTTGTTGAACTCCCACACCGCGCGC
The DNA here is from genome assembly GCF_059570535.1 of Streptomyces sp. CNP082. Taxonomy (NCBI): domain Bacteria; kingdom Bacillati; phylum Actinomycetota; class Actinomycetes; order Kitasatosporales; family Streptomycetaceae; genus Streptomyces; species Streptomyces sp. CNP082. The sequence goes on from NZ_JCANSZ010000006.1 coordinate 99,220, forward strand.
AGCAGCGTGGACAGGATGATGGCGTCCCGCAGATGCGGCAGCGTGATGTGCACGAACTGCCGCAGCCGCCCGGCGCCGTCGACCGCCGCGGCTTCGTACAGGTCCTTCGGGACGGACTGGAGGTCGGCGAGGATGAGGATGGCGAAGAAGGGCACGCCGCGCCAGAGTTCGGCCAGCACCGCGGCCCAGAAGACGGTGCCGGTGTCGGAGAGGACCGAGGTGCCGTACTCGCCGATGCCGGCGTCGGCGAGGTAGCGGCTGACGCCGGTCGCGGGGTTGTAGAGCAGCATCCAGATCGTGGTGGTGAGGACGCCGGAGACGGCCCACGGGGAGAACACCACCGCCCGGGCGAACGCGCGGCCCACGAAGGTCTGGTTGACGATCAGCGCGAGGGCCAGGCCGAACGCGAGCTGGAGCCCGACCTCGACGACGACCCACTGGGCGCTGAAGGCCAGCGAGTCCCAGAACAGCGGGTCGTCGGTGAGCAGCGTGGTGAAGTTCTCCAGGCCCGCGAAGCCGTCGCGCCAGGGCTTGGTGACGTTGTAGTGCTGCAGGCTGTAGTAGAAGACGCTGAGCATCGGGTACGCGATGAAGCCCAGCATCAGCAGCCCGGCGGGGGCGATCAGCAGATACGGAAGGCGCCGGGACCCGCTGCGGCGGCGCCCCCCGCGGCTCTCCGCGCGCCGCCGGGCCGCCTTGGGCGGCTGCGCCACGGCTTGGGCCATGTCTGCTCCTATCGGTGCCGTCGAAGCGCTTCGCGAACGCCGTTCGATGAGTCGGACAGGCTGGTGCAGGAGTGGTGCAGGAGTGGTGCGCGCGGGCGGTCAGCCCGCGTAGGGCTCGGGCACCCGGCCCGTACGGGCCAGGAAGGCGAAGTCGCAGCCGGTGTCGGCCTGCGTGATCTGGTCGGCGTACAGGGCGCCGTAGCCGCGCTCGTAGCGGGCGGGCGGGGGTGTCCAGGCGGCGCGGCGGCGGGCCAGCTCCGCGTCGTCGGCTTCCAGCCGGAGGGTGCGCGCGGCGACGTCGAGGGTGATGAGGTCGCCGTTCTCGACGAGCGCCAGCGGCCCGCCGACGTACGCCTCGGGGGCGACGTGCAGGACGCAGGCGCCGTAACTCGTGCCGCTCATCCGGGCGTCGGAGATCCGCACCATGTCGCGTACGCCCTGCTTGAGCAGGTACGCGGGGATCGGCAGCATCCCGTACTCCGGCATGCCGGGGCCGCCCAGCGGGCCCGCGTTGCGCAGCACCAGCACGTGGTCGGCGGACAGCCCGAGGGCGGGGTCGTCGATGGTGCGCTGCAGCTCGCGGTAGTCGTCGAAGACGGCGGCGGGCCCGGTGTGCGCGAGCAGCCGGGGCTCGGCGGCGACGTGCTTGATGACGGCGCCGTCCGGGCAGAGGTTGCCGCGCAGCACGGCCACGCCGCCCTCGGCGGCGACGGGGTTGTCGCGGGGCCTGATCACTTCCGGGTCGTGCACCCGGGCGCCGGCGAGCTGTTCGCGCAGGGTGCCGGCGACGGTGGGGCGGTCGAGGTGCAGCACGTCGGTCAGGCGGGAGAGCAGCGCGGGCAGCCCTCCGGCGAAGTGGAAGTCCTCCATCAGGTACCGGCCGCCGGGGCGGACGTCGGCGAGCACCGGCACGGTGCGGGCGATCCGGTCGAAGTCGGCGGGGGTCAGGGCGACGCGGGAGCGGCCGGCCATGGCGACGAGGTGGATGACGGCGTTGGTGGAGCCGCCGAGGGCCAGCACGGTGGCGGCGGCGTCCTCGTACGCCTCGCGGGTGAGGATCCGCGCGGGCGTCAGGTCCTCCCGCACCATCCCGACGATCCGCGCGCCCGCCGCGGCGGCCATCCGCTCGTGCCCGGAGTCGACGGCGGGGATCGAGGAGGCACCGGGCAGGGTCATGCCAAGCGCTTCGGCGGCGGCGGTCATGGTGGAGGCGGTGCCCATGGTCATGCAGTGTCCGGGCGAGCGGGCGAGCCCGCACTCCAGCTCGGCCAGCTCGCAGTCGCCGATCAGCCCGGCGCGGTGGTCGTCCCAGTACTTCCACATGTCCGTGCCGGAGCCGAGGACTTCGCGGCGCCAGCGGCCGGGCAGCATCGGCCCGGCCGGGACGAAGACGGCGGGCAGGCCGGCGCTGGCGGCGCCCATGAGCAGCGCGGGGGTGGTCTTGTCGCAGCCGCCCAGGAGCACCGCGCCGTCGACCGGGTACGAGCGCAGCAGCTCCTCGGTCTCCATGGCGAGGAGGTTGCGGTAGAGCATGGGCGTGGGCTTCTGGAAGGTCTCCGACAGGGTGGCGACGGGGAACTCCAGCGGGAAGCCGCCGGCCTGCCACACGCCGCGTTTGACGGCCTGGGCGCGCTCGCGGAGGTGGGCGTGGCAGGGGTTGATGTCCGACCAGGTGTTGAGGACGGCGACGACCGGCTTGCCGAGGTGCTCCTCGGGCAGGTAGCCGAGCTGCCGGGTGCGGGCGCGGTGGCTGAAGGAGCGCAGCCCGGCGGCGACCCCGTCCCCGTACCAGCGGTGGCTGCGCAACTCGCGCGGCTGCCCGGGCTCTTCTCCGGGGGCGCCGGTCATATCGCCCACCCCCCGACGACCTCCGCCACCCGCTCCCGCACCGCTCCGGGCAGCAGCCGGCCCGGCGGGCGCACGTCGCGGCGGGCCAGGCCCAGGGCGGCCAGGGCCTCCTTGACGACGGAGACGTTGTCGGCGGAGGCGTCGGCGGCGCGCAGCTCCTCGAAGGGGCGGATCTGCTCCCAGACCCGCATGGCCGCGGGGTAGTCGGCGGCGCGCAGCGCCTCCAGCATCGCCAGCGAGACCTTGGGCGCGACGTTGACCAAGCCCGAGGTGAAGCCGGTGGCGCCGCAGGCGAAGTACGCGGGCGCGTACAGCTCGGCGAGCCCGGCTACCCACACGAACCGCTCCGCGCCCGCGTCGCGCGCGAACGCGGCGAAGCGGGCGGCGTCAAGGACGGAGTACTTGACGCCGACGACGTTGGGGCACAGCTCGCCGAGCCGGGCCAGCCGGGCGCCGTCGAGCCGGTCGCTGCGGATGTACGGCACGACGCCGAGCCCGGGCACGGCCTCGGCGATCGCGCGGTGGTAGTCGACCCAGCCGCTCTGCGAGACGTACGGGTGCACGGGCTGGTGCACCATCACCATCTCGGCGCCGGCCTGCTCGGCGTGCCGGGCGGCCTCGACGGCGGTGGGCAGGTCGTGGCCGACGCCGGCGATGACGGCGGCCTCGCCGCGTACCTCGGCGACGGTCAGCTCGGTGACGCGGCGGCGCTCGGCGGGGCCGAGGGAGTAGTACTCGCCGGTGTTGCCGTTGGGGGTGACGGTCCGTACGCCGCCGTCGAGGAGGCGGCGCAGCAGCGCGCGGTAGGTGTCCTCGTCGATGCCGCCGGCCGCGTCGAAGGGTGTGACGGGGATGGCGACGGCCTCGGCGAGCGCGGGCCTGAGGTGGTCCATGGGCCGGCCTTCCTGTCGGGGGCGGGGGGCGTCAGGGGCGTCGGGTGCGCGGGGAGCCGTCGCCGGCGCTCACCCGGGGAACGCGCGGGCGAGGAACGAGGCGATGTGGTCGTGGAGCGCGGCGCCCGCCGCCTCGGCGTCGCCGGCGGCGGCGAGCCGGAGGATCTCCCGGTGCTCGCCGGCCTCGCGCTCCCAGGACGGGTTGGCGGACCAGGCGACGGTGGAGACCAGCGCGGCCTGGTCGCGCAGGTCGTCGAGCATGCGGGCCAGCAGCGGGTTGCCGCAGGGCAGGTACAGGGCGCGGTGGAAGTCGCGGTTGGCGAGGCTGCGGTCGGCGGCGTCGGGCGCCGACTCGGCGCGTACCAGGGCCTCTTCCGCGTCCTGCAGCGACGCATCGAGCGAGACGGTGCGGCGCAGCGCCTCGGGTTCGAGGAGCAGCCGCACGTCGTAGACCTCGCGGGCCATGGTGGCGTCCACGGTGCGCACGGTGGCGCCCTTGTACTGGCTCATCACCACGAGCCCGGAGCCGGCGAGCGTCTTGAGCGCCTCGCGCACCGGCGTCTTGGAGACCCCGAACTGCGCGGCGAGGTCGGCCTCGACGAGCGGCTGTCCCGGGGGGAGCTTGCCGGTGAGGATGGCGTGTTTGATCGCTTCCTGCACGTACTGCGTGCGGGAGGGGATCGGACCGGGAGCGAAGGTCATGGCCGCCCTTTGGTATCTCAGGTATCGCGTCTCATATATGACGTACGAAGTATGACGCGCTGAAGGTAGGACGGCTCAGAGGGTTCGTCAATGGGCGCGGCGGCACGACTTCCGCGCCGCCGCGGGGTGTGGGGGGCGCCTCCGGGAAAGCGCTTGTGCCGTACGGGCGTTGACCTGGCGGGGCTCAGGCGGTGCAGCCCGCGCGCAGCAGCGCGGCCTCGGCGAGCCGCCGGGAGACGGTGACGGGCTCGGGCACGGCGGACAGCCCGTAGAGCACGGTGGCGCCCTCGTGGATCAGCAGCAACTCGTCGGCCAGCAGCCCGGGGTCCGCGGCGCCGGCCCGCTCGCACAGCTCGCGCAGGTAGCCGCGCAGCCAGTGCTTCTGGCCGGCGATGACCTGGCGCCCGGCGTGCCCGGGTTCGGTCAGCTCGGCCGCGGCGTTGACGAAGCTGCACCCGCGCGGGGACTGCCCGTCCATCCAGGTGCCGAGGGCGTCGAAGGTGGCGAGGATCCGGTCGCAGGCGGTGCCGCCGGCGGCGGTGCGCTCGACCTCCGCGGGCAGCCAGGTGCGCCAGCGCTCGTCGCGCCGGCGCAGGTAGGCGGCGACGAGGGCGTCCTTGGAGCCGTAGCGGTCGTAGATCGTCTTCTTCGTCACGCCCGCCCGGCGGGCGATGAGGTCCACGCCCACGGCGGTGATGCCGCGGTTGTAGAACAGCATCTCCGCGGCGTCCAGGATCTTCCGCGCCGCAGGCGTGAGCCGCGGCTGCACCACCGTCTCCACCGCCGACTGAGCCGCCATCTGCGACCACCTCCGCCGACGAGTATACCGACCTGTTTAGTACACTGCCCGAGAGAGTAAACAGATCGGTTTAATCTTGGAGGTCAGCATGGGTGCTACGGCCGTCTCCGCCGGTCTGGTCGTCTTCTGGAGCTCCGGCTTCACCGGCGCCGAGCTGGGCACCCGCGAGGCCGCGGCCGACACCCTGCTGATGTGGCGCTTCCTCGCCGCGGCGGCGCTCTTCTGCGGCGGCTGGCTGCTTCTGCGCCGCCGGCGGCTCTCACGCCGGGCGGTGGGCGAGCAGGCCGTGATCGGCGCCCTGTCGCAGGGCGGCTATCTGGGCGCCATCGTCTGGGCCGTGGGGCTCGGCGTCCCCGCCGGCAGCGCGGCGCTGATCGCCGCGCTCCAGCCGCTGGCCGCCGGCGCGCTGGCCGGACCGCTGCTCGGCGAGAAGATCGCCCGGCGGCAGTGGGCGGGGCTTGCGGTGGGGCTCGCGGGGGTGGCGCTCGTCGTACGGGACGACCTCGGCGGCACCGGCGCGGCCCCGCCCTGGGCGTACGCGCTGCCCTTCGCCGGCATGGCCGCCCTGCTCGGCGCCAGCCTCCTGGAGCGCCGGGCCCGCTCGCCGCTGCCGCCGGCGGACGCGGTGCCCGTACACGTGCTGGTCAGCGCCGTGCTCTTCAGCGCGGTCGCGCTGGCCGGCGGGCGGGCCGCGCCGCCGGAGGGCGGCGGCTTCTGGCTGGCGGTGGCGTGGGTGGTGGTGCTGTCCACCGCGGGCGGGTACGGCTTCTACTGGCTGAGCCTGCGCCGCAGCGGGGTCACCAGGACCAGCGCGCTGCTGTACCTGACGCCGCCGGTCACGGCGCTGTGGGCGTACGCGATGTTCGGCGAGGCGCCCGGTCCCGTGGCGATGGCCGGTATGGCGGTCACGGTGGCGGGGGTGGCGGCGGCGACCCTGGGCGCGCCGGGCCGCGGCGCGGCCGGGCGGGGCCCGGCGCGTACCAGCTCACGGACGGTCCCCTTCCGGCGGACAGGGGAGGAACCGCGGGCCCGGGCCGTTCGTTAGCCGGGGCATGACTGCGATGACCCCTGGCTCGAATCTACCGCTCAGCGCCACCCGGGTGGCCGTGGACGTCACCGCGCCGGTGCGGCTCGACGTCTCGGGCCTCCTGCTCACCGCCGCCGGCAAGGTGCGCTCCGACGACGACTTCGTCTTCTACAACCAGCCCTCGGGCCCCGGGGTGACCCACCAGTCGGCCGGCACCGCCGACACCATCACCGTGGACACCGCGGGCGTGCCCGCGGACATCGAGAAGGTCGTGGTCACCGCCAGCCTGGACAGCGGGACGTTCTCGGGGACCGAGCCGACGGCGACGGTGCGCGACGCGGTCGGCGGCGCGGTCGTCGCCACGTTCACGCCGCCGCGGCTGACCAGCGAGACGGCCCTGGTCGTCGTGGAGATCTACCGGCGCAACGGCGCGTGGAAGGTGCGCGCCGTGGGCCAGGGCTACTCGAACGGGCTCGCCGGCATCGCCACCGACTTCGGCGTCAGCGTCGACGAGCCCGCGCCCGCCCAGGCCGCGCCCGCCGCCGCGCCCCCGCCCCCCGCCGCCCCGGCACCGGCAGCCCCGGCACCGCCGCAGGCCCCGGCCGCCCCGCAGCCGCACGCCGCTCCGGCGCCGCCCGCCGCGCCCATGCCGCCGGCCGCGCCGATGCCGGGCTCCATGCCCCCGCCGGCCCCGGGCCAGTGGGGCGCCCCCGCCGCCCCGCCCCCCGCTCCCCCGGCGCCCGGCGCGCCCGCCCCGGGCGGCTTCGGCCCGCCTCCGGCCGCCGCCCCGCAGCAGCCGGGCCAGGCACCGGGCCAGCCGCCGGCCGCCGCGCAGCCCGGGAAGATCAGCCTGGACAAGGGCCGCGTCAGCCTCCAGAAGAACCAGACCGTCTCCCTCGTCAAGGGCGGCCAGCCGCTGCTGACCACGGTGAAGATGGGCCTCGGCTGGGAGCCCGCGTACGGCGGTGGCCGGCGCCGCGCCAAGTCCATCGACCTGGATGCCTCCGTCATCGCGTACGGCCCCCAGCGCAACAAGATCGACAACTGCTTCTTCGGCAAGCTCCAGATCCTCAACGGCGCCATCCAGCACTCCGGTGACAACCTCACCGGCGAGGGCGGCGGGGACGACGAGGTCATCACCGTCCACCTCGGCGGCCTGCCGCCGGAGGTCACCGGCCTGGTCTTCACGGTCAACTCCTTCTCCGGCCAGAAGTTCACCGACGTCGCCAAGGCGTACTGCCGCCTGCTCGACGGCATGACCGGCGAGGAGCTGGTCCGCTTCGACCTCACCTCCTCCGAGCCCCGCACGGGCGTGCTCATGGCGAAGTTCATCAAGCAGTTCAGCGGCGAGTGGGAGATGACCGCCCTCGGCGAGTTCGTCGACTCGCGTACCGTGAAGGGCATGGTCAAGCCCGCCGCCGCGGCGCTGTAACCCCCGTACGGCACATACTCGGCGGGGCCCGGTCGGTGTCCGGGCCCCGCCGTTCCGTGTGCGCCCCCGGCTACCCCAGGTCGCGAACCCGGATGTTGCGGAACTCCACGGCCGACGCCGTGTCGTGGTTCTGCAGGCCGACGTAGCCCTCGGCGAACTGCCGCCCGCTGGTGCCCGGGTCGTCCGGGCGGCCCGGGAAGGGCAGGCCGGGCCTGTTCTCGAACTCGTTGATGACCTCGCCGTTGCGGATCACCGTGTACTGCTGCCCGACCACCCGTATCTCCAGGTCGTTCCAGACGCCCTTGTCGGTCGGCCGCGCGGCGGCGAGGTCGAGGTCGGCGAAGCCGTAGACCGAGCCGGTCTTGCGCGGGTCGTTGCCGGCGGTCTCGGCCGAGTCGTTGATCTGGATCTCGTGCCCGCAGTTGACGGACACCCACGCCGGGTCGGTCGTCTTGCACTCCGGGTTGGCCGCCGGGTCCACGCCCGGGAAGCGGACGAAGACGCCGCTGTTGGAGCGGCCGGCGTCCGCCCGCTCGTCGCGGAACTGCAGCCGCAGCGAGAAGTCGGCGAACTCCTCCTTCTCGTACCAGAGCAGGCCGAGCCCGCCGGTGGCCGGCTCCGGGCCGGTCACCATCGAGCCGTCGTCGTTCAGCTCGAAGCCGCGCCCGCCGACGTACCCCCAGTCGTCGAAGGACTCCTGGCTGCCGTCGAAGATCACCTCGTACGGCGCGGGCCCGTGCTTCCCGCCGATGCCGGACTGGGCCGCGGTCATGGTCAGCCGCATGTACTCCCCCGGGCCCAGCACGCCGGCGCGCAGCAGGGAGCGCGACACCTGCTCGGTGTGCTGCACGAACGCGCCCCGGTCCGGCCAGTCGCGCTCGTCGTCGATGAGGTCGTTGACCGTGCAGCCGCCCGGGGCGGTGTAGTTGGGCACGCCGGTGTCGTCGTCCAGGAAGCGGACCGTCGGGCGGGCGTCGGGGGCTGCGCAGGTCGTGTCGCCGGCGGCGCCGGTCGCGGGCCCGCCGGCCGCGGTGGCGGCCGGGGCGAGCAGTCCGCCGGCGAGGGTGGCGGCGGCCAGGGCGGTGCCGGCGAGCGGAAGGCTCGTACGACGCATGGTGTGGCTCCTCGGGTGGTGTCGTCGGGCGTACGGGTCAAGGGGCCGTGGGGGGATTGCGGTGCTGCGGCGCGGAAGGTGCCCGGAGCCGGCCGGTGCGGACCCGGCCCCGCGCGGGCCGCGCGAACGTGCTGCGCGGCCACCGGTTCCGGCCCGCCGGCGCTCCCCTCGGGGCGCCGGCGGCGGTGCGGTGGCGGTGTGCGGTGGCGGCGGGCTGGTTCAGCCGCTGCCGAGGTGGAAGCTGTCCAGCGTGAACTCACCTCCGGTGAACACCAGATACAGCGACGTCGTCCCGGCGGGCGCGTCCGTCACGTCGGCGCTCACCTCGCTCCAGCCGCTCGCGGTGCCCACCGGCGCGGTGGCGAGCACCGGCCCGTCGGGCGCGCCCGCGCGCAGCTCCAGGGCTCCCTCGGCACTGCCGGCGCTGCCGGCGGCGTCGACCCGGGCGGAGAGCGTCGTGATGCCGCTCAGCACGTACGGCTCGAAGGCGATCCACTCGCCGCTCCCGCCGGTGACGGCCCGGCCGCCTTCCGCGCCGGTCGCGGCGCCGGCCGCGGCGCCCTCGGCGGCGTCGAAGTGCTCGGCCTGGCGGTGCGCGGGCTGGAGCTTGTGCTCGGCGCTGGCGTTCAGCGCGGGCACGCCGGCCGTGGTGCCGCCGCCGTCCGTGTAGGTGGCGCGGATGAGGCCGAAGAGGTTGGCGTGGTCGTCGTGGCGGTCCTCCTCGAAGGTCTCGATGGTGCCGGTGCAGCCCTGCTCGAAGGTCATCGGGTGGCCGTGGGTGTCGTGGCCGAGCGCGTAGTCCACGCGCACCCGGGAGCAGTCGGTCTCGCCGTCCTCGGCGTCGGAGGCCACCACCTCGAACGGGATGGCGTCGCCGTACTCGAAGACCGTGCCGTCCTCGGGCAGCTTCAGCTCCACCTCGGGCGGGGTGTTGCCGACGATGACGCGGACGGCGGAGGTGCCGGTGTTGCCGTCCGGGTCGGTGACGGTGAGCACCGCGGAGTACTCGCCGTCCTTGCCGTAGTTGTGCGTCGGGTCGGGCTTGTCCGAGGTCTTGCCGTCGCCGAAGTCCCAGCGGTAGCTGAGCTGTTCGCTGTCCGGGTCGGCGGTGCCGGCCGCGGAGAACGCGACCTTCAGCGGGGCGTGCCCGCTGGTCGCGTCGGAGGAGGCGACGGGCACGGGGGCGAAGCCCTGGGCGGCGTTCTGGATGCGGTACAGGGCGGAGTTGCCGTCGCCGTTGAAGAAGCCGGTGCCGTAGTCGAGGAAGTACAGCGCCCCGTCGGGCCCGAACTCCATGTCCATGATCTTGCTGCCGGACGAGAAGTCCTCGATGCCGGCGACGCCGCCGTCCTCGCCCACGCCGATGGTCTTGATCCACTCGCGGCCGTGCTCGCCGGCGAAGAACAGCTCGTCGTAGCGCTCGGGGAGCTGGAGCCGGGAGTCGAGGTCCGGGTCGTGGCGGAAGACCGGGCCGGCCATCGGGGACTCCGAGCCGCTGCCGAACTCGGGCACGGAGTCGCCGTCGTAGGCGATCCAGGCGGGCTGGGCCGGGGGCAGCTCGGTCAGGCCGGTGTTGCGCGGCGACTCGTTGCGCGGCGCGGCGCAGTCGAACGCCTCGCCGGACGTGCCGGTGGCGAAGTCGTAGTCGATGTAGGCGTCGCCCGCGCCGTGGCAGTACGGCCAGCCGAAGTTGCCGGGCCCGGTGATCCGGTTGAACTCGACCTGGCCGCCGGGCCCGCGCGCCGGGTCGGCCGCGCCGGAGTCGGGGCCGTAGTCGCCGACGTAGAGGGTGTCGGTCGCCTTGTCGACACTCATCCGGAACGGGTTGCGGAAGCCCATGGCGTAGATCTCGGGCCTGGTCTTCTCGGTGCCGGGCGCGAAGAGGTTGCCGTCCGGGATCGTGTACGAGCCGTCGGCGGGGTCGACCTTGATACGCAGGATCTTGCCGCGCAGATCGTTGGTGTTGCCTGCGGAGCGCTGCCCGTCGAAGGCCGGGTTGCGGGTCTCGCGCTCGTCGATGGGCGTGTAGCCGTCGGAGGCGAAGGGGTCGGTGTCGTCGCCGGTGGACAGCAGCAGGTTGCCCGCGCTGTCGAAGGCGATGTCGCCGGCGTTGTGGCAGCACCTGCCGCGGTTGGTGCCGACCTCCAGCACGGTCTGCTCGCTGGCCAGGTCGAGGGTGCCGTCCTCGCTCAGGGTGAACCGCGAGAGGCGGTTGATGCCCTCGTACGGCTCGAAGTCGGCGGGCTCGCCGTCGCTGGGCGCGATGCCGTGGGGGGTGTCCATGACGGGCGCGTAGTAGAGGTAGACGGCGCGGTTGTTCTCGAAGTCCGGGTCCACGCCGACGCCTTGGAGGCCGTCCTCGTCGTGCGGGTAGACGGGCAGTTGGGCGGCGACGCGGGTGCCGCCCGCGGCGCCGGTGTGCCACAGGGTGCCGTCGCGCGAGGTGTGCAGCACGGCGCCGTCGGGGAGCACGGCGAGCGCCATCGGCTCGCCGACCTGGTCGACGCCCTTGGCGAGGGTGACCTGCTGCAGGTCGGGGGCGACGGGGCCGTCCAGGGCCGCCGGCGGCTCGTGCGCGGCGCCGGTGGCGGCCATGCCGGGGGCGAGGCCGCTGCCGAGGAGCAGGGCTCCCGCGACGGCCGCCAGCGCGGTGCGGAATCTCGGTCGGGTCTTGTGCACGTTGCGTCCTCCCGTGGGGTGACGGGTGCGGGGCATCGTTCGCGACATACCTGACATGCGTGACTGATGTGCGGGCGCGTGACTCGTGTGCGGAAAGGTGCCCGCCGCCAGGACCGTAACCGCTTTCGCCCCTGCCGAAAAGAGCTTTGGCAGGAACCGGAGTCAACTTCATCCCGGCATAGGACAAAGCCCAGTTGAGAGCGCACGGCCGGAGCCATTGGCCCCCCGGTGCCTCACCACTCGACTCCCCCCGCACCGCCCGCCCCTGGGGGTGTTCCACATGCGCCGCGCCGTGACAAACTCGCGGTAACCCGCCCACAAAACCAGGGCAAACTGCCCACCGGGGCCGACTTTCGCCTACCTACGCGCACTCGGCGGGCTTCTGGGCGTGCCGGGAGGGCGCGCAGTTCCGCGGTCCGGGCGGGACGAGGGCCGATCGCCGCCAGCTCCGTGACATCGCCGGCGAAGCCGGAGCCCGGCACCTCCCGGGTGGGGCGTGTTACGCGGTCGGCCGGGAGCGGGCCTTGAATGCTGCCTTGCGGGCGTCCTTGGCGACCTGGCGGTCCGGGTGGAGGCGGCCCATCGCCTCCAGCACCTCCGGCGTGGCCGGGTGGTCCACGCGCCAGGCGGCGGCGAAGAAGCCGCGGTGCGTGCCCACCAGGTGCTCCACCAGCTCGCGCAGCTCCGGGGTGTCGTCCCGTACCCCGCCCAACTGGGCGGCGACCGTGTCGACGGCCAGCCAGAAGACCATGTCCTGGGTGGGCTGCGGCACGCCGGGGACGCCGCGCTCGGTGAGCCAGACGCGCGCCAGACCGCCCAGTTCGCGGTCGTGCAGGACGTCACGTACCGCCGGCTCCGCCTCGGCGCCCGCGACGGCCAGCGCCTGCTGGCAGGCCAGCCGGCGGGCCGGGGCGCGGTCGTCCGCGCCGCGGGCGGCGTCCAGGAGCGCGGTGGCCGCCTCGGCGGGCTTGCGGTCCGCCAGCCACGCCTCGGCCTCCGTCTGGGCGACCGGGTCGGGCAGCCGGGGCAGCGCGTCGAGGAGGACGTAGGCGTCCTCGCCCGCCAGCTCACCGACGAGCGGGGCGACCAGGCCGTCGGCGAGCATCCGCCGGCGCAGCGCGTACAGGCCGAGGGGGGTGAGGCGCACGAGGCCGTAGCGGGAGACGTCGTCGTCCTCGTCGTCGGCGGCGAGGGCTTCGTCGTCGGGGGTCTCCGCCGCAGGGGCGGTGCCGGCGGCTTCGAGCAGGATCTCCTCGGCCACCGGGCGGTACGCCACCACGCCGACCGGCTCCAGCATCCGGAACTGCTCGTCGAGGCGCAGCACCGCCTCGGAGACCTCCGCGAGCACCTCCTCGGTCGGCTCGCCCATGTCGTCCGGCACGACGAGGGAGGCGGCGAGCGCGGGCAGCGGGACGGTGCCGTCGGCGCCGGGGCCCTCCATGGCGGTGAGGAGGTAGAGGTTGCCGAGCGCGCCGTCGAGGAAGTCCGCGTCCGCCTCCGGATCCCAGTCCAGCCCGTCGAGGTCCAGCTCCTCGCCCGCGCTGATCTGCTCCACGAGCGCACTCATGTCCGGCAGCGCGGCGTCCGAGAGCACGCACTCGCAGGCCGCGGCCCACAGGTCCAGCACCTCGGCGGGCGCGCCGCCCGTGACCAGCCGCAGATCGGCACTGGGAGCCGCGGTGCCCAGCGCGTCGTCGCCCTCCTCCGGCGCGGTGACGTCGACCAGGCCGACGTCCACGGCGATACGCCACGCCTCCCCGGCGACGGCCCGCGCCTCGCCCTCGTCGTCGTCGCCCTCCTCCAGACCCAGCTCCACGGCGGCCTCGCGCACCTCGGCGTCGGGCAGTTCCCCGCCGGCGCCCACCCGCAGACCCGGCCCGGCCCAGCGGGCTAGCCGGACGGCCCGCGCGAAGAGCGGCGCGGCCAGCGCCTCCCGGGCCAGCTCCGCCTCGGTTGGCAGCCGGACGGGCGGCAGAACGGTGCGGTCAGCGGTCATCGACAACTCCGAAGACTGGGGATCAATCGGACGCTGCCCAAGCGTAGCCCCCGCGGGGCGGCGGAACCGACGACGCCGTTCCGGCAGTGCCGCGCGCCCCGTGTTCACCGTCCGTTTCTTGACAACGCCCGTACGCGCGCACGAGATTGACGCGCGTAGATGCATGTCCCCTCCCAACCCGCCGCCCTGTCCCTGTCCCTGTCCCTGTCCCTGTCCCGGAGGACACCATGGAACGTCGCACCCGCCCCGTCCCCTACGCCGTCGCCGCCGCGCTCGCCGCGGCGCTGCTCACCGCCCCCGCCGCCGGTGCCGCGGGCGCCGGGGCGGGCGACGGGCAGATACGCGTCCGCGACGTCCAGGGCGACACCCGGATATCCCCGCTCGCGGGCGAGCGGGTCACCGGCGTGCCCGGCACCGTCACCGCCGTCCGCGCCTTCGGCTCCGCCCGCGGCTTCTGGATCCAGGACCCCCGGCCCGACACGGACCCCGCCACCGGCGAGGGCCTCTTCGTCTTCACCGGCTCCACGACCCCCGGCGTCGAGCCCGGCGATGCGGTCGAGGTCTCCGGCTCCGTCACCGAGTCCAGGATCTGCACGTAGTGCTCCGACAATCACGCCTGGGCGAAGCGAATCCGGGGTGGTGGCGCGGAGCGGCTTGCGGGTACCCATTCCCGTGCGGAGTACGAGAAGGCCGCTGTCGTCGGGGACGATGACGGCGTGGACAGGTGTTCCCGTGGCCGGAGTGTGTTGCGTGTTCGTACGATCACCGCATGCATTTGCGGTACGCCTTCAGGTTGTACCCGGACCACCCCCAGCGCACGGCGCTGGCCAAGGCGTTCGGGTGCGCCCGCGTCGTGTTCAACGACGCCGTGCGCTCCCGCGCGAGTGCCCGGGCCGAGGGCAGGCCTTCCCCGAAAGCCGGCGAGCTATCGAAGAGGCTGATCACCGACGCGAAGCCGACCGTGGAGCGGTCCTGGCTAAGCGAAGTCTCCGCGGTCGTACTGCAGCAGTCCCTGCGCGATGCCGAGACCGCCTACAAGAACTTCGTCGCCTCCCTCAAAGGCGCCCGCAGGGGCGCCAGGATGGGCTCGCCGCGTTTTAAGTCCCGCAAGGACACCCGCCAGTCGATCCGGTTCACGGCCAACGCCCGCTGGTCTCTGGATCAAGCGGGCCGACTGAATCTGCCGAAGATCGGTGCGGTGAAGGTGAAGTGGTCACGCACGCTGCCCGCCAAGCCCTCCAGCGTGACCGTACTCAAGGATGCGGCCGGTCGGTACTTCGCCTCCTTTGTCATCGACACCGACCCCGAAGCCGACGCCGCCGCGATGCCCGAGGCCGACCAGAGGATGGGCATCGATCTCGGCCTCACTCATTTCGCCATCCTGTCCACCGGCGAGAAGATCGACAACCCGCGGTTCCTGCGGCGGGCAGAGAAGAAACTCAAGAAGGCCCAGCGGGCCCTGTCCCGCAAGGAGAAGGGATCGAAGAACCGGGAGAAAGCCCGGATCAAGGTCGCCCGCGCCCACGCGGCCGTCGCCGACGCACGCAAAGAGTTCCACCACCAGTTGTCCACAAGGCTGATCCGCGAGAACCAAGCGATCGGTGTGGAGAACCTGGCGGTCAAAGGACTGGCGCGCACCAGGCTGGCCAAGAGCGTGCACGACGCGGGCTGGGCCCGGTTCGTGAACATGCTGGAGTACAAAGCCGCCCGGTACGGGCGCCGGCTGGTCAAGATCGGCCGGTTCCTGCCCACCTCCCAGGCCTGCCACGTCTGCGACCGGATCGACGGACCCAAGCCACTCCACGTCCGCGTTTGGACATGTTCCGGCTGCGCAACCGTGCACGACCGGGATATCAACTCAGCGATCAACGTCAAGAAGGCCGCCGGACATGGTGGTTACAGCCTGTGGAGCGCAGGTAAGACCGGGACTTCGGTTCCGGCACAGCGCAGCGAAGCAGGAAGCCACGGATTCCCTGCCGAAGCCGGTGCCGCAGCGGCACGGGCTTCGGCAGGGAAGGCCAGAATCATCGAGCTCGCGCCCGATGAGCATGTCAAGTCTTCAACGGCAACTCCCAGGTGCTGGACCACATCCTGACCAGCCCGGCGCTCGCCGCGCGCCGACTACGACATCGTGCACCTCAACGCCGAGTACGCCGACCAGGCCAGCGACCACGACCCGTCGGTGGCCCGGCTCAGGCCCTGACCGGCGGCGGACCGGACGCCGGTCCCGGAGCGGGCGGGACCGGCGGGGCCGGCGGGGCCGGGACGTCGTCGCCGACGAGGTGGCGGGCGAGCAGCGTCGCACCCGCCACCGCGCCCGGCATCGCCACCACCGCGGCCAGCGGCACCAGGAACAGCAGCACGATCGGCACGCCGAAGCCGAGCGCGAGCATCTTGCGCCGGCGCAGCAGCGCCAGCCGCCCGCGCACGTCGATCCCCCGGCGCTGCAGGGCGAACGAGGTCAGCTCGACGGTGAGGAAGAAGCCGGCGACGGCGAAGCCGAGCGCGGGCACGACCGTCTGCCCGAGGAACGGGACGAAGCCGAGGAAGAACAGCGGCACGGTGAACATCAGCGCCCGCGACAGCACATGGACGCTCTCCTTCAGCGACCGCCACAGACCGGGCAGCAGCCGCTCGTCCGGGCTCGGCGGGCAGTGCCCCGCGTCCTCCTCGACGCGCCCGGACAGCGCCTCGTAGAAGGGGTCCCCGATCAGCAGCGCGACGGCCGTGAACGTGAGCAGCGTGAGCCCGATGCCGCCGAGCAGCAGCAGCGCCATGAACAGCCCGCGCAGCAGGCCCGGCCAGGGCGAGTCCCAGTCGTCGGCGAAGGGCGTGGCCCACACGGCGATGTCGTCGGCCCAGTACGCGAGGGCGGCGAGCGCGGCGGCGTAGAGGACGAGCGCGATGAGCGCGGGCACCAGGCCCAGCGCCCACGACCGCCCGTGCCCCGCGACCCAGCGCAGCCCCTTGCCGACGTAGCGGAATCCGGTGGTGAAGTCACGCATGCCGCAACCCTAGAGGGTCGCGGGCGCGCCTGACCGCCCGGCGGCGGGCGGGCTCAGGATCGGGGGCACGGGGCCGGGGGCACGGGGCCGGAGCGCGGCCTTCCTTGAGGGAGGGGAGGTACGAACCGGCCGTCCCCCGTCAGTCGTTGGCGTGCAGCGCGGCATTCAGCCCGCCCCACGAGCCGGAGCGCTGGCGCGCCTCGACCGCGCCGGTGGTGGAGTTGCGCAGGAACAGCAGGTTGCTCGCGCCGGACAGCTCGCGGGCCTTCACCACGGTGCCGTCCGGCAGCGCGACCTTCGTACCGGCGGTGACGTACAGACCGGCCTCGACAATGCAGTCGTCGCCGAGCGAGATGCCGACGCCGGCCTGGGCGCCCAGCAGGCAGCGCTCGCCGAGGGAGATGACGTCCTTGCCGCCGCCGGAGAGCGTGCCCATGATCGACGCGCCGCCGCCGACGTCCGTGCCGTCGCCGACGACGACGCCCGCGGAGATCCGGCCCTCGACCATCGACGTGCCGAGGGTGCCGGCGTTGAAGTTGACGAACCCCTCGTGCATGACCGTGGTGCCGGAGGCGAGGTGCGCGCCGAGGCGGACGCGGTCGGCGTCGCCGATGCGGACGCCGGAGGGGAGCACGTAGTCGACCATGCGCGGGAACTTGTCGAGGTGGCTGACCTGAAGGTGCTGCCCGGCGGCGCGGACCGCGAGCCGCACCTCCTCGATCCGGTCGGCGGGCACGGGGCCGTGGGAGGTCCAGGCGACGTTCGCCAGCAGGCCGAAGATGCCGTCGAGGTTCTGCCCGTGCGGGCGGACCAGGCGGTGGCTGAGCAGGTGCAGCCGCAGATAGACGTCGTGGGCGTCGGCCGGCTTCTCCTGCAGCGAGGAGATCACCGTGCGCACCGCGACGACCTCCACTCCGCGCCGCGGGTCGGGGCCCAGCGCCGCCCGCGCGGGCTCCCCGAGGAGCTCCGCCGCGCGCTCGGCGGTCAGCCGCTCGGTGCCCGCGGGGCCGGGGTCGTCGGCGAGGGCGGGGGCGGGGAACCAGGTGTCGAGGACGGTGCCGTCGGGGGTGACGGTGGCCAGGCCGGTGGCCGCGGCGCCGCTGAGGTGGGTGGTGGAGGTCGCTGCGTCGGTCATACCCGAACGCTAACCGCCGCCCGGCGCGGGAGGCGAACCGGTCCGCATGGCGGCACGCGTGCCGCCGGGGCGGCGGGGGCGGCCAGGCCGGCGAACCGGCGGCAGAGCGGACCGGTGATCCCGGACCGCCCTGCCGTCTCCGTGTCGCGTACGCGAGTCCGGTGCGCCGGACGTGCCGTTCGCCCGCGTCTGTACGCCGCCAGGCGCCCTTCAGGGCCGTACGCCGTCGCCGTCCACCAGGGCCGTGTCGAGGATCGCGGACGACATGACGACGTCTCCCTTCTGCCAGCCGTCCGGGTTGGTGTCGTCCTCGACGGCCACGTACCGCTTGCCCAGGTAGGCGTACGTCACGGGGTCGAGCAGCACCTCGCCGCGCAACGTGTCATTCTCGGGGCGGCGGTCGAGGTAGAAGGAAAGAGCCTGGCGGCCCGCCGCGTCCTCGACGGTGTGGTCCCGCACCCGCACATCCGGAATCGTGGCCATCGCGTCGTAGACCCGGGCCTGGCCACCGGGGTGCATCGGCGCCGAGGCGAGCAGCGAACTCAGCGACCGGAAGTCCCAGTCGGCCCGTTCCTCCGGGCTCTGCCCGGCACCGGGGTTCTCGGTGTCGGGGCGGCCACCGTCGTCGGGGTAGAACCAGCGCGCCTTCTGCAGCACCTGCTCGGGCTCCGCCGGCAGCTCGGCGAGGTACTCGAAGCGCTCCCGCGGGGAGTGGTCGTCGCCCTCGTTCCAGTTCTCGAACTCCGGATCCGCGTACTTCTCCCAGGAGTCCTCGGTACGCCGGGAGTCCTCCGGGTCCGTCGTGTTCACCTCCACGCTCCGCGTGTACACCCAGTCCCCCGCCTCCGGCTGCGGCACCTTGTCATCCGCCACCGCATCGGCGGCCTGCGCCAACAGCTCCGGCACGTCCTGCGGCACCAGTGTCTCCGGCGTCGCCGTCACCGTCGCCGGACCGTCGCCCCCCGCCGCCGGCGTGCCCTCGCCGCCGCCCGGGCCGCCGCCCAGGGTCGTCGCCAGCAGGGCCACCGCCGTGACGCCCGCGGCCACCGCGCCTGCCGCCACCCGCCAGTCGCCCAGCACTGGCAGCCGCCGGCGCTTGCGGGCGCCCGCGGCGTCGAGCAGCCGGCGGCGGCCCGGGGCCAGCCAGGCGCGGTCGGGGGTCGGCGCGTCCTCGCGCCACTCGCGCAGCTTCGACATCTCATCCATGGGTTGCCGCCTCAGGTGCGTCGTGCGTGGAGTAGGGATCGGGCCCGAGGGCCGCGCGGACCTTGCGCCGGGCCCGGCTCAGCCGGGAGCGCACGGTGCCGACGGGGATGTCCAGCGCCTCGGCCACCTCCGCGTAGCTGAGGTCGGCCCAGGCCACGAGCAGCAGCACGTGCCGGTCGCCGGCCGCCAGCCCCGCGAGCGCGCCCGCGAGGGGGGCGTGCACGGCCTGTGCGGCGAGCCGCTCGTCGGCCTCGTCCACCCAGGAGTGGGCCACGGGGTCGACGCCGGTACGGGCCAGGGCGCGCAGGGCCCGCACCTCGGCGCGGCGGTGCCGGCCGATGAGGTTGGCGGCGATGCCGTAGAGCCAGGGCCGGGCGCTGGTGCGGGCGGGGTCGAAGCGCGCCCGGGTGCGGAAGGCCGCCAGGAAGGTGTCGGCGGTGATGTCGTCCGCCGCACCCGTGCCGAGCCGGCGGGCCGCGTAGCGGTGGATGGCCGGGGCGTACCGGTCGTACAGCTCCGCGAACGCCTCGGGCCGGTCCAGCGAGTCCTCGACGACGGCGGCGTCTCCGTCGACGAGGGGGGAGACGTCGTGCGGTGGCTCCACTCGTCTCTCCGTGAGGTCGTGCGGCGGGTCGGTCACTGGGCGATCCCCGTTCGAAGAGGTGGTGGCGGAGCCTTGTCACCTCTTGTTGCCCGATGTCCCCGAACGGGTTCTCGCCCCGCACCGCGGACGCGAAGAAGCCCGCCCCGGGCGGACCGGGGCGGGCCTGACGGGACGGGCGGGCTCAGACGTTGAACCCCAGCGCGCGCAGTTGCTCGCGGCCCTCGTCGGTGATCTTGTCGGGGCCCCACGGGGGCATCCAGACCCAGTTGATCTTCAGGTCGTTGACGATGCCTTCGGTGGCGGCCTTGGCCTGGTCCTCGATCACGTCGGTCAGCGGACACGCCGCCGAGGTCAGCGTCATGTCCAGGGTGGCGACGTTGCCGTCGTCCACGTGGATGCCGTAGATCAGGCCGAGGTTGACGACGTCGATGCCCAGTTCGGGGTCGACCACGTCGTACAGCGCCTCGCGGATCTCGTCCTCCTCGGCCGGCTTGGTGCCGACGGCGGTGGTCTCGGCGGGGGTGTCGGTCATGCTGCGGCCTCCTTCAGCGCCTGGGCCGTGGCGTCTTTCCACGCCATCCAGGACAGCAGGGCGCACTTCACGCGCGCCGGGTACTTCGAGACGCCGGCGAACGCGACCGCGTCCTCCAGCACCTCCTCCATGGCTGCCATGTCTTCCTCCCGCTCGATCCTCCCACGCGACTGCATCAGCTCCAGGAACCTCTCCTGGATCCGCTGCGCCTCGGTGAGCTCCTTGCCGACCAGCAGTTCGTTGAGCACGGAGGCACTGGCCTGGCTGATGGAGCAGCCCTGGCCCTCGTACGAGACGTCCTCGATGGTCTGGCCGTCGAGCTTCACGCGCAGGGTGATCTCGTCACCGCACGTCGGGTTGGTGTGGTGCACCTCGGCGTCACCGTCCCGCAAGCCCCGCCCGTGCGGGTGCTTGTAGTGGTCCAGGATGACGTCCTGGTACATCGAATCGAGCTTCACGCTGTTCCCACGCCCTTCAGCCGAAGAAGTTCCGGACGTACTCCAGGCCGTCTATCAGCGCGTCGACCTCGCCCGGTGTGGAGTACAGATAGAACGACGCCCTCGTGGTCGCGGGAATTCCGTACCGCAGGCAGACGGGGCGGGCGCAGTGGTGGCCGACCCGGACCGCGATGCCCTGCTCGTCGAGCACCTGGCCGACGTCGTGCGGGTGGATGTCGCCGAGGGTGAAGGAGATCGCGGCGCCGCGCTCCTCGGCCTCGGTCGGGCCGATGATCTTCAGGTCCTGCACCTCCTGGAGCCGCCCGAGCGCGTACGCGGTGATGGCGCGCTCGTGCGCCTCGATGCGCTCCATGCCGATGCCGCTGAGGTAGTCCACCGCGGCGCCGAGGCCGACGGCCTGGGCGATCGGCGGCGTGCCGGCCTCGAACTTGTGCGGCGCCGGGGCGTACGTCGAGGAGTGCATGGAGACGGTCTCGATCATCTCGCCGCCGCCGAGGAACGGCGGCAGGTCGTCCAGCAGCCCCTTGCGGCCCCAGAGCACCCCGATGCCGGTGGGTCCGGCCATCTTGTGCCCCGTGAAGGCGACGAAGTCGGCCTGCAGCGCCTGCACGTCCAGCGGCATGTGCGGGGCGGCCTGGGAGGCGTCCACGACGACGAGCGCGCCGACCTCCTGGGCACGGCGGACGATGGCCTCGACGGGGTTGTGCGTGCCGAGGATGTTGGAGACCAGCACGAAGGAGACGACCTTCGTCTTCTCCGTGATGACCTCGTCCAGGTCGCTCAGGTCGAGGCGGCCGTCGTCGGTGAGGCCGAACCACTTCAGCTTCGCGCCGGTGCGCTGGGCGAGCAGTTGCCACGGGACGATGTTGGAGTGGTGCTCCATCTCCGTGATGACGATCTCGGTGTCGCGGTCCACGCGGTACGGCTCGTCGGCGAAGCCGAGCATGTTGGCCACGAGGTTGAGCGACTCGGAGGCGTTCTTGGTGAAGACGACCTCGTCCCGGCTGGGCGCGTTGACGAAGGCGGCGACCTTGTCGCGGGCGCCCTCGTACAGCGCCGTGGCCTCCTCGGCGAGGACGTGCACGCCGCGGTGCACGTTGGCGTTGTGCCGCTCGTAGTACGTGTTCAGCGCGTCGAGCACCTGGCGCGGCTTCTGCGAGGTCGCCGCGTTGTCCAGGTACACGATCTTCTTCCCGTCGTGGACGGCGCGGTCCAGGATCGGGAAGTCCTTGCGGATCGCCTCGGTGTCGAGGAGGCCCGGCAGTGAGGTCACTCGGCCCCCTCCTTCTGGTTCGCTCCGCTCACGGGGCCGCCCTTGACATACGCCGCGTAGCCCTCTTCCTCCAGCTTGTCCGCCAGCTCCGGGCCGCCGGACTCGGCGATCCGGCCGGCCGCGAAGACGTGCACGTGGTCGGGCTTGATGTAGCGCAGGATGCGGGTGTAGTGGGTGATCAGCAGGGTGCCGACCTGGCCGGTCTCGCGGACCCGGTTGACGCCCTCGGAGACGACGCGCAGCGCGTCGACGTCCAGGCCCGAGTCGGTCTCGTCGAGGATCGCGATCTTCGGCTTGAGGAGTTCGAGCTGCAGGATCTCGTGGCGCTTCTTCTCACCGCCGGAGAAGCCCTCGTTGACGTTGCGCTCGGCGAAGGCGGGGTCGATGCTCAGCCGCTCCATCGCCTCCTTGACCTCCTTGACCCAGGTGCGGAGCTTGGGGGCCTCGCCGCGGACGGCGGTGGCGGCGGTGCGCAGGAAGTTGGAGACGGTGACGCCGGGGACCTCGACCGGGTACTGCATGGCGAGGAAGAGGCCGGCGCGGGCGCGCTCGTCGACGCTCATCTCCAGCAGGTCCTCGCCGTCGATGGTGACGGTCCCGGAGGTGATCTGGTACTTGGGGTGACCGGCGATGGAGTACGCCAGGGTGGACTTGCCGGAGCCGTTGGGGCCCATGATGGCGTGGGTCTCGCCCTGCTTCACGGTCAGGTCGACGCCCTTGAGGATCTCCTTCGTGGCGTTGTCGGCCTCGACGGAGACGTGCAGGTCGCGGATTTCAAGCGTTGCCATGGTGCCTTCAGGACTCCTGGGTGACGGAGACGAACACTGTTGCATCAGGGCCGTCTCCTTCGATCTTGACGGGGTACACGGGGACGGGGCGCGTCGCGGGCATCCCGGAGGGCTTGCCGGTACGCAGGTCGAAGGTGGAGCCGTGCAGCCAGCACTCGATCTGGCAGTCCTCCACCTCGCCTTCGGAGAGCGAGACGTTCGCGTGCGAGCAGATGTCGTAGATCGCGAACACCTCGCCCCCGGTGAGCACGACCGACACCGGCGTGCCGTCGAGTTCCACCCGCTTGGGGAGGTCCTCTTCGAGCTCGCTCAGCGCGCAGGCGCGGACGTACGTCGCGTGGGTCGTGTCGGTCATGCCACGGACGCCTCCAGCTCGGCCTCGATCTTCTCGATCAGGCGCCGTTCGACGTCTTCGACGCCGATCTGCTGCACCAGCTCGGCGAAGAAGCCGCGGACGACCAGCCGGCGGGCCTCGTCGGCCGGGATGCCGCGGGCCATCAGGTAGAAGAGCTGCTCGTCCTCGAAGCGGCCGGTGGCCGACGCGTGGCCCGCGCCGATGATCTCGCCGGTCTCGATCTCCAGGTTGGGCACCGAGTCGACGCGGGCGCCGTCGGTGAGCACCAGGTTGCGGTTCAGCTCGTAGGTGTCGGTGCCCTCGGCGCGCTTGCGGATCAGCACGTCGCCGATCCACACGGCGTGCGCGTCGGCGCCCTGGAGCGCGCCCTTGTACGCCACGTTGCTGCGGCAGTGGGGGGCGTCGTGGTCGACGAACAGGCGGTGCTCCTGGTGCTGCCCGGCGTCGGTGAAGTACAGCCCGTACAGCTCGGCCTCGGCGCCGGGGCCCGCGTAGTGCGCCCGGGGGTGCAGCCGGACCAGGTCGCCGCCGAAGGTGACGATCACGGACTTGAAGCTGGCGTCCCGGCCGATGAGCGCGGACTGCTGCGCGACGTGCACGGCCTCGTCGGCCCAGTCCTGCACGGAGACTACGGTGAGCTTGGCGCCGTCGCCGAGCACGTACTCGGTGTTCTCCGCGAGCACCGCGTCGCCGGTGTGGTCGATGACGACGACGGCCTCGGCGAAGGCGCCCAGCTCGATGAGCTGGTGCCCGTACGAGACGTTGCCCTCGCCGTGCACCGAGACCCGGATGGGCTCGGTGAGCTGCGTGTCCTTCGGCACGGTCACGACCGTGGCCTTCTCGAACGAGGAGTACGCCTGGGCGGCGATCCGGTCCACCGGGGTGCCGGCCCGGCCCAGCCGCGCGTCGTCACGGCCGACGGTCTCGACAGTGACGCCGTCGGGCGCGGTGATGGCCACCTTGGGCTCGCCGGTGGCGGCGGCGCTGCCGTCGTGCAGTCCGCGGGTCCGCTCCAGCGGGGTGAAGCGCCACTCCTCCTCCCGGCCGTGCGGGACCGGGAAGTCGGCCACGTCGAAGGACGGCGGGGCGCTCATCCTGGTGGCCACGGTGGACTCGGCGGCCACCGCGATGCTTCCGGCGGCGGTGGAGCCGGCCGGGATCTTCTGGGCGTCGGCCATGACTGTTCTCGTGCTCGCTTTCTCGGTCATCGTCTCGAAGGCTGATCCGGGCTGTTCCGGCGTGGTGCGGCTGGTCAGCCCACCGCGCCTTCCATCTGCAGCTCGATCAGCCGGTTGAGCTCCAGCGCGTACTCCATCGGCAGCTCCTTGGCGATCGGCTCGACGAAGCCGCGGACGATCATCGCCATCGCCTCGTCCTCGGACAGGCCCCGCTGCATCAGGTAGAAGATCTGGTCGTCGCTGACCTTGGAGACGGTCGCCTCGTGGCCCATCGTCACGTCGTCCTCGCGGACGTCGACGTACGGGTAGGTGTCCGAGCGGGAGATCGTGTCGACCAGGAGGGCGTCGCAGAGCACGTTGGACTTCGAGTTCTCCGCGCCCTCGCCGATCTCGATCAGGCCGCGGTACGAGGTCCGCCCGCCGCCCCGCGCCACCGACTTCGAGACGATGTTGGACGACGTGTGGGGCGCCATGTGCACCATCTTGGCGCCGGCGTCCTGGTGCTGGCCCTCGCCGGCGAAGGCGACGGACAGCGTCTCGCCCTTGGCGTGCTCGCCCATCAGGTAGATCGCCGGGTACTTCATGGTGACCTTGGAGCCGATGTTGCCGTCGACCCACTCCATGGTCGCGCCCTCGTAGGCCACCGCGCGCTTGGTGACCAGGTTGTACACGTTGTTCGACCAGTTCTGGATCGTGGTGTACCGGCAGCGGGCGTTCTTCTTCACGATGATCTCGACGACCGCGGAGTGCAGCGAGTCCGACTGGTAGATCGGCGCGGTGCAGCCCTCGACGTAGTGCACGTACGCGCCCTCGTCGACGATGATCAGCGTCCGCTCGAACTGGCCCATGTTCTCGGTGTTGATCCGGAAGTACGCCTGGAGCGGGATCTCGACGTGCACGCCCTTCGGGACGTAGATGAACGAGCCGCCGGACCACACCGCGGTGTTGAGAGAGGCGAACTTGTTGTCACCGGGGGGGATGACCGTGCCGTAGTACTCCTTGAACAGCTCCGGGTGCTCCTTGAGCGCGGTGTCGGTGTCCAGGAAGATGACGCCCTGCTCCTCCAGGTCCTCGCGGATCTGGTGGTAGACGACCTCCGACTCGTACTGCGCGGCGACGCCGGCGACCAGGCGCTGCTTCTCCGCCTCGGGGATGCCGAGCTTGTCGTAGGTGTTCTTGATGTCCTCCGGCAGGTCCTCCCAGGACTGGGCCTGCTTCTCGGTGGACCGCACGAAGTACTTGATGTTGTCGAAGTCGATGCCGGAGAGGTCGGAGCCCCAGGTGGGCATGGGCTTCTTGCCGAACAGCCGCAGGCCCTTCAGCCGGGTCTTCAGCATCCAGTCGGGCTCGGACTTCTTGTCGGAGATGTCCCGGACGACGTCCTCGGACAGGCCGCGCTTCGCGGCGGCGCCGGCCGCGTCGGAGTCGGCCCAGCCGTACTCGTAGCGTCCCAGCCCGTCGAGCTCGGGGTGCTCCGAGGCAGCAGTGGTCTCGGTGGGCGTCTCGGTGGGCGCAGTCATGCGGGGGTCCTCCCGGATGTCGGTGGCTGCCTGCGGGCGCCGGGCCCGCGGATTTCGGGGACGAACGTCGTGCACACCCCGTCGCCGTGGGCGATGGTGGCCAGACGCTGCACATGGGTGCCGAGCAAGCGGGAGAAGACCTCGGTCTCCGCCTCGCAGAGCTGCGGGTATTGCTCGGCGGTGTGCGCCACCGGGCAGTGGTGCTGGCAGAGCTGCTCGCCGGGGGCTCCGGGCGCGCTGCGCGCTGTGGCAGCGTACCCGTCCGCGGAGAGCAGCCGGGCGAGAGCCTCGACCCGGCTCTCGGGGGGCATGCCGGCCAGCTCCGCGGCGTACCGCTCGGCCTGCTCGGCGACCCGGTCGCGGGCGAAGGCGGCGATGGCCGCTTCCCCCCGCTCGCCGCCGCCCGCGCTCTGGGCGATCCAGCGCAGGGCGTCGGCGGCAAGCTGGTCGTACGCCTGGTCGAAGGCGTCCCGGCCGCAGTCGGTCAGGGCGAAGACCTTGGCCGGCCGGCCGCGCCCGCGGGTTCCGTAGACCCGCTGGTCACGCGGCTCCACGATGGCCTCGGCGACGAGCGCGTCGAGGTGCCGCCGGACGGCGGCGGGGGTGAGTTCGAGCCGCTGGGCCAGGTCGGCGGCGGTCGACGGGCCGTGGTCGAGGATGGAGCGGGCCACGCGGTTGCGCGTCCCGTCCCCGGACACGGCGGCACCGGCGGCCGGCCCGGCCGCCCGGTCCTTCGCGGTGCTCGCACCCGGGTCCACGTTTTTCACAACGTCATTGTTGCTTAATTCGCCGCGACGCGACAAGCCAGGTCGTGATCACGGTGCGGTGGAATGCATCACTTAGGGTCACCTAAGTTCCGTACGGGCTCCGCCCGCCCCTGGCGTGAACCCTTCCGGGGCGGCGCCGGGCGGGCCCGCGGGCTCTTTAGACTCACACTCATGCAACAGCCCTCCACCGACGCGGCCGTCGAGGTGACCGGCCTCGTCAAGCGCTACGGCGAGAAGACCGCCGTGGCCGGGCTCGGCCTCACCGCCGCCCGCGGCGACGTCACCGCCGTCCTCGGCCCCAACGGCGCGGGCAAGACGACCACCGTCGAGATCTGCGAGGGCTACCGCCGCCCGGATGCCGGCACCGTCCGCGTCCTCGGCCGCGACCCCCTCGCCGACGCCGCCGAGCTGCGGCCCCGCGTCGGCGTGATGCTCCAGGCCGGCGGCGTCTACCCCGCCGCCCGGGCCGAGGAGATGCTGCGGCACATCGCGCGGCTGCACGCCCACCCCCTCGATGTCGTCGCGCTGATCGAGCGGCTGGGCCTCGGCTCCTGCGGCCGCACCCCCTACCGCCGGCTCTCCGGCGGCCAGCAGCAGCGGCTCGCGCTGGCCATGGCCGTCGTCGGCCGCCCCGAGCTGGTCTTCCTCGACGAGCCGACCGCCGGCCTGGACCCGCAGGCCCGCCGCGCCACCTGGGAGCTGATCCGCGAGCTGCGCGCCGACGGCGTCTCCGTGGTGCTCACCACGCACCACATGGACGAGGCGGAGCAGCTCGCCGACCGGGTCGCGATCATCGACGGCGGCCGGCTGCTGGTCGACGGCACGCCGGAGGAGCTGTGCCGCGGGGGCGCGGAGAACACCATGCGCTTCACGGGCCGGCCGGGGCTCGACCTCGGCTCGCTGCTGAAGGCGCTGCCGCCGGAGACCGCGGCGCTGGAGCTGGCCCCGGGCTCGTACCGGATAAGCGGCGAGATCAACCCGGAGCTGCTGGCGACGGTCACGACGTGGTGCGCCCAGAACGGGGTGCTGCCGGAGCAGATGACGGTGGAGCGGCGCACGCTGGAGGACGTCTTCTTGGAGCTGACGGGGAAGGAACTGCGCTCGTGAACCGGACCACCCGGGGGTACGGGGGTCGCCCCCCGGAAGACCGCAGCTTGGAGCTGACGGGGAAGGAACTGCGCTCATGAGCCGGACCGCCCGGGGGTACGGGGGTCGCCCCCCGGAAGACCGCAGCCTGGAGCTGACGGGGAAGGAACTGCGCTCGTGAGCGTTCGGGAGGCGGGGACCGGCGTCTACGCGCCGCGTCCCGGGGCGGCGCCGCTGTCCCGCATGGTCACCGCGCAGGCCGGTCTGGAGACCCGGCTGCTCCTGCGCAACGGCGAGCAACTGCTCCTCACCATGATCATCCCGGCGGTGCTGCTGCTGCTCTTCAGCACGGTGGACGTCGTCGACACCGGCCCCGGCGAGCGCGTCGACTTCCTCGCCCCCGGCGCCATGGCGCTCGCCGTCATGGCCACCGCCTTCACCGGCCAGGCCATCGGCACCGGCTTCGACCGCCGCTACGGCGTGCTGAAGCGGCTCGGCGCCTCGCCGCTGCCGCGCGCCGGGCTGATGACGGCGAAGGCGGCGGCGGTGCTGGCCACGATCGCGCTGCAACTGGTGCTGCTGACCGCCATCGCAGTGGCGCTCGGCTGGTCGCCGCGCGGCGGGGCCGGCGGTGCGCTCGCTGTGGTGCTGCTCGTCGCCCTGGGCACGGCCGCGTTCACGGGCCTGGGGCTGCTGATGGCGGGCACGCTGCGCGCCGAGGCGACGCTCGCGGCGGCGAACCTGGTCTTCGTGCTGCTGCTGGTGGCGGGCGGCGTGATCGTGCCGCTGGAGAAGTTCCCCGACGGCGCCCGGGCCGTTCTCGAGGTGCTGCCGGTCGCGGCGCTGTCGGACGGGCTGCGGGACGTCCTGCGGGACGGCGCCGGCATGCCGTGGGCCGACCTGGGCCTGCTGGCCGGCTGGGCGGTGCTGGGGCTCGCCGCCGCCGCGCGGTTCTTCCGCTGGGAGTGACCCGGCGCCGGGCGGGGGGCAGGGGCGTACGGGAACGTCCGCCTCACCCCTCGTGAAAACACGCACAAGGGGCGGCATACGATAGGCGCCGTGCAGAACCCCCTCGCCCTCATCGCCGAGCGCTGGACCCCGACGCAGAAGACGGTCCAGCGCGCGACGCTCTCCGCACTGCTGATGAGCATCGTCATCGTCGTCACCGGGGGCGCGGTCCGGCTGACGGGCTCCGGTCTCGGCTGCGACACCTGGCCCAAGTGCTCCGACGACAGCCTGCTGGCGACGTCCGAGATGGGCGTGCACGGCGCCATCGAGTTCGGCAACCGGCTGCTCACGTACGTGCTGTGCGCGGCGGTCGGCTGGGCCATCGTCGCCGCCCGCGCCACCAAGCCGTGGCGCCGGGAGCTGACGCGGCTCGGCTGGGTGCAGTTCTGGGTGGTCATGGGCAACGCCGTCCTCGGCGGCGCCGCGGTGCTCACCGAGCTGAACCCGTACACCGTCGCCGCCCACTTCCTGCTCGCCACCGGGCTCATCACCGTCGCGTACCTCACCTGGCACCGCGCCCGCGAGGGCGACGGCGGCCCCGACCCGCTCGTCGGCACCGTGGTGCGCCGGCTGACCCGGGCCCTGGTGGCGGTGTCCGTCGTGCTGCTGGCCGCCGGCACCGTCGTGACCGGCACGGGGGAGCACGCGGGCGACTCCAGCGAGGTTCCCCGGATGGAGTGGATCAGCTGGGAGCACGCGGCGCGGCTGCACTCGTTCACCGCCTGGGCGGTGGTCGCGCTGACCGCCGCGATCTGGGTGACGCTGAAGCTCGTCGACGGCCCGCCCGGGCCGCTGTCCCGGACCCGGGACCTGTTCCTGGTGCTGATGTCGCAGGCCGTCATCGGCTACGCGCAGTACCTGACGGACGTGCCGGAAGTCCTGGTCATGATCCACTTGTTCGGCTCGACGCTGGTGTGGATCGCCGTGCTGCGGGTGGCGGTCTCGCTGCGGCACCGGCCTGGGGCAGCCCCCGCGGAGATCCCGCTGCCGGCGGTGCCGGCAGCGGCGCGGCCGGTGGGGTCTTCGGCCCCGTAGAGCCCAGCCGTCCGCGGGGCGGTCGGCCCCGCGGCGGTGCTGCGCGGTCAGCCGGTCTTCTCGTCCGTCCAGGACTTCCCGGGCTCCGCGTCCGCCTCCGTGCCGTCGCGGTCCGCGGCGGCGGCACCGTTCTTCTCAGCGGACTCGGCGGACTCAGCGGACTCGGCGGCGACGTCCTCGCCGGCGCCGGGCGCTTCGGCCTCCGGCTCCGGCTCCGGCCGCGCAATGCCCGGGTTCACCTGCCCGCCCACCTGGATTCCGGCCATCCGCGTCCACTCGTACGGCCCGGTCCGTACCCCCGCCGCCAGTTCGCCGTCGAAGTTCTCCTGCAGCGCCACCCCCGCGGCCTGAGCCGCCGCCGTCGCGCTCTGCGTGCTCGGCGCCACCAGGTCGCCCCACGTCCCGTCCGCCCCCACCAGCACCAGCCGGGCGCCCGGTTCGCCGAGGTACGAAACCTGCCCCCGCGCGCCGCCGTGGCGGCCGGCGAAGGTCTCGATCTGCCGGGTGAGCTTGCGGGTCCTGCGGTCGTCGTCGCTCATGCCGGAGATGCTACCCGGCGGTAATCAGCGCAGGAAGGGATCCACGGCCACCGCGATGAACAGCAGCGACACGTAGGTGATGGACCAGTGGAAGAGCCGCATCTCCTTGAGCTTCGCGCCCACGGCCCCGCTCTTCGCCCGGCGCAGCAGCGCGTGCGCCTCACGCAGCCACACGGCGCCGAGCACCGCGGCCACCGCCGGGTAGAACCAGCCGGTGTAGCCCAGGGGCCACAGCAGCAGCGAGACGGCGACCATCACCCAGCTGTAGATGACGATCTGCCGCGCCACGACCTTGTTCGACGCCACCACCGGCAGCATCGGCACCTTGACCCGCGCGTAGTCGTCCTTGACCTTCATCGACAGGGGCCAGTAGTGCGGCGGCGTCCAGAAGAACATCACCAGGAAGAGGATCAGCGAGGCCCAGGAGACGGTGTTCGTCACCGCGGTCCAGCCGATGGCGACCGGCATACAGCCGGCGATGCCGCCCCAGACGATGTTCTGCGCGGTGCGCCGCTTGAGCACCATCGTGTAGACGACGACGTAGAAGAGGTTCGCGCCCAGCGCGAGCGCCGCGGAGAGCGGGTTGACGAGTGTGGCGAACCACACCGTGGACACCACCGTCAGCGCCAGGCCGAAGGCCAGCCCCTCGGCCGGCCGGATTATCCCGGTCACCAGGGGCCGCTGCTCCGTGCGGTGCATCAGCGCGTCGATGTCCCGGTCCAGGTACATGTTCAGCGCGTTGGCGCCGCCGGCGGAGAGGTACCCGCCGATGCAGGTGGCGACCACCAGCCACAGGTCGGGCACGCCCTCGGCGGCCAGGAACATCACCGGAACGGTGGTGATGAGCAGCAGCTCGATGATGCGCGGCTTGGTCAGCGCCACGAACGCCCTGACCCGGGCACCGGCCGGCCGGTGCGCAGTGCCCTGCCCGAGTACCCCTGCGGGTCGGGATTCGACGGCCGTCACGGACACCTCTGCATCGCGCTCTTGGGATTCTGTACGTCGTCACTGTAGACGCTGCGTATCGGCCCCCCGCGCGGGGGGTGCCCCGTGTTGGTGAGTACGGAAAGGGAGTGCGGAAACGGCTTCCGCCGGGACGTCCGGACGCCCTCCGCCAGGCGCGAACGGCCCGGCAGCGGCAGTCTGGATTTCCGCGGGATAGGCTCGAAGGCGCCCGGTGCTTTCGGTCGCCGGAGTTCCCGTGTGTGGAGAGAGGAGCCCTGAACAAGGGTGAGCACGCAGCCGACCACCGATCTCGAGTGGAACGAACTGGACGACCGGGCGGTGGATACCGCCCGCGTCCTGGCCATGGACGCCGTACAGAAGGTCGGCAACGGCCACCCCGGCACGGCGATGAGCCTGGCCCCCGCCGCGTACACCCTCTTCCAGAAGGTGATGCGGCACGACCCCGCCGACCCGCAGTGGACCGGCCGGGACCGCTTCGTCCTCTCCGCCGGCCACTCCAGCCTGACCCTCTACACCCAGCTCTACCTGGGCGGGTTCGGCCTGGAACTGGACGATCTCCAGGCGTTCCGCACCTGGGGCTCCAAGACCCCGGGCCACCCGGAGTACGGGCACACCGCCGGCGTCGAGACGACGACGGGGCCGCTCGGCCAGGGCGTCGCCAACGCCGTCGGCATGGCGATGTCCGCCCGCTACGAGCGCGGCCTGTTCGACCCGGACGCGGCCCCCGGCACCTCCCCCTTCGACCACCACATCTGGGTGATCGCGGGCGACGGCTGCCTGCAGGAGGGCATCTCGCACGAGGCGTCCTCGCTGGCCGGGCACCAGAAGCTGGGCAACCTCATACTGCTCTGGGACGACAACCACATCTCCATCGAGGGCGACACCGCCGCCGCTGTCTCCGAGGACACCGTCGCGCGCTACGAGGCGTACGGCTGGCATGTCCAGCGCGTCGCGCAGAAGCCGAACGGCGACCTCGACCCCGAGGCGCTGTTCCGGGCGTTCCAGGAGGCCAAGGCCGTCACCGACCGGCCGTCGTTCATCGCGGCCCGCTCGGTCATCGCCTGGCCGGCCCCGAACGCGCAGAACACCGAGGCGGCGCACGGCTCGGCGCTGGGCGCGGAGGAGGTCGCCGCGACCAAGCGGGTCCTCGGCTTCGACCCCGAGCGGCACTTCGAGGTCGACGAGAACGTGCTCGCGCACGCCCGCGCGCTCGGTGACCGCGGCGCGGAGGCGCACGCCGCGTGGGACAAGCAGTTCGCCGTCTGGCGGCAGGACAACCCTGTGCGCGCCGTCGAGTTCGACCGGATCCGCGCCGGCGAGCTGCCCGCGGGCTGGGCGGACGCGCTGCCGTCGTTCCCGGCGGGCAAGGCCGTGGCCACCCGCAAGGCGTCGGGCGAGGTGCTGAAGGCCCTCGGCCCGGTGGTGCCCGAGCTGTGGGGCGGCTCCGCCGACCTCGCGGGGTCCAACAACACCACGATCCCCGGCTCGACCTCGTTCCTGCCCGCCGACAACCCGCTGACCGACGCGGACCCGTACGGCCGGACCGTCCACAACGGCATCCGCGAGCACGCCATGGCCGCCGCCATGAACGGGATCACGCTGCACGGCAACACCCGTGTCTACGGCGGCACGTTCCTGGTCTTCTCCGACTACATGCGCAACGCGGTGCGGCTCTCGGCGCTGATGCACCTGCCGGTGACGTACGTGTGGACGCACGACTCCATCGGCCTCGGCGAGGACGGCCCGACCCACCAGCCGGTCGAGCACCTGGCGAGCCTGCGCGCGATCCCCGGGCTGAACGTGGTCCGCCCGGCGGACGCCAACGAGACGGTCGTTGCCTGGCGCGAGATCCTGCGCCGCTACACCAAGGAGTACGGGGTCGGCGCGCCGCACGGCCTCGCGCTGACGCGGCAGGGCGTGCCGACGTACGAGACGGACGGTGCCGTCGAGAACGCCGCGAAGGGCGGCTACGTGCTGTTCGAGGCCGAGGGCGCCGGCGGCGCGCAGGCCGAGCCGCAGGTGATACTCATCGGCACCGGCTCCGAGGTGCAGCTCGCGGTCGCCGCCCGGGAGCAGTTGCAGGCCGAGGGCGTGCCGACGCGGGTGGTCTCGATGCCGTGCGTGGAGTGGTTCGACGAGCAGCCGCGGGAGTACCGCGACGCCGTGCTGCCGCCCGCGGTCAAGGCCCGGGTGGCGGTCGAGGCGGGCGTCGGGCTGACGTGGCAGCGCTTCGTCGGGGACGCCGGGCACGTGGTCTCCCTGGAGCACTTCGGCGCCTCCGCCGACTACAAGGTCCTGTTCCGCGAGTACGGGCTCACCGCCGACGCCGTCGCCGGTGCGGCGCGGGAATCCCTGCGGGCCTGAAGTCGCTGAAGCCTACAGACGAAACGATGTCAGGAGATGCAATACCGATGACCGACGCACTCGAGCGCCTCTCCGGTGAAGGCGTCGCGATCTGGCTCGACGACCTGTCCCGCAAGCGCATCACGTCCGGCAACCTCGCCGAACTGATCGACGAGAGCCACGTCGTGGGTGTCACCACCAACCCCACGATCTTCCAGAAGGCCATCTCGGCAGGCGACGGCTACGACGGCCAGCTCACGGACCTCGCCGTCCGCGGCGTCACCGTCGAGGAGGCCGTACGCATGATCACGACGGCCGACGTACGCGACGCCGCCGACGTGCTCCGCCCGGTGCACGACGCCACCGAGGGGCAGGACGGCCGGGTCTCGATCGAGGTCGACCCGCGGCTGGCCCACGAGACGGCCGCCACGATCGCCGAGGCCAAGCAGTTGGCCTGGCTGGTCGACCGGCCCAACCTGTTCGTGAAGATCCCCGCCACCCGCGCGGGGCTGCCCGCCATCACCGCGGTGCTCGCCAAGGGCATCAGCGTCAATGTCACGCTGATCTTCTCCCTGGAGCGCTACCGCGAGGTGATGGACGCCTTCCTCGCCGGCCTGGAGCAGGCGAAGGCCGCCGGCCTGGACCTGGCGGAGATCCGCTCGGTCGCCTCGTTCTTCGTCTCCCGCGTGGACACCGAGGTCGACAAGCGGCTCGACGCCCTGGGCACCCCCGAGGCGAAGGAGCTGCGCGGCAGGGCCGCCGTCGCCAACGCCCGGCTGGCGTACGAGGCGTACGAGGAGGTCTTCTCCTCGGACCGCTGGCTGGCGCTGGAGAAGGCCGGCGCCCGCAAGCAGCGCCCCCTGTGGGCGTCGACGGGCGTGAAGGACCCCGCGTACAAGGACACGCTCTACGTGGACGACCTGGTCGCCCCGGGGACGGTCAACACCATGCCGGAGGCCACGCTGCACGCCGTCGCCGACCACGGCGGGATCAACGGCGACGCCGTGCGCGGCACGTACGACGGGGCGCGCGCCGACCTGGACGCCCTGGAGAAGCTGGGCATCTCCTACGACGAGGTGGTCGCCGTGCTGGAGGACGAAGGTGTGGAGAAGTTCGCGAAGTCCTGGAACGACCTGCTCGACTCCACCCGGACTGAGCTTGAGCGCCGTGCACCGAAGGGGGCGTAGTCGACGGTGACCGGCTCTGGCACCAATCCGCTGCGGGGCCCGCAGGACCGGCGGCTGCCGCGGGTCGCGGGTCCCTCGGGTCTCGTGATCTTCGGCGTCACGGGTGACCTGTCGCGCAAGAAGCTGATGCCCGCCGTGTACGACCTGGCGAACCGGGGGCTGCTGCCCCCGGGCTTCTCCCTCGTCGGCTTCGCCCGCCGCGACTGGGAGGACGAGGACTTCGCCCAGGTCGTGCACGATGCGGTCAAGGAGCACGCCCGCACGCCCTTCCGCGAGGAGGTGTGGCAGCAGCTCTCCGAGGGCTTCCGGTTCGTCCAGGGCGACTTCGACGACGACGACGCGTTCGTGCGGCTGCGCACCACCATCGAGGACCTGGACAAGGCCCGCGGCACGGGCGGGAACTTCGCGTTCTATCTCTCCGTGCCGCCGAAGTTCTTCCCGCTGGTCGTCCAGCAGCTCAAGAAGCACCGCCTGGCGGACCCGGCCGGGGACTCCTGGCGGCGCGCGGTCATCGAGAAGCCGTTCGGGCACGACCTGAAGAGCGCCGAGGAGCTCAACCGGATCGTGCACGAGGTCTTCGAGCCCGACCAGGTCTTCCGCATCGACCACTACCTCGGCAAGGAGACCGTCCAGAACATCCTGGCGCTGCGCTTCGCCAACACGATGTTCGAACCGCTGTGGAACCGGTCGTACGTGGACCACGTGCAGATCACCATGGCCGAGGACATCGGCATCGGCGGGCGCGCCGGCTACTACGACGGCATCGGCGCCGCCCGCGACGTCATCCAGAACCACCTGCTGCAACTGCTGGCGCTGACCGCGATGGAGGAGCCGACGGCCTTCGACGCGCAGGCGCTGGTGGCGGAGAAGATCAAGGTGCTGGAGTCGGTGAACCTCCCCGCCGACCTGGGCCGGCACTCGGTCCGCGCGCAGTACGCGGCGGGCTGGCAGGGCGGCGAGAAGGTGCGCGGCTATCTGGAGGAGGACGGCATCGATCCGCACTCCGGGACCGACACCTACGCCGCGATCAAGCTGGAGATCGACAACCGCCGCTGGGCGGGCGTGCCGTTCTATCTGCGCACCGGCAAGCGGCTCGGCCGCCGGGTCACGGAGATCGCCGTGGTCTTCCAGCGGGCGCCGCACCTGCCGTTCGACACCACCGACACGATGGAGCTGGGCCAGAACGCCCTGGTGATCCGCGTCCAGCCGGACGAGGGCGTCACCGTGCGGTTCGGCTCCAAGGTGCCGGGCACGTCGATGGAGGTGCGGGACGTGACGATGGACTTCGCCTACGGCGAGTCCTTCACCGAGTCCAGCCCCGAGGCGTACGAACGGCTGCTGCTGGACGTACTCCTCGGCGACGCGAACCTCTTCCCGCGGCACCAGGAGGTCGAGCTGTCCTGGAAGATCCTCGACCCGATCGAGGAGCACTGGGCCGGCCACGGGAAACCCGAGTCGTACGTCGCGGGCACCTGGGGGCCGAAGGCGGCGGACGAGATGCTGGCACGAGACGGACGGAGCTGGCGGCGGCCATGAACATCGACCTCACCGAGACCACCTCGGCCCAGATCAACTCCGCGCTCGTGGGCGCCCGTCGGGCCACCGGCACGCCGGCGGTCGGGATGGTGCTCACACTGGTGATCGTCACCGACGAGGGCAACCACTACGACGCGCTCAAGGCCGCCAGCCAGGCGTCCAAGGAGCACCCGTCGCGGATCCTGGTCGTCATCAAGCGCCCCGGCCGCTCCCCGCGCGAGCGCGCGCTGGCGCGGCTGGACGCGGAGGTGCGCGTCGGCAACGAGACGGACACCGGCGAGACGGTGCTGCTGCGGCTGCACGGCGAGCTGGCGGGGCACGCGGCGAGCGTCGTGCTGCCGCTGCTGCTGCCGGACGCGCCGGTGGTGGTGTGGTGGCCGGAGGACGCGCCGGAGAACCCCTCGGCGGACCTGCTGGGCCAGCTCGCCACCCGCCGGATCACGGACGCGGCGGCCTGCGAGGACCCGGTCGAAGCGCTGCGGCAGCGGGCCACGGCGTACGCGCCCGGGGACACGGACCTGGCGTGGACGCGGATCACGCCGTGGCGCAGCATGCTCGCGGCGGCGCTGGACCAGCAGCACGCGGACATCGAGTCGGCGGTGGTGGAGGGCGAGGAGTACAACCCCTCCACGGAGCTGCTGGCACTGTGGCTGGCGGACCGGCTGCGGGTGCCGGTGGAGCGCACGGGCTCGCCGGGTCCGGGGCTGACCGCGGTGCGGCTGCTGACGACGGACGGCGTGATCTGCCTCGACCGGCCGAACGGCGCGCTGGCGGAGCTGGCGGTGCCGGGGCAGCCGGAGCGGCACGTGGCGCTCAAGCGGCGCACGACGGCGGAGCTGATCGCGGAGGAGTTGCGGCGGCTGGACCCGGACGAGGCGTACGCGTCCGCGGTGGCGTTCGGCGTGGAGCGGCTGGCGCCGGCTGGGGCGGTGGCGGCGGACGTGAAGGAAGCGGAGGCCGGGGCCGCGCAGACCGAGGAGGCGCAGGCCGAGGCGGCGCAGGCCGAGGAGGCGCAGGCCGAGGCGGCGCAGGCCGAGGAGGCGCAGGCCGAGGCGGCGCAGGCCGGTGCCGGGAAGAAGGCGCCGGCGAAGAAGCAGTCCGCGAAGAAGGCCGCGCCGAAGTCGTCGTCCTCCTCGGCCAAGACGTCGTGAGCGGTGGCGCCGTGAGCACGCCGCAGATCGTCGTCCACCGCGACAAGGAGCTGATGGCCGAGGCGGCTGCCGCCCGGCTGATCACGAAGGTCGTGGACGCGCAGGCGGCGCGGGGCACGGCCTCGGTCGTGCTCACCGGCGGCCGCAACGGCAACGGCCTGCTGGCCGCGCTCGCCGCCGCGCCCGCCCGGGACGCGGTCGACTGGTCGCGGCTGGACCTCTGGTGGGGCGACGAGCGCTTCCTGCCGCCCGGCGACCCCGACCGCAACGCGACCCAGGCGCGCGCGGCGCTCCTGGACGCGGTGCCGCTCGACCCGGCGCGGGTGCACGAGATGCCGGCCGCGCAGGCGGAGTTCGGCCTGGACGCGGACGCGGCGGCGGCGGCGTACGCGCGGGACCTGGCCGCCGCGGCGCGGCCGGAGGACCACGGGCCGGTCCCGGAGTTCGACGTGCTGCTGCTGGGAGTCGGCCCGGACACGCACGTCGCCTCGCTCTTCCCGGAGCTGCCGGGGGTACGGGAGACGGAGCGCACGGTCGTCGGCGTCCACGGCGCGCCGAAGCCGCCGCCGACGCGGCTCTCGCTGACGCTGCCGGCGATCAGGGCGGCGCGGGAGGTGTGGCTGCTGGCGGCGGGCGAGGACAAGGCGCGGGCGGCGGCGATGGCCCTGTCGGGCGCGGGTGAGATCCAGGCCCCGGCGGCGGGCGCGCAGGGCCGCCAGCGGACCCTGTGGCTCCTGGACCGCCCGGCAGCGGCCCTGCTCCCCCCGACGCTGTACCCGCCGGCGTCGCCGTAGCGGACGGCCGGGGCGGTGCGGAGCCGCCGGGGGTCCTGGCGGGGCGGAACACCGCGGTGCGGCCGACCGGACCGGTCCCGGACCTTCAACACGAAGCCGGCGTCTCAGGCTCGGGACAGCCGCGCTGGGGGCGCGCGCCGCCTCCACCGCGCCGTGGGGCACGACCCCGCACCCCTCGCGTCAGAGCATCGCGCGCGCCAGCGCCACCGCCCCCGCCAGTCCGTCGGGGACCGGGGCAGGCGTCACGCCGTACGGGCGCATACGGGCCGTGAAGCGGGGCCCGAGGGGGCCCGCAGGGGCCAGCAGGCCGCCGGTGGTGACCAGGGGCTCTCCGGGCGCCGGGGCGAGCGCGGCGACGGTCTCCGCGAGGTGGTCCGCCGCCTCGTCCAGGATCGCCCCGGCCACCGCGTCGCCGGCCTCCGCCGCCCGTACGGCCACGGGGCACAGCCGCGCGATCTCCACCGGCGCCCCCGCGAACCCGGCGTCCACGAGCGCGATCCGCGCCGCCGGATACCCCGGCCCGCCACCCGCCGCCCGCTCCCCCGTCCCGCCCCCGTCCGGTCCCGTGCCGGCTTCCCCTTCCCGAACGGACCCCGCTCCCCCGCCGGCTGCGGGCGCCGCTGCGTCCCCGGTGTCTCCCGCGCCTCCTCCGGCACCGTCCGCAGCACCCGCCGTCCCGGCCGCCTCGGCAGCTCCTCGCTGTCCCCCCTGTCCCCCGGAGCCATCGCCCCGCCCGGCGACCTGCGCATCCCCCGCCCTCGCGGCAGCAGCCGCGCCCCCCGTCGCCGCCGTCAGCAGCGGGGCCAGTGCCGTCGCCGGGCCCCGGCCGTCGAGGGCGCGCAGCGCCGCCCGCAGCGCCCGGCGGGCGATCCAGAAGGCGCTGCCCTCGTCGCCCAGGAGCCAGCCGTGGCCGTCGCTCGACGCCGTCTGCCGCCGGTCCGTGACCCGCGCCGCACACGCCCCCGTGCCGGCGATCAGCACCACCCCCGACGACGGCGCGCCCGGGCCCGCCGCGAAGGCGATCTCCGTGTCGCCGCGCACCTGGACCGGCAGCGGCCCGAGCCCGCTTCGGCGCAGCGCGGCGTGCAGAGCCCCGTACGCCCGGCGCAGGCCGGGGTCGTCCGGGTTGCGGGGCTCCGCGCCGGCGACGCCCGCGACCACCGCCGCCACCCGCCCTGGCGCCGGGCCCGGCCCCGGCCCCGCCGCGTCCGTCAGCGCCGCCACACACGCCACCAGCCGGGAGGTCAGCACCCGCGCCGGTACCGTACGCGGGTTGCCCGCCCCCGCCGAGGCCGTGCGCAGCGCCGCGCC
Source organism: Streptomyces sp. CNP082 (assembly GCF_059570535.1). Taxonomy (NCBI): domain Bacteria; kingdom Bacillati; phylum Actinomycetota; class Actinomycetes; order Kitasatosporales; family Streptomycetaceae; genus Streptomyces; species Streptomyces sp. CNP082. The sequence goes on from NZ_JCANSZ010000006.1 coordinate 138,212, forward strand.
CCCCGCCGCAGGCGCGAGGGCGGCGCGGATGTGCGTACCGCCCGCGTCGATGCCGATGACCAGTTTCTCCACTGCCCGCTCCCGGTGGCCGGCGCCGCGTCGCGCCCTTGACGTGCCGGGTGCGACTGCCTGAGATTGACCCCGCGTACGGCATGTTGTCCAGACCACTTCCGGGAGCACCGATGACCGTCAAGCCGATCAGCGCAGCCGCCTTCACCGCCGCGGCCCTGGCCTCGCTGAGGCGGGTGGCCGAGGGGCAGCGCACCGAGGTCGGCGCCGCCGCGCGGGTGTTCGCGGACGCGCTGGACGGCGACGGCGTGATCCAGGCGTTCGGCACCGGGCACTCCGAGTCGCTGGCGACCGAGATCGCCGGCCGCGCCGGCGGCTTCGTACCGACGAACAAGATCGCCCTGCGCGATCTCGTGATCTACGGCGGCGAGCCCCCCGCACTGCTCTCCGACGGCAAGCTGGAACGCGACCCCGGCACCGCGCGCCGGCTGTACGAGCTGGCCGCGCCGCACCCCCGGGACGCCTTCGTCATCGCCTCGAACTCCGGCATCAACGGCTGCGTCGTGGAGATGGCCGCCGTCGTCAAGGGGCACGGGCACCCGCTGGTGGCGATCACCTCGCTCTCCCACGGCACCCGCGCCGCGTCCCGGCATCCCTCCGGCAAGCGGCTGGCCGACCACGCCGACGTGGTGCTCGACAACGGCGCCCCCTTCGGCGACTCCGTGCTGGCGCTGCCCGGCGGCGGCACGGCCTGCGCGGTGTCGTCGATCACCGGCGCGCTGCTCGTGCAGCAGGTCGTCGCCGAGGCGATCCGGCTGCTGCTGGAGCGCGGCGCGACGCCGCCGGTGTACCTGTCGGCGAACATCCCCGAGGGCGACGAGCACAACGCTGCGCTGGAGGCCCGCTACGCGGGCCGGATCCGCCGCGGGGCGTAGCCCGGCCCGCCGGCCGGGCGCCGGGGACTGAGGGCTGAGGCTGAGGGCTGAGGCTGAGGGCTGAGGCTGAGGGCTGGGAGCTGTGGGCCGGAGACCGGGGCCGCCCGCCGGCCCCCGGCCGCACCAGGTCAGCGGCTCCGCAGCGCCCGGTAGGCGTCGACCAGCGCAAGCGTCGAGCCGTCAAGACCGGCCACCTCCGCGCCCTCGGTGAGCGCCGGCTCCAGCCGCTTGGCCAGCACCTTGCCCAGCTCCACGCCCCACTGGTCGAAGGAGTCGACGTCCCACACCGCGCCCTGCACGAACACCTTGTGCTCGTACAGCGCGACCAACTGCCCCAGCACCGAGGGCGTGAGGCCGTCGGCCAGGATCGTCGTCGTCGGGTGGTTGCCCGGGAACGTGCGGTGCGGCACCTGCGCCGCGGGCACGCCCTCGGCGGCCACCTCCTCCGCCGTCCGGCCGAAGGCGAGCGCCTGGCCCTGGGCGAAGAGGTTGGCCATCAGCAGGTCGTGCTGCCCGGCCAGCTCACCCAGCTCGGCGACCGGCCGGGCGAAGCCGATCAGGTCGGCGGGGATCATCTTGGTGCCCTGGTGCAGCAGTTGGTAGTACGCGTGCTGGCCGTTGGTGCCGGGCGTGCCCCAGACCACAGGACCGGTCTGCCAGCCGACCCGCTCGCCGCCGCGGTCGGTGGCCTTGCCGTTGGACTCCATGTCGAGCTGCTGCAGATAGGCGGTGAACTTCGACAGGTAGTGGCTGTACGGGAGCACGGCGTGCGACTGCGCGTCGAAGAAGTTGCCGTACCAGACGCCGAGGAGCCCCAGCAGCAGCGGCGCGTTCTCCTCCGGCGGCGCGGTACGGAAGTGCTCGTCGACGAGCCGGAAGCCGGCGAGCATCTCGCGGAAGGCGACCGGGCCGATGGCCACCATCAGGGACAGGCCGATGGCCGAGTCGTACGAGTAGCGCCCGCCGACCCAGTCCCAGAACTCGAACATGTTGTCCGTGTCGATGCCGAACTCGGCGACCTTCGCGGCGTTGGTCGACAAAGCGACGAAGTGCTTGGCGACCGCCTCGTCGCCGGCACCGAGGCCCGCCAGCAGCCAGCGCTTCGCGGCGGTGGCGTTGGTGATCGTCTCGATGGTGGTGAAGGTCTTGGAGGCGACGACGAACAGCGTGGTCTCGGGGTCGAGGTCGCGCACGGCCTCGTGCAGGTCGGCGCCGTCGACGTTGGAGACGAAGCGGAGGGTCAGATCCCGCTGGGTGTACGCGCGCAGTGCCTCGTACGCCATGGCCGGGCCCAGGTCGGAGCCGCCGATGCCGATGTTGACGACGGCGCGGACCGGCTTGCCGGTGTGGCCGTGCCAGTCGCCGGAGCGGACCCGGTCGGCGAAGGTGGTCATCCGGGTCAGCACGTGCTGCACGCCGGGGACCACGTCCACGCCGTCCACCTCGACCGACGCGGCGCTGGGCGCGCGCAGCGCGGTGTGCAGCACCGCGCGGTCCTCGGTGATGTTGATCTTCTCGCCGCGGAACATGGCGTCGCGCAGCCCGGCGACCCCGGTCGCGGCGGCCAGTTCGCGCAGCAGGCGCAGCGTCTCGTCGGTGACGAGGTGTTTGGAGTAGTCCAGGTAGAGATCGCCGACGCGGAGCGTGTACCGCCGGCCGCGCTCGGGGTCGGCGTCGAACAGCTCGCGCAGGTGCGTGGCGCCGAACTCCTCGCGGTGCTTGGCGAGTGCGTGCCACTCGGGGGTCCGGTCGAGCCTGGTGCGTGACGTGGTGTCGGCCATGCCGTCCAACCTAATTGATCGCGGAGCGCGCCGCGGGTCCGAGAGCGGCCACCCCCAGGCCGGTCAGGACGGCGGCGGCCAGGGCCGGCGTGTTCTGCCCGAGCGAGTCGGCGAGCACCCCGCCGAGGACGGCCCCCAGCGGCACCGCGGAGACCGACAGGGTCCGGAACGCGGCGCTGACCCGGCCGACGGCGCCCGCGGGGCTGCGCCGCTGCAGGACGGTGACCTCGGTGGCGGTCCAGAGCATCCCGGCGAAGCCGAACACGGCGAGCGCGGCGCCGGCCGCCGGGAGGCTGCGTACGGTGCCGAACACCGTCAGGCACGCCGCCTGGGCGAGGCCCGCGCAGACCAGGGTGCGCGGGGCGCCGAGGGCGGCGGCGACGCGGCCGGCGCCCATCCCGCCGGCGACGCTCCCGATGCCGTACGCGGTGAGCGCGAGGGCGTAGCCGGTGGTGCCCGCGCCGAGCCAGCCCGTCAGGTGCAGCACGAGGGTGGCGATGAGCGCGCCGATGCCGGTGTTGGCGATGACGGTCGACGCGCACACGCCCCGGAGCACCGGGTCGCGCCACAGGGTGCGCAGCCCCCCGGTGACGTCCCGGCGCAGCGGCTCCCGGGGCGGCCCGCCGGCCGGGCGGGGGCGGTGCGGCACGCCGGCGACGAGGGCGGCGGCCAGCAGGTACGTAACGGCGTCCACGGCGTACGGCACGGCCGCCCCCGCGCCGACGAGCACCGGCACCAGCGGGGTGCCGGCGAAGCGGTGCACGGCCTCCTGCCCGGCCAGCAGCCGCCCGTTCGCGGTGCCGAGCGCGGCGGCGGGCACGACGGCGGGCAGCAGGGCGGTGGCGGCATTGTCGAAGACGGTCTGCAGGGCGGTAAGCGCGAAGGCGAGGGCGAGGAGCAGGGCGATGCCCGCCCGGTCCAGCCACACCGCCAGCGCGAACGCGGTCATGAGCAGCCCGCGCAGCACGTCCACGACGCACATCGCGCGCCGCTGGTCGACCCGGTCGGCGATCGCGCCGCCGACGAGCCCGAAGAGCAGCCAGGGCAGGAAGCCGCAGGCGGTGACGAGGGCGACGAGCAGCGCGGAGTCGGTCAGCTCGACGGCGAGCAGCGGCAGCGCGGCGCCCCGCAGGGCGTCGCCGAAGCGGGAGACGGCGGCGGCGGACCACAGCCGCCCGAACCCTCCGCGCCAGGATGGTGCCGCGGGCTGCCGCGGGTGGGTGGCCTCGGATCGCATGCCGGGACCGTAGGGGCGCGGGAACGCGGGGCACCTCGGGCGATTGCCCTATCCGCCGCCTCAGATCCACGGCCTCGGATCCGCTGCCTCGGATCCGGTGCCTCAAGACCTGGCGGCCCGGACCCGGCGCCTCAGAGCTGGCGTCTCAGAGCTGGCGTCTCAAGATCCGCCGGCCGGTCCCGCGGCGGGTGCGGCCCGGCGCGCACGGCGGCGCGCTGCCCGTACCGGGAAGGCGGGAGGAATTGCTGCCGCTGCCGCGGCGGGGCCGCGGCTCGGGCGGCTCGGCGCGGTGCCGGGCGCCGCCCGCGAGCACGGCCGGGGGTCAGATCTCGCCGCGGAGCTTGGCCAGGGCCTCGGCGAGGATCGCCTCGCCGTCGGCGTCGCTGCGCCGCTCGCGGACGTACGCGAGGTGCGTCTTGTACGGCTCGGTGCGCGGCGGGTCCGGCGGATTGTCCTGGTCCTGGCCCGCCGGGAAACCACAGCGGGGGCAGTCCCAACTGTCCGGGATCTGCGCGTCGGTGGCGAAGCTGGGTCGGGTCTCGTGCCCGTTGGAGCACCAGAAGGACACGCGCAGACGCGGCGCTGACTCGCCCCGCTCCGCCTCCCCCATCGGCCCGGCGCCGACCCGGCTTCCACGGATCGCGTTGCCACTTGCCACGGTCGTAACTCCCTGCGTGAAATGCGGCGAGGCATCGTCGGCGACCCCGCCGCGGGCGCCCCAGTCTACGTACCGTCAGGCGCCGTGGTGGCCTAGCTGTCGAACTTCATCAGCAGGCCGAGCACGACGATGATGGCGAACCAGATCAGGCCGACGACCACGGTGATCCGGTCGAGGTTGCGCTCGGCGACGGAGGAGCCGCCGACGGAGGACTGCATGCCGCCGCCGAACATGTCGGACAGGCCGCCGCCCTTGCCCTTGTGCATGAGGACGAGCATCATCAGCAGCCCGCTGAAGATGATCAGGGCGATGGAGAAGGCCACGGTCACGGCTTTTCCAACTCTCTCGGTGACGGACGGATACGTAAGGGGGCCGGTGCAGTCATCCTGCGTGACCGGCCCCCGACAGCCTACGACGAACAGGCGGCCCGGGCCTACTCCCCGGCTGGCGGGAAGCGGCCCGGGGCCGCGGACCTCACTGGTCGCGGAAGCGGACGATCTTGACGAACTCGTCCGCGTCCAGCGAAGCGCCGCCGATCAGCGCGCCGTCCACGTCGGGCTGCGCCATGATCGCCGCGACGTTGCCGCTCTTGACGGAGCCGCCGTACTGGATGCGCACCCCGTCGGCCACCTCGTCGCTGTACAGCTCCGCCAGCCGCTGCCGGATCGCGCCGCAGACCTCCTGCGCGTCGTCCGGGATGGCGACCTCGCCGGTGCCGATGGCCCACACCGGCTCGTACGCGACGACGATGCTCTCCACGTCCGTCGCGCTGACGCCCTTCAGGGCCCCGTCGAGCTGCGCCAGGGTGTACGCGACCTGCTCGCCGGCCTTGCGCACCTCCAGGCCCTCGCCGATGCACAGGATCGGCGTGATGCCGTACCGGTAGGCGGCCTTGACCTTGGCGTTGACGAGCGCGTCGTCCTCGCCGTGGTACTGCCGCCGCTCGGAGTGGCCGACGACGACGTACGTGCAGTGGAGCTTGGCCAGCATCGCGCCCGAGACATCGCCCGTGTACGCGCCGGCGTCGTGCGGGGAGATGTCCTGGGCGCCGTACTTGATCTTCAGTTTGTCGCCGTCTACGAGCGTCTGCACCGAGCGCAGATCGGTGTACGGCGGCAGGACGGCGACCTCGACGGCCTCGTAGTCCTTGTCGTGGAGCGCGAAGGCGAGCTTCTGGACGTGCGCGATGCCCTCAAGGTGGTTGAGGTTCATCTTCCAGTTGCCCGCCATGAACGGGATACGGGTCGGCTTGTCGTTCATCGTTACGGGTCAGTCCTCCAGTGCGGCGAGGCCGGGGAGCGTCTTGCCCTCAAGGTATTCGAGGCTGGCGCCGCCACCGGTCGAGATGTGGCCGAAAGCCTTCTCGTCGAAGCCGAGAATCCGGACCGCGGCGGCGCTGTCGCCGCCGCCGACGACGGTGAAGGCCGTGCTGTCCACCAGGGCCTGCGCGACCGCGCGGGTGCCCGCGGCGTAGTCGGGGTGCTCGAACACGCCCATCGGCCCGTTCCAGAAGACCGTGGCGGCGTCGGCGATCTTCGAGGCGAAGAGCCGGCCGGACTCCGGGCCGATGTCGAGACCCATCATCTCGGCGGGGATGGCGTCGGCCGGTACGGTCGCGGGATCGGCCGGCGCCTGCGCCTTGACGTCCGGGAACTCCCGGGCGGCGACCACGTCGACGGGGAGCACGAACTCCACGCCGAGCCGTTCGGCCCGCGCCAGGTACTCGCGGACCGCGGGCACCTGCTCCTCCTGCAGCAGGCTGGATCCGACCTCGTACCCCTTGGCCTTGAGGAAGGTGAAGACCATGCCGCCGCCGATGAGGATGCGGTCGGCCTTCTCCAGCAGGTGGTCGATGACCCCGAGCTTGTCGGAGACCTTGGCGCCGCCGAGCACGACCGCGTACGGGCGCGCGACGTCCTCGGTGAGCTTGCGCAGGACGCCCACTTCCGCGGCGATGAGGTAGCCGACGTAGTGCGGCAGCCGGGCCGGCAGATCGTACACCGAGGCGTGCTTGCGGTGGACGGCGCCGAAGCCGTCGCCCACGTACACGTCGGCCAGCCCGGCCAGTTCGTCCGCGAACGCGCCGCGCTCGGCGTCGTCCTTCGCGGTCTCGCCGGGGTTGAACCGCAGGTTCTCGAGCAGCGTGACCTCGCCGTCGCCGAGCCCGGCGACGGTGGCCTTCGCGCTCTCACCCACGGTGTCCGTGGCGAACTCCGTCTTCTTCGCGGAGTCCCCGAGCAGTTCACCCAGCCGGCGCGCCACCGGCGCGAGCGAGAAGGCCGGGTCCGCCGCCCCCTTGGGGCGGCCGAGGTGGGAGGCGACGACCACCCGCGCGCCGGCCTCGGCCAGCTTGGCGATCGTCGGGACGACGGCGCGGATGCGGCCGTCGTCGGTGATGGTGGTGCCGTCCAGCGGCACGTTGAGGTCGGCGCGGACGAAGACCCGCTTGCCGGCGATGCCTTCGCCGAGGAGGTCGTCGAGCGTCTTCATCGAATGCCTCCGTGGATACCCCGGCCTTCAGCTTCAGGCCGGGGAGGAATCGGACTCCTGCGGAGCAGGGCAGGAGTAGCCGATACGCCCCCGGGGCGGATCGGCGCCTGGTAGCGTCCCGAACGTGGGTTGCGAGAACCAAGCCTCCCGCGCGTGCTGATCGAGAACCAAGACAGCACATGCACCTCCCAGAGCATTGCCGTATCAAACCGGGCTGGTTTCAACCCGGCTGGTGTTGATCGTGGAAGACCTGTCGGGTCGCTGACACCCGCAGGCAGCGTGAGCCAGGAATCCCCCTGCGCCTCAGCCGGGGGAGGATTCAAGCAGACTCCTGCGTCACTGCTGACACCGCCCGCACGCCGCCGCGAAGCGGCGCGCGCGGCGGCCTGGTCGTCGGAACGAGCGGGGCCCCGCCGCCCGGCGTTGGCCGGCACGGCGGGTGCTCGCCTAGAGGCGCTCGCCGACGAAGGTGGTGATGTCGACCAGGCGGTTGGAGTAGCCCCACTCGTTGTCGTACCAGCCGACGATCTTGACCTGCTTGCCCTGCGCCATCGTCAGCAGGGAGTCGAAGGTGCAGGACGGCGCGGTGTTGACGATGTCCGAGGAGACGATCGGGTCCTCGGTGTACTCCAGGACGCCCTTGAGCTGGCCCGCGGCGGCCTTCTGGAACGCGGCGTTGACCTCGTCCTTGGTGACCTCGCGGCTCACCTCGACGACCAGGTCGGTGACGGAGCCGGTGGGCACCGGCACGCGCATGGCGATGCCGTCGAGCTTGCCCTTGAGCTGCGGCAGGACGAGCGCGGTGGCCTTCGCGGCGCCGGTGGTGGTCGGGATGATGTTCACGGCGGCGGCACGGGCCCGGCGCAGGTCCTTGTGCGGGAAGTCCAGGATGCGCTGGTCGTTGGTGTAGGCGTGGACCGTGGTCATCATGCCCTGCACGATGCCGAAGCTCTCGTCCAGCACCTTGGCCATCGGCGCGACGCAGTTCGTCGTGCACGAGGCGTTGGAGATGATGTGCTGGCCGGCCGGGTCGTAGGAGTCCTCGTTGACCCCCATCACGATGGTGATGTCCTCGCCCTTGGCGGGCGCCGAGATGATGACCTTCCTGGCCCCGGCGTCCAGGTGCTTCTGCGCGTCCTCGCGCTTGGTGAAGATGCCGGTGGACTCGATGACCACGTCCACGCCCAGGTCGCCCCAGGGCAGGTTCGCCGGGTCGCGCTCGGCGAGCATCTTGATGGGGCGGCCATCGACCGTGATGGCGTCGTCGGTGTGGCTCACCTCGGCGTTGAGCCTGCCGAGCAGGGTGTCGTACTTCAGCAGGTGCGCGGTGGTCGCGGCGTCACCCAGGTCGTTGAACGCCACGACCTCGATGTCCGCACCCTGCTCCAGAATGGCGCGGAAGTAGTTGCGGCCGATGCGGCCGAAGCCGTTGATGCCTACGCGGATCGTCACGAACCGATCTCCTCGTTGGTACGCCGGTCCTTCATCGACCGGTGCTCTGACTGGGAATCCCCGACCACTGCCGACCCTACCGCTTCCGCCACCCCGCGGCGGCCCGGACCCCGCCGGTGAGGCGGCCCTCGGCCCGTACCCCCTGGTAGGGCTGCGGGCCGCCGCCTCCATTCGGCGTCGCCGCCGGTCAGCGGGCCTGTATCGGCGCCTCAGATGGGCCGGCACGAGGCTCAGAAGAGCGGCGCACGGAGCGTTGCCGCGCGCCCTGCGCGGGGCCGGGCAGGGCGGGTGCGGCAGGGGCGGGCGTCAGCCCACCATCTCCTCGGTCAGGTTCGCCTCCGTGCCCGGGATGCCCAGGTCGCCGGCGCGCTTGTCGGCCATGGCGAGCAGCCGGCGGATACGCCCCGCGACCGCGTCCTTCGTCAGCGGCGGGTCGGCCAGGGCGCCCAACTCCTCCAGCGACGCCTGCTTGTGCTCCATGCGCAGCCGGCCGGCCGCCGCCAGGTGCTCCGGCACCTCGTCGCCGAGGATCTCCAGCGCCCGCTGCACCCGCGCGCCGGCCGCGACCGCCGCGCGCGCGGAGCGGCGCAGGTTGGCGTCGTCGAAGTTGGCCAGCCGGTTGGCCGTGGCGCGCACCTCGCGGCGCATCCGGCGCTCCTCCCAGGCGAGCACCGACTCGTGCGCGCCGAGCCGGGTGAGCAGGGCGCCGATGGCGTCACCGTCCCGTACGACGACGCGGTCCACGCCGCGCACCTCGCGGGCCTTGGCCGGGATGCTGAGCCGGCGGGCGGCGCCGACCAGGGCGAGGGCCGCCTCCGGCCCCGGGCAGGTGACCTCCAGCGAGGAGGAGCGGCCGGGCTCGGTCAGCGAGCCGTGGGCGAGGAAGGCGCCGCGCCAGGCGGCCTCGGCGTCGCAGGTGGCGCCGGAGACGACCTGCGGGGGCAGCCCGCGGATGGGCCGGCCGCGGCCGTCGACCAGGCCCGTCTGCCGGGCCAGTTGCTCACCGCCGGCGACCACGCGGACCACGTACCGGCTGCTGCGGCGCAGCCCGCCGGGGGCCATGACGATCATCTCGGAGCCGTGCCCGAAGATCTCCAGGATGTCCTTCTTCAGCCGCCGCGCGGCGATCCCGGTGTCCAGCTCGGCCTCGATCACGATCCGGCCGCTGACGAGGTGCAGCCCGCCGGCGAAGCGCAGCGTGGCCGAGACCTCCGCCTTGCGGCAGCACGTCCGGGTCACGGGGAGCCGAGAGATCTCGTCCTTCACCGCTGCCGTCATCGCCATGGCCCGATCCTTCCATGCATCCGAAAAATACGGTCGTACGCGGCGGCCAGCAGCTCCGGATCGTGCCGGGGAGTCCCGTCGGTCCGCGCCACCGGCGCCAGCTCGACCGAGCCCTCAAGCTCTTTCGCGGCCTCGCGCAACCCGTCGCGCTCTGCCGCACCGGGCACTGCATCCTTGTCGGCCAGCACCACGTCGAGGGCGAGTTTAGGGGCGTGTCGGCGCAAAACCTCCAAATGACGCCGCGGGGAAAATCCGTCCGTTTCCCCCGGCTGAGGGGCGAGGTTGAGGGAGAGGACCTTGCGGGCCTTGGTCTCCGCCAGGGCCTCGCGCAGGTCGGGCACCAGCAGGTGCGGGATGACGGACGAGAACCAGGAGCCCGGGCCGAGCACCACCCAGTCCGCCTCGCGGACGGCCTCGACGGCGGCGGGGACGGCCGGCGGGTCGGCGGGCACCAGGTTGACCTGCTGCACCTCGCCGGGGGTGAGGGCCACGGTGGCCTGGCCGGCCACGGTGGTGACCTCGTCGGGCAGCTCCGGCGCGTGGCCGCGTACGTCGGCGCGCAGCTCCAGGGGCACCGCGGACATCGGCAGCACCCGGCCGTGCGCGCCCAGGAGCTTGCCGACCAGGTCGAGGGCCTGGACGTGGTCGCCGAGCTGCTCCCAGAGCGCGACGATCAGCAGATTGCCCACGGCGTGGTCGTGCAGCTCGCCCTGGCTGGTGAAGCGGTGCTGGATGACGCGGGACCAGGTCTGGCCCCAGTCGTCGTCGCCGCAGAGCGCCGCCAGCGCCTTGCGCAGGTCGCCCGGCGGCAGCACGCCCAGCTCGGCGCGGAGCCGGCCGGACGAGCCGCCGTCGTCGGCGACGGTGACGACGGCGGTGAGATCGCCGGTGATCCGGCGCAGCGCGGCGAGGGAGGCCGACAGGCCCATCCCCCCGCCGAGTGCGACCACCTTCGGCTGCGAACCGGGCCTGCGGGCGACCCGGCGGCGCAGCCGGAGGTTCCGGCCGCCGGCGATCCGGCTCACTCGCGCCCCATGTCCCGGTGGACGACGACGGTCTCGATGCCGTTCGAGGCGAGCCGGCGGGCGAGCCGCTCGGACATCGCGACGGAGCGGTGCTTGCCGCCGGTGCAGCCGACGGCGATGGTCACGTACCGCTTGCCTTCGCGCCGGTAACCCTCGGTGACCAGGTGCATCAGCTCGGCGTAGCCGTTGAGGAACTCCTTGGCGCCGGGCTGGTTGAAGACGTACTGCGCGACGTCCTCGTTCAGCCCGGTGAACTGGCGCAGCTCGGGGACCCAGTGCGGGTTCGGCAGGAAGCGGCAGTCCACCACCAGGTCGGCGTCCACGGGCAGGCCGTACTTGTAGCCGAAGGACATCACCGTGGCGCGCAGCTCGGGCTCTTCGCCCCCGGCGAACTGGGCGTCCATCTTCGCGCGCAGCTCGTGCACGTTCAGGCTGGAGGTGTCGATCACCAGGTCGGCGTCGCCGCGCAGCTCGCGCAGCAGGTCGCGCTCGGCGGTGATGCCGTCGAGGATCGTGCCGTCGCCCTGCAACGGGTGCGGGCGGCGTACGGACTCGAAGCGGGCCACCAGCGAGTTGTCCGACGCCTCCAGGAAGACGATCCGCCGGGAGACGTGCTTCTCCTTCAGGTCGGCCAGGGACTCCTTCAGATTGTCGAAGAAGCGCCGGCCGCGGACGTCCACGACGACCGCGATCCGCGCCACGTTCCCCTGCGAGCGGGCGCCCAGCTCCACCATGGTGGGGATGAGGGCGGGCGGCAGGTTGTCCACGACGAACCAGCCGAGGTCCTCCAGGCACTTCGCGGCCGTGCTCCGGCCGGCACCCGACATCCCGGAGATGATCACCAACTCGGGGATGCCCGCCTGCGTGGAGTCACCGGTCCCGGCCGGCCCGGCGGCCAGATCACCCGTGGTCACGGCGGTCTCGTCAGTCTCGTCTGTCCCGTTGTCGTTCATCGTTCTGTCCCCCGGTCCTCACTCGTCCATGATCTCTCCGGTGGCGGTGTTCACCGCCGGCGCGGCCGGTGCCGCTTGCGCGAGGGTCGCGGCGATGTTTTCTGCCGTCTTGCGGCCGATGCCGGGAACCTCACAGATCTGATCAATAGTCGCAGCTCTGAGCCGTTTCACCGAACCGAAGTGCTGCAGCAGCGCCCGGCGGCGGCTCTCCCCCAGTCCTGGCACGTCGTCCAGCGGCCCGGCCTTCATGCTCGCGGCCCGCTTCTTGCGCTGGTACGCGAGGGCGAAGCGGTGCGCCTCGTCCCGTACACGCTGCAGCATGTACAGGCCCTCGCTGCTGCGCGGCAGGATGACGGGGTCGTCGCTGTCCGGCAGCCAGACCTCTTCAAGGCGCTTGGCCAGGCCGACGACGGCCACATCGTCTATGCCCAGCTCGCCGAGGGCCTTCCGGGCGGCGGCGACCTGCGGCTGCCCGCCGTCCACGACCACGAGCTGGGGCGGGTACGCGAACTTCTTCGGCCGCCCGGTGTCCGGATCCCGCCCGGCGGGCCCGTCCGCCGCCGTGTCCTCACGCTGGCCGCGCGCGGCGGCGGCCTCGGCCTCCGGATCGCCCCACTCCCCCGTCTTCTGCTTCTCCTGCACATACCGCCGGAACCTGCGGGTGACCACCTCGTGCATCGCGCGCACGTCGTCCTGGCCGGTGAAGCCCTTGATCTCGAAGCGGCGGTACTCGCTCTTGCGGGCGAGCCCGTCCTCGAAGACGACCATGGAGCCGACGACGTCGTCGCCCTGCAGATGGGAGATGTCGTAGCACTCGATGCGCAGCGGCGCGGAGTCCAGCTCCAGCGCCTCGGCGATCTCCTCCAGCGCCCTGGAGCGGGTGGTCAGGTCGGAGGCGCGCTTGGTCTTGTGCAGGGCGAGGGCCTGCTGCGCGTTCCGCGCGACCGTGGCGAGCAGGTCCTTCTTGTCCCCGCGCTGCGGCACCCGCAGGTCCACCCGGGACCCGCGGCGCTCGGTCAGCCACTCCCGTACGGGCTCCGTCGGCTCCGGCAGCGCCGGGACCAGCACCTCGCGCGGAATGGCCTCGGCCTGCTCGTCACCGTAGAGCTGCTGCAGGGCGTGCTCCACGAGGCCGGCGGTGTCGACGGCCTCCACCCGGTCGGTGACCCAGCCCCGCTGGCCGCGGACCCGGCCGCCGCGGACGTGGAAGATCTGCACCGCCGCTTCCAGCTCGTCCTCGGCCAGGGCGATCAGATCGGCGTCGGTGGCGTCGGCCAGGACGACCGCGTTCTTCTCCATGGCGCTCTTCAGCGCCCCCATGTCGTCCCGCAGCCGCGCGGCCCTCTCGTACTCCATCTCCTCGGCGGCCTCGTGCATCTGCCGCTCCAGCCGCTTGAGGTACGCGCCCGTACGGCCCGCCATGAAGTCGCAGAACTCCTCGGCCAGCTCCCGGTGCTCCGCGGCCGTGACCCGGCCGACGCAGGGCGCGGAGCACTTGCCGATGTACCCCAGCAGGCAGGGCCGGCCGATCTGGGCGCTGCGCTTGAACACCCCGGCGGAGCACGTCCGCACGGGGAAGGCGCGCAGCATCAGGTCGACGGTCTCGCGGATGGCCCACGCGTGCGCGTACGGCCCGAAGTAGCGCACGCCCTTGCGCTTGGGTCCGCGCATGACCTGCACCCGCGGATACTCCTCGTTGAGGGTCACGGCGAGGGAGGGGTAGCTCTTGTCGTCGCGGTACTTGACGTTGAACCGCGGGTCGTACTGCTTGATCCAGGTGTACTCCAACTGGAGCGCCTCGACCTCCGTGGCCACCACGGTCCACTCCACCGAGGCGGCGGTGGTGACCATCGTGCGCGTGCGCTGATGGAGTCCGGCGAGATCCTGGAAGTAGGACGAGAGGCGCTGGCGCAGGCTCTTGGCCTTGCCGACGTAGATGACCCGGCCGTGCTCGTCCCGGAACCTGTAGACCCCCGGGGAGTCGGGAATCTGCCCGGGCTTGGGACGGTAACTGGACGGATCGGCCATGCTTCCCACCCTACTGTCGACCACTGACGCCGGGCCGTTTGTCCACAGCCGTGTACCGAGCCCGCGACAGTCCGGTGACATCCGGCGCCGCGCCGGGCCACCGGGCGACCGCGCGCCGCCCGTCCCGCCGTGTTCTACGGTGCCGGGGCCCTCACCAGTTCCGTACGAAACGGAATCCGTCCGCGTCGGCCGACTCCGCGTAGTCCATGGCCGCCGGCGAGACGTCCGCGGGCGAGCGCCGCGGGACGGCGGTGAGCAGGTCGCGCACCTCCGGCGTGACGGCGTCCGCCGCGTCCGCGAACAGCTCCGCCGGGTCCGCGCCGATCAGCACGCAGGCCCGGTGCAGCAGCACCAGCGCCGGCAGCACCTCCCGCATGTCCGGTGCCTGTACCGCGGCCAGCGCGCACGCGAGCAGGCCGCTGCGGACCGCGCCGGGGTCCCGGCGGCGTACGGCCAGGGAGGCCATGCGCTCCCCGTAGGCGCCCAGCACCTGCCCCGCGCCCCGGTCGAGGACACCCGCCAACTGCCCGAAGTCCTCCGGTCCCGCCACCTGCGCCAGCAGCTCCGCGATCTCCTCGTCCCGCGGGCACGGAATCGGCAGCGGACCGTAGCCGGCCGCGGACCCGGGGTCCACGGCATCGACCTGGGCGGCACTCAGTTCCATCCTCGGACCTCTCGTGGCTCAGGGTGAGGGCGGGATCAGATAGTCGCCCACCTGTACGTAGCCTGCGTCGCGGAACATCCTAAGTTCGCGGGCGAAGACCGTTTCCCGCGCGTTGACGGCATCCCAGAGGTTCGCCCGCGTCATCGGCGACGCGATGTAGACGTGCTCCCGGGCGGCAATGACGTCCCGCACCCACTGGTCGTTGCGCGCGATCGTCCAGTCGGGGATGTTCAGCACGTTGTGGCCCGGCCACGTCCGGGCGACGGCGGTGTCCTCGAGGCGGCCGATGACCGCGATGTCGCCGCAGCCGGGCGCCAGCCCGAGCGGGTCGCTCCAGGTGTGCGGATTGTGGACGTACGTCGTCGGGTTGGGGGCCGGCGCGAGGCCGAGCGGGTCGGGGGCGGTGTAGCGGGCGGTCTCCGGGTCGTAGTAGCGGAACAGGTTGTAGTGGAGGCCCGTCTCCGGGTCGAAGTACTGGCCCGGGAACCGCAGGGGCGTGTAGGCGGTGGAGTCCGCCGACCACGCCGTGCCGCCCCAGAGGGTGCTGCGGGCCCGCCAGGCGATGTCGCCGTCCGGCGAGACGAGTTCGCGCGGCGTGCCGATGAGGTCGGTGACGATGGCGAAGAAACGGCTGTCGATCTCCTCCTGGGTGGCCTCGTCGGTGAGCCGCTCCCACTGCGCGACGGGGGTGTGCCCGTCGTGCTCCCAGGTGAGCGTGGTGTGGTGGGGCAGGTCGGGCGCGCGCGTGGTCTGCTCGGCCAGGACCGCGCCGTCCCAGACGAAGTCGGTCTGCTCGACCACGTCTGCGGCTGCGGCGGCGTCTCCGGTTGCGCCACCGGCGGCGACGCTGGAGAGGCGCTGCTTGCAGGTCCGGCGGCCGAGGGGGTCGTAGCGGTAGCGCCAGCGGGTGCCGTCAGGGGTGACGGCCTCGGTGAGCCGGTTCTCCTCGTCGTAGCCGAAGCGCCAGGTGTCCGGCTTCTTCGACAGGCGGCCCCGCTGCCGCAGGGTGAGGCAGCCGGCGGCGTCGTACGCGTAGCGGTACCGCCCGGCGCGGGTGAGGCGGGTGCCGTCGTAGCCGCGCTCGCCGGCCGCGTCGGCACCCGCGCGCTCCTCCGGGCCGGCGACGCTGCCGTGCGCGGCGGGCCAGAGGGCCAGCGTCTGGTTCCCGGCGTCGTCATAGGCGTACCGCTCCGACCAGCCGTGGGCGTCCACGGTGGTGATCCGGCCGACGGCGTCGAGGCCGTAGGCGGTGCGGCCGGCCAGCAGGTCGTCGACCAGCGTCAGGCAGCCGTCGGAGCGCCGGTCGTAGGCGCGGCGGCTCAGCACCTCGGCGCCGGGACCGGTGAGCGTCTGGCCGGTCAGCCGCCCGGCCGGATCCCAGGTCCGGGTCAGGGCGAGGCCGCCGTCGACACCGCGCCGCACCTCGTACCCGGCCGCGTCGTGGTCGAAGCTCAGCAGGTGGCCCGCCGCCGTCACCCCGGTGCGGCGGCCGGCCGCGTCGTGGGCGTACGCCGTCTGCACGCCGCCCGGCGTGGTGCGGCCCGTACGGCGGCCCAGCGCGTCGTAGGTGAAGGAGAGCACCCGGCCGTCCACCGACTCGGCCGTGATCCGGCCGAGCGCGTCCCGCTCGTACGCGACCTCCGACTCGGGGTCGCGGACGCTCAGCAGCCGCCCGGCGGCGTCGTAGGCGTAGGCGGTGACCCGGTCGCCGATGCGCTTGGCGACCGCGCGGCCGAGCGGATCCCGCTCGTAGTCGATCACGGTGCCGCCCGGCGTCGTGCGCTGGACGAGCCGGCCGGGGGCGTCGTAGCCGTAGCGGTGCACCCGGCCGTCGAAGTCCGTCTCCTCCGCCAGGCGGCCCGCCGGGTCGTAGCGATAGCGCCAGGCGAGGCCGTGCGGGTTCACGACCTCGGTGAGCCGCAGCCCGCTGTCGTAGCCGAACTCGTACCGCGCGCCGTCCGGCTCTGTGCGCGCGGCGAGCAGGTCGAAGTGGGTGTACTCGAGGCGCGTCACGTGGCCCGCGGCGTTGGTGTGGGTGAGGCAGTTGCCCTCGCCGTCGTACGTCCAGTCCTCGGCGGACCCGTCCGGCGCCACCTGGGCGGCGAGCCTGCCCTCCGTCGTCCACCCGAACCGCGTCTCGCCGCCGAGCGGGTTCGTCACCACGACGGGGCGCCCGAACGGATCGCGGCGGTAGCGGGTCACCGCGCCCAGCGGGTCGGTGACCGCGACCGGCAGCCCGGTCGCGTCGCAGCGCACCGTGGTGACGTGCCCGAGGGCGTCGGTGACCGCGGCGAGGTGGCCGGCGTCGTCGTACGCGAAGCGCGTGACGGCTCCGCCGGGGTCGACGACGGCGGTGCGGTTGCCGCGCTCGTCGAACTCCTGCCGCCAGACGGCGCCGTCGGGGGCGGTGAGTTCCGTGGGCCGGCTCAGCGCGTCGTACGCGGCGGTGGTCGCGCGGCCGTCGGGGCGGGTGACGGAGGTCAGCGCGCCGTCGTCGGCGTAGGCGTAGGACGTGGTGCTGCCGTCGGGGGCGGTCTCGGTGCGGAGGCGGTGGTGCTCGTCCCAGGTGCGGTGGGTGGTGTGGCCGAGGGGATCGGTCTCGGCGACGACCTGCATGCGGTCGTTGACCTGGTAGCGCCAGCTGTGGCCGCGGTCGTCGGTCGCGGTGGTGAAGCGGTGGCCGGTGTCCGGGTCGGGGCCGGCGTAGTCGAGGGTGAGGCGGAGGTGGCCGGCCTCGCCGCCTTCGGAGACGCAGCGGTCCTGCTCGTCGTAGGCGTAGTCGTAGCTGCGGTCGTTGCGGTCGGTCCAGGAGGTGATGCGGCGGCGGTCGTCGTAGGCGAAGCGCAGGGGGCGGCCGGAGGAGTTGACGTCCTCGGTGAGGTTGCCGCGGACGTCGTAGCCGAAGCGCTTGACGACCGTGTCCTGGACGTCGTCGTCGGCCGCGCCGGCGAGGGTCAGGGCGGTGACGCGGCCGGCGGCTGTGGTGAGTTCGAGGTGGTAGCCGCCGGAGTGGCGGATGCCGACGGGGGCGCCCTGCTCGTCGTACGTGAACGTGATCGTGTGGCCGTTGCGGTCGGATATCTGCTCGATCAGCGCCAGCCCCGCGGGGTCGGGCGGGGCGAAGCGGCGGGTGTGGCCGGTCGCGGGGTCGGTGACGGCGTAGCCGCCGGCCGTCGTCGGGCGCAGGGGCCAGCGCGGGCCGGAGTCGGGCAGGGCGAAGGCGTCCTGGGCGTCGGGGCGGGGGTGGGGGTAGGCCAGCAGCAGGCCGTCCTCGGTGACGAAGACGATGCGCTCGTCGTCGCACTCCAGGTGCTGGTCGACGGTGGAGGACCAGGACGGCCCGAACCAGCGGCCCGCGTAGTAACCGGACTCCGCCCGGCGGGAGAAGACCAGCGGCAGCGCCCCGGGCAGGACGATGTCGGTCTGGGGCAGGAACATCTTCCCCGACGCCATGTCGACGGGGTCGCTGATGCCCTTGCTGACGATGTTCTTGAGCCGGCTGTACGCGCCCTTGGCACCGTCGGCGAGCATGTCGCCGCCGCGCCTGGCGAGGCCCAGCACCGCGGACTTCATGCCCTTCAGCCCGGCCAGCCCGCCCTTGAGTCCCTTCAGGCCCTTGGCGAGGCCGCCGAGGGTGGTCAGGCCCTTCATGCCGGGGATGCAGTCCAGGGCGGCGAAGGCGACGTCCCACAGGGAGGCTTCGCCGTTCATGTACTTCATCAGGGTGTCGGCAAGGACGACCAGCGCGGCGGCCAGGACCACCCATGCAAGGGGCCCGCCGATGATCAGGACGACGATGCCCAGGACCGCGACGATGACCTTGCAGACGTTGACGATGGTGTCCCAGTTGTCCTTGACCCAGTCGACCGCCTTCTCCCACCACTTACGGTTCTGAATCCCGGCGTCGGAGGCGTCCTCCAGCTTGTCCTTGGCTTCGTCGGCGGCATCCTCACGCATCTTCTTCGCGTCGGCGGCCATCTTCTTGGCCGCTTCAAGACCCGACTCGGCATTGTCGACGGCCGTCTGGGCAGAGGCGCGCGCAGACTTGGCATCGGTGGCGTTGCGGGCCGCGGCCCGCACCTCCGACTCGTCGGGCTTCTCCTTGCCCTCCTTCTCGTCATACTCCTCAGTCTTGGCGGTGGCCCGGTCCACCCAGGAGTCCGCCGAGTCCANNCGGCCGGTGGCGGCGGTCAGATCNCTCTGCGCCTCCCGNCCCNTGGCCAGNGCCTTGTCGGCGAGGGACTGCGCCCGCTCCAGCTTCGGCCAGTACGCNGCCAGNGCNTCCCCNGCNAGGTCNTACGACCGCTGNAGNTTCTTCAGNTTCNTGGGNACTTCCTCGAACTCNTCCTGGAANGCNTTCGCGGTCTTCCCCGCCCACCGCAGCAGCGCATCCTCACCCGCCATGCCCTTGATCTGCCGCAGCGCATCCGCCACATCGTCCGCGAAGTCGTGCAGCTCACGGGCGAGTTGCTTCACCCGGTCCGGGTCGCCGGGCGTCGGATCGTCATCCAGGTCCAGGACATGCCAGTCCGTCGGCCGGTTCCCCACTCAAACCTCCCCCGTCCTTTCCGCGCACCATCGCATCTCGCCGTAGGAAGCTATCGAAAGCGGGTCCGGTTCCGCTGCCCCTGTGCACAGGCCGGGCGGGTGTTCGATATCGAGGAGGCTCGGGTGGCGGTGCGGCGGGAACTCACCTCTCTCCTTCGCAGCGCGCGGCAGGGCAGGCCGACACATCACCTGCGCAGCCCGTGGGTCAGGCCCCGCAGGCTGGCGGCCTTCGTCTACGTCGCCGAGCAGCACGGCTACCGATACGACGGCGTCGTCTCCCACCCCGCAGCCTCCGCCCCGACCCTCGTCTTCCGGCGGCTGCCGGACGCCGCCGACCGGCTGGAGCGCACCGTACAGCTCCATCCGGACGCAGAGCGCGGCGGGCGGCTCCCGGGCATGCGCCCCGGCCGCCGGCGGCTGGTCCCCCTTCCGGAGGTCAAGCCCGAAGTCGACGTGCTGTTCGCGCCGTTCCTGCTGGACGTGACAGAGTCGTCCTTCGTCAGGAAGCGCAGGCGCCACTTCGTGGTCACCCTGCTTCTGTGGATAGTGCTCGTCGCGGTGACCGGCGCCTTCTATGCGGACTCCGTCCGTGGCTACCTGCAGACGGTCCCGGTCATCGACGGCGTCCTCGCCGCGCTCCTGGTCACCGCGTACTCGCTGAGCAAGGTCACCACGCGGCGTACGCGCAAGAGGGCGAGCCGGCTGCTGGCGGAGGCGGGCATCGTCTGGCCGCCGGAGCGCCCCGCCGACCGGCGCCGGCGGAGGCGGAGGCGGAGGCGCTGAGAGCGTGCCCTTCCGCGAGCCGCTGCCGCCGGGTGACCGTGCGGGCAGGAAGCGGGCCGCGGACCGCGGTGATACGGGCAGCCGGTGTGGGCCGGGGTGCGGCCATACTTGGCGCATGATCGTGGTTGGCGGAGAGGCTCTGATCGATCTCGTACCGGGCGGAGGCGGGGGCGTGCTGCCCCAGTTGCAGCCGGTGCGCGGCGGCGGGCCGTACAACACGGCGGTGGCCCTGGGGCGGCTCGGGGCGGACGTGGCGTTCGCCTCGCGGGTCTCCACGGACGCCTTCGGGGCGGCGCTCATGGCCGGTCTTGAGGCGGCGGGGGTGGACACCGGCCTCGTACAGCGGGGGGCGGAGCCCACGACGCTGGCCGTCGCCGACGTCAGCCCGGACGGCTCCGCGGGCTTCCGCTTCTACGCCGAGGGCACGGCCGACCGGCTGTTCCAGGCGCCGGACGCGCTGACCGCCGGCGTGCGGGCGCTGGCGGTGGGGACCTGCTCGCTGGTGCTGGAGCCGGGGGCGACCGCGTACGAGACGCTGCTGAAGCGGGCCGCCGCGGACGGGGTGTTCACCCTTCTCGACCCGAACATCAGGGCCGGGCTCATCGCGGACGCCGACGCCTACCGCGCCCGCTTCCGCTCCTGGCTGCCGCACGTGGCGCTGCTGAAGCTGTCGGTGGAGGACGCGCAGTGGCTCGCCGGCGGGCGGCCGTGGACCGAGGCGCTGCCGGAGTGGCTGAGGTCGGGCCCGCGGGCGGCGGTGCTGACCCGCGGTGGCGAGGGGCTGACGGGGGTGGTGACGCAAGGTCTTGAGCGGTACGACGTGGCCGCGCCGCCGGTCGACGTCGTCGACACCATCGGCGCCGGCGACACCGTCAACGCCGCGCTGCTGCACTGGCTCGACGCCCACGACGCCCTCGCCCCCGGTGCCCTGGCGGGCCTCGACCCCGCCGGCTGGCGCGCCGCCCTCGGCCACGCCGCCCGGGCGGCGGCGATCACCTGCTCGCGCGCGGGCGCCGAGCCGCCGTACGCGGCGGAGCTGGCGGAGTTCGCGGACGGCTGACGGCTCCGGTGCGGTCGCGGGGCCCCGCAGGACCCCGCGACCGCCCGCCCGCTACCGGGTGACCGTCACCTGGTCCCCCTGCGTGACGCCGTTGACCGTCACCGTCAGCGTGACCGTCCCCGGCCGCAGCCCCGTCACCTCGCCGGTGGCCGGGTCGTACGCCGCGATGTCACTCCGGTCCGCCTCCCGCGGCGGGCCGATGTGCAGCCGGTCCGTACCGGACCAGTCCGCGCTGACCGGCCAGGCCACCGGCACCTGCCGCGCGCCCTGCGTGACCGACGCCGTCGCCGCCGCCGAGCCGCCCACGCGGACCTCGGGCGCGGCCAGGGCCAGCCCGTCCACGTGCGGCCGGGTCTGCACGGAGACCCAGTCGGGCAGCCCGCGGTGCGGCGCGGTCCGCGCCTGCTGCTGCTCGTCGCCCGACACCTCGTCGACGCCGATCAGCGACCAGCCGGAGAAGCCGCCCTCGCCGGGCGGGGTGGCCGGGGCCTTCCCGGAGTTGCCGTTGATCAGGTACGGCACGCCGTCGACGTGCTCGGCGTGGAAGGTGCCGACGTGCCCGCCGACGAACGCCGCGCCCTTGCCCGTACGGGCCCGGAAGTCCGCGAGCCAGTCCTCCAGCACCCGCGCCTCCTTGCGGTCGCTGAGCTGGCTGGCGCGCTGCGCGGTCGGGTCGCGCGGCGGCACGTGCTGGACGACGGTCACGGAGCGCACTGACGGGTCCTTAGCCGCCGCCTCCAACTGCCGCTTCAGCTCCGCGATCTGCGCGTAGCCGCCGCCGCGGAGCGTCAGCGACGAGGTGTCGAGGGTGAGGAAGCGGGTTCCCTTGTGGTCGAACGTCCGCTGCGCGGGGCCGAACTCGGCGACGAAGTTCTCGACGGAGCCGCCCATCACCTCGTGGTTGCCGGGCACGTAGTACCAGGGCACGGCGTCGCCGAGTTCCTCTTCCAGTATTCCGCGGGCGAACGTCAGGTCCTCGGGCGAGCCCTCGTCGACCAGGTCGCCGCCCACGATGAGGAAGTCCGGCCGGGCCGCCCTGATCTCCCGCAGCGTGCGCCGGGTCTGCCGGACGATGGCGCTGTCCGGTTCGCGGGCGACGAACTGCGCGTCGGACATCACCGCGTACTGCCAGTCCCGGCCCGCCGTCTCGGCAGCGGAGTCGATCAGCGGGTCGCGGTGCGCCGCCGTGCGGGGCAGGTCGACCCCGGGCGGGCTCTGCGCGGTCAGCTCGTCTATGACGAGCTCGCTGCTGTACTGGCTGGCGGGCTTGGTCTCCGCCACGTAGAAGCGGAAGACGGACAGCGGGTACTGGGTGCCCTCCGGGACCTGGAAGACGACCTGCTTCCAGCCCTGCCAGGTGATGTAGTCGCCGCGGAGCACGAGGTCGGCGCCGGCACCGTCCTTCAGGTGCAGCGACGGCCAGGCGCCCTTGCCGTCGCCCTTGATCCACAGCCCGAAGCTCAGCGGCTGGCCGGGGATGTCGATGCGCTGCGGCGGCGTGGCGTAGGCGGCGCGGGTGGCGGTGGACTGGGAGAAGTCGTACGCGATCTTCATCCCGGCGCCCGTGTGCCCCTCGGGCTCCAGTGCGAGCGAGCCGGTGGCGCGGGCCGTGGAGAACTTCCAGTCGGCCGCGTCCTCGAAGTCCGCCAGCTGCGTCTCGGTGAGCCCGACGGTCAGGGCGACGTGCGTGACCTTGCCCTGCACCGTCGCTTTGAGCACGCCGGACGCCGTCGGCTCGGTGGTGCGGGCGCGGACGGTGAAGCCGCCGGTGCGGGCGTCCGGGGCGACGTCGAACAGGGCGCGGTCGTAGTCGAGGCGTACGTCGGCGGGGTCGACGGGTGCGCTGGCGCCGTGGGCGTCGCGGCCGACGATGCCGAAGGCCGCCTCGTCCTCGGGGCCGGCGAGGCCGACGCGCTCGCCGGTGGGCGTGATCCGCTCCAGCCGGTCGAGGACGGTCAGCCGGATGCTCCCCGCCGCTTCGCCGCGGCGGGCGGTGACCTCCGCGGTGCCGCCGCTGCGGGCGGTGAACGTACCGTCGCCGTCGACGCCTCCGACGCCTTCGCGGTCGCTGGACCACGACGGGCGGCCGGCGGCGGGGCCGTACGTCTCGTCGTAGCCGGCGGCGTCGAGGTCGCGGGTCAGGCCCGGGAACACCCGGTCGGGGTGGCCGCCGGGCACCGGGTCGAGGCCGGGCGCGAGCGCGGGGTCCGCGGCGGTGGTGACGCGGAAGTCCTTGAGCGTGCCGCTGCCGCCGGGGGCGGTGAACGCCAGGCCGTTGGGGACCTCCCGCTCGGCGCCGTCGGACGGCGAGTTCTCCACGAACCGCTCGTCGGAGCCGGGCGCGCGGGCGACGAGGGTGGAGGAGCCGCCGCCGTCGAGGTTCAGCGCGTCGTACGCGCCGAGGGCATCCATCATCCGGGCCAGTTGCGTGAGCGTGACGCCGCCGGCGTCCGCCTGGCGGCCGTCCACGGTCAGCACGTGCATGGTGCCGCCGTCCTTGGAGAAGCCGACCGCGGTGCGGGGGGCGGCGGTGTTGTTCGGCCGGCCCTCCCAGTCCTGCGGCACGCCGTCCTCGACGAGGACGCCGCGACCGCCGACGGCGGTACGGGGCACGGGGCTGCCGTCGTCTGTGCGGACGTCGTACTCGACCTGCGCCGCGTCGCCCGGCTGGAGTTGGGCGAGGACCTTGGCACCGGTGTCGCGGCCGACCAGCACCGTGGTGCCTTCGGCTATCGCGCCCTTCCCGGGCCCGGCGGTCACCTCGGTGACCTTGCCGTCCCGCACGGCGACCTCGGTGACCTCGGTGGCCCCGTCGACCGTCAGGGCGCGGTCGGCCTCGCCCCACTGGGCGTTGTACGCGCCGATGCCGTCCGCGGGGACGTTGGCCGCGTTGTGGCCGCCGAGGGGGTGCTCGCCGTCGGGGAGGGTCAGGGTGCCGTCGAAGTAGAGGTCGAGCACGCGGCCCGCCTGGTCGGGGCCGACGCCGACCGCCTCGGAGACGCCGGGCGCGGGCGAGTGCGTGGCGCGGCCCTCCTCGACGCCGGGGCCGAGGGGGGCGCCGGTCTCGTTGATGTCGAAGAAGTCGGCGTTGATGGCCGCGACGGTGGTGCGGCCGGGGCCGGGGTCGTGCTCGGCGGCCAGTTCGGAGACCGGCGCGCGGTCGGAGACCGCACCGCCGAGGTAGTCGACGCGGGTGCCGGCCCCCAGGTCGACGCTGAGGGCGTCGGCCTTGAGCCACTTGTCGGTCTCCAGCCGCTCGAAGGACGTCAGCTCCATGCCGGGGGCGACGGGCCGCGATGTGGAGGCGATGTCCATGCCCTCGCCGGCCGGTACGGAGACGGCCCCGGCGGCGCCGGCCGGCTGCTCCTGGCCGACGGCCGCGGGGGCCCCGAGGAGCAACAAGGAAGCCGCCGCTGCCGCGACGGCCCTGGGTCGGAAGGGTTTACTGCGTACTCCCGCTCTGAGCACGGTTTCTCCTTGGAACGACACGGGAACGCACGCTTCTTGCGCACGGCGGGCCACAGCCTGGCAGTGGAAAGTGGTCTACACCAGAGGGCGCGCGCAAACTCCGCCCGAACAATTCCCGCCGTCGGTCCGTCATTTGAGATCGAGTCAGGCGGGCCCGTACCAGGTGGAACGCGGCGGGCGTGTCGCCGTGACACGGCGGCGCGCGGGCACCGCGCAGGGCTGCGGCGCCCAGCAGAACTGCGCGGGGTGACGCGGCAGCGATAGTGAGCGGTCCGGCGTGCGGCCGGCCGCACGCCGGACCGGCGCGTCAGCCGCGCCCCTTGGCCGCCCGCGGCAGGCGGACCGGCGTGGCGCGGCCCGCGAGGCGACGCGGCTACGCCGCCTGCACACGGCAGCACGGCTGGGGTAGCGCGCCGGGCCTGACCCTCAGCCGCGCCCCTTCGCCGCCGCCTTCTTCGTGGCCGCCTTCTTCGTCGCCGTCTTCTTGGCCGCCGCCTTCTTGGCGGGGGCCTTGGCCGCCGTCGACTTCGCGCCCGCCGCCGCCTTTTTGGCGGTCGCACGCTTACGGGCCGGCGGCGAGTCGCTCACCCGGTCGCCCAGGATCTCCCGCAGGAACTTCCCGGTGTGGCTGGCCGGCATCGCCGCCACCTCCTCCGGTGCGCCCTCCGCCACCACCAGGCCGCCACCGCTGCCGCCCTCCGGGCCGAGGTCGACGACCCAGTCGGCGGTCTTGATGACGTCCAGGTTGTGCTCGATGACGATCACCGTGTTGCCCTTGTCGACCAGCCCGGTCAGCACTCCTATCAGCTTCTTGATGTCCTCGAAGTGCAGCCCCGTCGTGGGCTCGTCCAGCACGTACACCGTGCGGCCCGTCGAGCGCTTCTGCAGCTCGCTCGACAGCTTCACCCGCTGCGCCTCGCCGCCCGACAGCGTCGGCGCCGGCTGGCCCAGCCGCACGTACCCGAGGCCCACCTCGTTGAGCGTCTTGAGGTGGCGGGCGATGGCCGGCACCGCCTCGAAGAAGGACAGCGCCTCCTCGATCGGCATGTCCAGCACCTCGGCGATGGACCTGCCCTTGTAGTGCACGTCCAGGGTCTCGCGGTTGTACCGCGCCCCGTGGCAGACCTCGCACGGCACGTACACGTCCGGGAGGAAGTTCATCTCGATCTTGATCGTGCCGTCGCCGGAGCAGTTCTCGCAGCGACCGCCCTTGACGTTGAAGGAGAACCGGCCCGGCTGATAGCCGCGGACCTTCGCCTCCGTCGTCTCCGCGAACAGCTTGCGGACGTGGTCGAAGACGCCCGTGTACGTCGCGGGGTTGGACCGCGGCGTACGGCCGATGGGCGACTGGTCGACGTGCACCACCTTGTCCACCAGGTCGTCCCCGTCGACCCGGGTGTGCCGCCCGGGCACGCTCCGCGCGCCGTTCAGCTCACGCGCGAGATGCGTGTACAGGATGTCGTTGACCAGCGTCGACTTCCCCGACCCGGAGACGCCCGTGACCGCCGTGAGCACCCCGAGCGGGAAGGCCACGTCGATGTCCTGCAGATTGTTCTCCCGCGCCCCGCGGACCACGAGTTCCCGATTGCCGTCGACCGGCCGCCGGATCTCCGGCGTCGGGATCTCCTTCTTCCCCGACAGGTACTGCCCGGTGAGCGAGGCGTCGTTGTCCAGCAGTTCCTTGAGCGAACCGCTGTGGACCACCGTGCCGCCGTGCTCGCCGGCGCCGGGGCCGATGTCGACGACCCAGTCGGCGGTCTTGATGGTGTCCTCGTCGTGCTCGACGACGATCAGCGTGTTCCCCAGGTTGCGCAGCCGGACCAGGGTCTCGATCAGCCGGTGGTTGTCCCGCTGGTGCAGCCCGATGGACGGCTCGTCCAGCACGTACAGCACGCCGACGAGGCCGGAGCCGATCTGTGTGGCGAGCCGGATGCGCTGGGCCTCACCGCCGGAGAGGGTGCCGGCGGCGCGGTTGAGCGAGAGGTAGTCCAGGCCCACGTCGACCAGGAAGCGCAGCCGCTCGTTGACCTCCTTCAGCACCCGCTCGGCGATGGTCTTCTCCCGGTCGGTCAGCTCCATCGCGCCGAGGAAGTCGGCGCAGTCGCTGATCGACATCGCCGAGATGTCGGCGATCGACCTGTCCTGCACCGTGACCGCGAGGACCACCGGCTTCAGCCGCGTCCCGTTGCAGGTCGGGCAGGGGACCTCCCTCATGTACCCCTCGAAGCGCTCGCGGCTGGAGTCGCTCTCCGCCTCCGCGTGCCGCCGCTTGACGAACGGCACGGCGCCCTCGAAGGCCGTGGTGTACGACCTCTCGCGCCCGTACCGGTTGCGGTAGCGCACCTCGATCTTCGTCCGGTGCCCCTGGAGCAGCGCCTTCTGCGCCCGCTGCGGCAGCCCCGCCCACGGGATGTCCGTACGGAAGCCGAGGTCGTCGGCGAGCGCCCCGACGATCCGGGCGAAGTAATCCTTGGTGTGCCCGTGCGACCACGGGTGGATGGCGCCCTCGTCCAGCGACTTGTCCGGGTCGGGGACGATCAGCTCCGGGTCGACCTCCATCCGGCTGCCGATACCCGTGCAGTCGGGGCAGGCGCCGAACGGCGAGTTGAAGGAGAAGGAACGCGGCTCCAGCTCCTCGAACGACAGGTCGTCGTACGGGCAGTAGAGATGCTCGGAGTACATCCGCTCGCGGTCCGGGTCGTCCGCGTCCAGGTCGACGAAGTCGAGGATGACCATGCCGCCGGAGAGCCCGAGGGCCGTCTCGACGGAGTCGGTCAGCCGCCGCTTGGCGCTCTCCTTGACCGTGAGGCGGTCGACGACCACCTCGATCGTGTGCTTCTCCTGCTTCTTCAGCTTGGGCGGGTCGGTCAGCGAGGACGTCTGCCCGTCGACCCGCGCCCGGCTGTACCCCTTCGACTGCAGGTCGGAGAAGAGGTCCGCGAACTCGCCCTTGCGCTCGCGCACCAGCGGCGACAGCACCTGGAAGCGGCTGCCCTCGGGCAGCGCGAGCACCTTGTCCACGATGGCCTGCGGCGACTGCCGGGTGATCGGCCGGCCGCACTGGGGGCAGTGCGGCTTGCCGATACGGGCGAAGAGCAGCCGCAGGTAGTCGTAGACCTCGGTGATCGTGCCGACCGTGGACCGCGGGTTGCGCGACGTGGACTTCTGGTCGATCGAGACGGCCGGCGAGAGGCCCTCGATGAAGTCGACGTCCGGCTTGTCCATCTGGCCGAGGAACTGCCGGGCGTAGCTGGACAGCGACTCGACGTAGCGGCGCTGGCCCTCGGCGAAGATCGTGTCGAACGCCAGGGATGACTTGCCGGACCCCGAGAGTCCCGTGAAGACGATGAGGGAGTCGCGGGGCAGGTCGATGGAGACGTTCTTCAGATTGTGCTCGCGAGCGCCACGGACGAGGAGACGGTCGGCCACGCCGGTCGGACCTTTCTTGATAAGCGGCGGGGACCGTCCGGGCGGGCGGCACCCCTTGTCAAGCGTATGGGGGTTGCCGCGGAGCTGTCCGCGGCTTTCTCCCATCGGGCCACACGCTAACGTCTGGGTCTGACAACGACGTCCTGCCCAGCATTCCCACCCGCTCGTCCCCAGGGGATCCGATGACAGAAACCGCAGGTCGCACGCACGACCCCGTACGCGACATGGCCATCCTCAAAGCTGCCACCGACAGCCTCCTCGACCGCGCCGCCCGCCTGGACGACGCCGCGCTCCGCGCGCCCAGCGCGCTCCCCGGCTGGACCCGCGGCCACGTGCTCGCCCACCTCGCCCGCAACGCGGACGCCCTGGTCAACGTGCTCTCCGGCCGCCCCATGTACGCCACCGCCGAGATCCGCGACGCCGACATCGAGGCCGGCGCCCCCCGCCCGCTCGCCGAGCAGCTCGACGACGTACGGGCGACGGCGGCCCGGCTGGAGCAGACGGCGGCGGACATCCCGGCGGACGGCTGGTCGGCCCGCTGCGAGCTGCGGGGCGGCGTGACGGACGTCATGGCGCGGATCCCGTTCCGGCGGCTGGTGGAGGTGGAGCTGCACCACGTGGACCTCGACGCGGGCTACACGCTGGACCAGCTCCCGGCGGACTTCGTGGGCCGGGAGATCGACTTCCTCACCGCCCGCTTCGCGGGCAACGAGGAGGTCCCGCCCCTGACCCTCTCGGCCCCCGGCGGACAGACCTGGACCACCGGCGCCCCGCCGTCCACCGGCACTCCGGTGCAGGTCACCGGCGCCCCGTACGCCCTGATGGGCTGGCTCGCCGGCCGCACCACGGGCACGGGCCTGCGCACCGAGAGCGGCGCCGTGCTGCCGACCCTGCCCCCGCTCTGAGATGCTGACCCCATGTCGTACACGGGCAAGGTCACCGTCGGCGGCGCCGCCGACGTGCACGAGCTGACGGACCTGATGATCTCCAAGGTCGCCGTCGGGCCGATGAACAACAACGCCTATCTGCTGCGCTGCCGCGCGACGGACGAGCAGTTGCTGATCGACGCCGCGAACGAGCCCCACACGCTGCTCACCCTCATCGGCCCCGACGGCATCACCTCCGCCGTCACCACCCACGGCCACGGCGACCACTGGCAGGCCCTGGCCCCGGTCGTCGCGGCCACGGGCGCCCGCACCTACGCGGGCCGCGCGGACGCCGCCGACATCGACGTCCCCACGGACGTCCTCGTGGACGACGGCGACACGATCACGGTGGGCCGCATCACCCTCACCGCCCGCCACCTCGTCGGCCACACCCCGGGCTCCATCGCCCTGGTCTACGACGACCCCCACGGCCACCCGCACATCTTCACCGGAGACTGTCTTTTTCCGGGTGGCGTGGGCAACACCTGGGGCGACTCGGAGCGCTTCACGTCCCTGCTGCACGACGTGGAGACCAAGATCTTCGGCGACCTCCCGGACGAGACCTGGGTCTACCCGGGCCACGGCGACGACACCACCCTGGGCGCGGAGCGCCCGCACCTGGCGGAGTGGCGCGAACGCGGCTGGTGAGGGCGAAGATCTGAGCGGCCGGCGCCCACGGCGAAGGCAACCTGCGATGGCGTCCGGCCGAGTGGTGCAGCGGGCCCGGCGCCATGCGCCCGGGGGCGTCCCCCCCCATGCGCCTCGCCGCGACAAACTCGCGGTAACCCACCCGCAAAACTAGGGCAAACCGCCCACCGGGGCCGACTTTCGTCCACCTACACGCACTCGACGCCTGGAGGGAGCCGGTGGAGACCCCGGACGACATCGGGCGGGTCGTGCGACCCCAAACGCTTCTGCTTGCCCTCTTCGGCGACCAGGTGCTCGGCCGCGGCGTGGCCGTCTCCGCGGGCAGCGTCATCGCGGCGCTGGACCGACTGGGGATCGGGGAGCATGCCACGCGCGCCACCCTGGCCCGGATGGCGCGGCGCGACCTCCTGCGGCCCATACGCCGCGGCCGTCAGGTCTACTTCGGGCTCGCACCGCGCGGGGTCGCGGTGCTGCGCGACGGCCAGCGCAAGCTGGCGGCCGAGATCGTGGACCGGGAATGGGACGGCCGCTGGACTCTGCTGGCGTTCTCCGTGCCGGAGACGCGGCGTGCCGACCGTCACGCCCTCCGGACCCGGCTGGGGTGGGCCGGGTTCGCTCCCCTGCGCAGTGGGCTATGGGTCTCGCCGGGTACGGCGGACGTCTCGCAGGTGCTGTCCGAACTGGACCTGCTCGACCATGCGTCGGCCTTCCGGGGCGAGGCGGCGATGTGGAGCGACCCGGCGAAGATCGCCCGGGAGGCGTGGGACCTGCGGGCGCTCGCCACGAGCTACCGGGGCTTCCTCGACCGCTGGTCGAGCGGTGCCTTCGGCGAGCTGGACGCGCTGTCGCAGCGTACGCGGATGACGGCGGAGTGGTTGCTGCTGATCCGCCAGGACCCGCGGCTGCCACCCGCACTGCTGCCGCCGGAGTGGCCGGGGGTGCGGGCACAGGAGATGTTCCGGACCCTGCAGGCCGAGCTGATCGGCCCCTCGGACGAACTCGCCGCGGCGTGGCTCGCGACCATCGCAGACGCAGGGGAACAGCACGCTTCGGCCAATATTTGACACATCATTGACGGTCGTTACAGAGCTGCCTAACTTGATGCGAGCGGGGCCAGAACAGGAGGCAGCATGACTCGCATCAGAGCCGCTCTCGCCACCCTGGCCAGCGGCCTGCTGATCACCCTCGCCGGAATCGCCGCCCCAGCGCCGGCAACCGCGGCCGAACTCGTCGAGGTCACCGACTTCGGCGACAATCCCGGCAATCTACGTATGCACATCTACGTCCCGGATACCACTTCCGCCAGCCCGGCGATCGTTGTCGCCATGCACGGATGCGGCGGATCGGGCCCCGGCTTCGCCGGGTCCAGCGAGTTCAGCTCGCTGGCCGATCAGTACGGGTTCGTCGTCATCTACCCGACCGCGACGAAGCAGACGGCGATGGGCAACTGCTTCGACGTGTGGTCACCGGAGTCCAAGACGCACGGCGGCGGCAGCGATCCCGCGTCGATCGTCTCCATGGTCGGCTACGCGGAACGGCAGTACGGCGGCGATCCCGCACGGGTCTTCGCCACCGGCAGCTCGTCCGGCGGAATGGAGACGCAAGCCCTCCTCGCCGTCTATCCGGACGTGTTCAAGGCCGGGGCGTCGTTCATGGGCGTTCCCTTCACCTGCTTCGCCAACGAGGCCGATTTCCCGCCCTGGACGAGCCAGTGCGTCAACGGCAGCATGGACAGGACCTCGCAGGAGTGGGGTGACGCGGTCCGCGCGGCGTACCCGGGCTATGCCGGTGACCGCCCCCGGGTGCAGCTCTGGCACGGAACCGCAGACCCCCTCGTGCCGTACCAGCTTCAGGGGGAAGCGGTCGATCAATGGACCGACGTCTTCGGGCTGAGCCGGACCCCGACCTCGACGGACCAGCCGCAGCCCGGCTGGACGCGGGACCGCTTCGCCGACTCGGGCGGAACGGTGCGGGTCGAGGCCGTCAGCGTCCAAGGCGCCGGCCACAGCCTGCCCATGAGCGGCATGGCGGGCGCGGCCGTGTCGTTCTTCGGCATCGCCGGCACCTGACCGCTTGCGGCGGGATGTGACGGAGGGGAGCCGCCGCGCGGTCACGCGCTGACGGCTTCCCCCCGGGCATCCGGCGGAAACGCGGCTGGTGGCAGCCGAAGTCCCCCTGGAGGGTGGCTCGGGGGTGGCGAATTCCAACTTCGCAGGGTAGTCACTCGATTACGTCAACAGCCTGACGGCGTCGGCATCTCACAGGGAGTGACGCGTATGGCCACGGGCGGCAGCGAGCAGGCACGGCACCAGCGGAAGGCGGACAGGCGGGCCAAGAAGGAGAAGGACGCACCACCGGCTATCTGGGTCGGATACGGCAAGCTGGTCAAACTCCACCGCACGCGGGCGGGCATGACGCAGGCCCAACTCGCCGACGCGGTGGGGTACTCCTGCGAAACAGTCGGCGGCATCGAGCAGGCCAGGCGGCCGGCGAAGATCGCCTTCACCCGGGGCGCGGAGCGGGAACTCGACGCGCAGGGCACGCTGATGGCGCTCCAGGAGGAGGTGGACCGGGCGAAGCTGCCGGAGTTCTTCCAGGATGTCGCGCTGCTGGAGGAGGAGGCGCTGAGCCGGTACGGCTGGGACCCGCTGCTGGTGCCGGGGCTGTTGCAGACGGAGGACTACGCGCGGGCGTTGTTCTCGGCGCACTGTCCGCCGCTGTCCGAGGAGGAGATCGAGCAGAGCGTGGAGGCCCGGCTGGCGCGGCAGCGGCTTCTCACGCGGAAGAAGCCGGTGGAGCTGTGCTTCATCATCGGCGAGGCGGCGCTGCGCAACCTGGTGGGCGGGAAGCGGGTGCAGCGCGAGCAGTTGAAGGCGCTGCTCAAGCACGGGGAACTGCCGCATGTGGAGATCCTGGTGATGCCCTGGACCCGCGGCTTCCATCCCGGGCTCAACGGGCCCATGGTCATCATGGAGACGGCCGAGCACGAGGTGGTGGGGTACGTGGAGTCGCAGGAGGCCGGGTTCGTCGTCTCCGACGCTGACCGTGTCAGCGCGTTTACGCACCGGTATGGAAAGATGCGCTCACTGGCACTGAGCCCCGATGAATCGGCACAGTTCATCGACCGCCTGGCAGGGGAGCTATGAGCGTGAAGCAGGCAGCAGACACCGGCAGTTCGCGTGAGTTGGCTTGGGTGAAGAGCAGCTACAGCGGATCCGACGGCGGCGAATGCGTAGAGGTGGCCGTCGCGTGGACGAAGAGCAGCTACAGCGGATCCGGCGGCGGTGACTGCGTAGAGGTGGCCGTCGCGCCCGAGCGAGTGCACGTGCGCGACTCCAAAGATCCCTCAGGCCCCATACTCACCGTCTCGCCCGAGGCATGGACCTCGTTCCTCGCCTTCGCGGCCACCCAGGAGCCCCGCTGACACGGTGATCCCGGGCCGCCGCTTCCCGGTCACACGGCGGAGCCGGCGGCCCGCAGCTCCCGTACCAGAGCACGCACGACGGCGGAGCCGGCGAGTTCCGGGGTGGTCACATAGCCGACACGGCGTGTCGGGCGCTCCGGACCGAGATCGGTGATCTCGATCGAGTC
Source organism: Streptomyces sp. CNP082 (assembly GCF_059570535.1). NCBI lineage: Bacteria > Bacillati > Actinomycetota > Actinomycetes > Kitasatosporales > Streptomycetaceae > Streptomyces > Streptomyces sp. CNP082. The sequence continues at coordinate 171,181 of NZ_JCANSZ010000006.1, forward strand.
CGGTGCTCCGGCCAGGGAGAGCGCGGGCATGATCGCCATTCCGTGCCCCCGGCTCACGAGTGAGAGCACCGCTCCGTCGTCCTCGGCCTCGATCGTGGCCTTCGGGATCCAGTCCTGCGCTCCCCACCAGGCGCGCGTGTACGAGCCGCAGTTCTCCATCCAGTCGACCAGCGGCAGCGAGCGCGGGGCCGGATGTCCGGCCGGATGCACAAGGGAGTAGCTCTCTTCGAAGAGCCCGCTCGCCACCAGCCCCGCCGGCAGTTGCGCTCCGTCCAAGGTGGCGATGGCGAGATCCGACCGTCCGTCGGCCACCTCGCCCGCCGTGCCGCGCCCGCGCTCACGGACGATCCGCACCTGCGGCTCGATCCCGGGATACCGCGCGCGCAGCCGCTCCAGGACCGGCGGCAGCAGGTGCAGCGCGGTGCTGCGGAAGGCCGCGATCCGCAGCGGCCCCTCCGGGCCCTGCGCCGCCTCGGACCGGGCGGCTCCCCGCGCCTCGGCGACGAGCACGTCCTGCAGCCGCAGGATACGGCGCGCGTGTGCCACCGCCTTCTCCCCCGCCGGAGTGGGTCTCGCACCGCCGCGCCCGCGTTCGAAGAGAACGGCGCCGATCTTGCGCTCGCTGCCGCGCACCGAGTGGGAGACCGCGGACTGGGTGAGGCCGAGCGCCTCGGCCCCGGCCGAGAAGCCGCCGGCGTGCGCAACCGCGACCAGGATGCGCAGTTCGTGCGGAGCGAGATCGGTGTCGGTCATACGGGCCACGGGGCGCTCACCTCGGGGTATGAGAACGGCTCATGGAACGGGGCGTCACATGAATCCAACCGCCTGCCCGAGGGTTCCATTCCGGTCCTACGGTCCGGTCATGACCGAGAGCGCGATCACCGTCCAGCAGACCGCCCGCCCCCACGGCTTTCCCACCACCCAAGATTTCGTCTTCGTCGAGTCCGCGATTCCCGGCCCTGCGGTCGGCACCGCGCTCGTGGAGAACCTCTACTGGTCCGTCGACCCGTACCACCGCGAGATGATGGACGACGTACCCGGCGGCTTCGCGCTCCACACCCCGCTTGAGGGCCGGACGCTCGGGCGCGTCGCCGCCTCGCGGACGCCGGAACTCACCGAGGGCGAGATCGTGTTCCACCGGCGGGGCTGGCGCACGCACTCCGTGGTCCGGCCTGAGGAGATCCGCAAACTCCCCCGCCTCGACGGTATCCCCCTGACGGCCCACCTGAGCGTGCTCGGCGGCACCGGACTGACCGCCTACGTGGGTCTCACGCGCATCGCCCGGCTCCGCGAGGGCGACGACCTCTTCGTCTCCGCCGCAGCCGGCGGCGTCGGCACGGCCACCGGCCGGTTCGCCCGGCTGCTGGGCGCCGGCCGGCTTGTGGGCAGCGCGGGCTCGGGGGCCAAGGTCGACCACCTGACCCGGGAGGTGGGCTACGACGCGGCATTCGACTACCACGACGGCCCCGCCGCTGAACTGCTCGCCAAGGCTGCGCCGGACGGCATCGACGTCTTCGTCGACAACGTCGGCGGCGAACAACTGGCCGCCGCGGTGGGCGCACTGCGCGAGTTCGGGCGCATCGTCCGAATCGGCACCATCAGCCGCTACAACACCCCGGACGCGCCCCCGCCGCACTTCAACTACTCGGACATCGTGGAGAAGAGCCTCCGCATGGAGGGCTTCCTGGTCAGCAACTACCGCGACCTGCAGAACGAGCTGTACGAGTTCGCGGTCCCCCATCTGCAGAGCGGCCGGCTGGCGCTGGACCAGACGGTGGTGAACGGATTCGAGCACATCGTGGACGCATTCCTCGGCATGCTGCGCGGCAAGAACACCGGAAAGATCATCGTGCAGGACCACGCATAGGCATGGCCCGGCCGGCCCACGCGCACCGTGGGCCCGTCAGTCGTTCCCCGCGCCCGGGTGGGGGGCCTCCGCGGGCTCCTTCTGCTGCTGCGCCTCCAGGCGGCGGGAGGCCCGCAGGGAGGTGATCGTCGTGACGACCAGGACGGCGCCGATGACGCTCAGGGAGACGGCCGTGCTGATCTCGGGGACGTGGACCCCCGACTCGTGCAGGGCGTGGAGCACCAGCTTCACGCCGATGAAGCCGAGGATGACCGACAGCCCGTACGAGAGGTGGACCAGCTTCCTGAGCAGGCCGCCGATCAGGAAGTAGAGCTGCCGCAGGCCCATCAGCGCGAAGGCGTTGGCGGTGAAGACGATGTACGGGTCCTGGGTGAGGCCGAAGATCGCGGGGATGGAGTCCAGCGCGAAGAGCAGGTCCGTCGTGCCGATCGCCAGCATGACGATCAGCATCGGCGTCATCAGCCGCTTGCCGTTCTCGGTGATGAACAGCTTCGTGCCGTGGTACTTGTCCGTGGCCGCGAAGCGCCGCTCGACCGCCTTGAGCAGCCGGTTCTCCTCCCACTCGCCCTCCTCTTCCCCGGCCCTGGCCTCCTCGACGAGCTTCCAGGCGGTGTAGATGAGGAACGCGCCGAAGATGTAGAACACCCAGGAGAAGGACGCGATCAGCGCGGCGCCCGCGGCGATGAAGGCGGCGCGCATCACCAGCGCGATGAGGACGCCGACCATGAGCACCCGGGCCTGGTACTTCGGCGGCACCGCGAACTTGCCCATGATGATCACGAAGACGAAGAGGTTGTCGACGCTCAGCGACTTCTCGGTGACGTAGCCGGCGAAGAACTCACCGGACGCCTGGCCGCCGCCCCAGATCAACAGCCCGACGCCGAAGAGCCCGGCGAGGGCGACCCAGACGACCGTCCAGACGCCGGCCTCCTTGAGCGACACCTCGTGGGGCTTGCGGCCGATGAAGAAGTCGGTGCCGATCAGGGCGCACAGGCCCACGATCGTGAACACCCACAGGGTCAGCGATACGTCCACTCGTCCTCCGCGGCAGGTCTGGCGGTCGACTGTATAGAATGAGCCAAGACATGGCAAAGGTCGAATCAAATATCCAGGTCACAGAGGTCCCCGGCCGGCCACGGACACGCGAACGGCCCGCGGGCGCGAGGCCTGCGGGCCGGTTCGGAGTGGGCGGGTCGGCCGCCCGGGGCGGTCAGCGGCGCAGGGCGCGGCGGGCCGCCGCCACCTGGGCCAGCACCTGTTCCAGCACCCGGCTGCCCACCGGCGCGCGGGCCGGCTCGTACGTCCAGGCGTGGCCGATCCAGGGGTCGGCCAGGTGGTCGTCCGGGGTGGGGGTGAGCCGCAGCATGCCGCGCCAGAACGGGTCCAGCAGCGGGCCGTAGCCCTTCGCGTCCTCGCGGTCGGCGACGACCATCAGATGCACGCCGACCGACGGGCCCTCGTCCGCGAGATACCGCAGCTGGTTGATGGCGCGGTCGTCGAAGCCGTGCGGGAAGTCGTTGACGACGAGGAGCTGCTGCGCCGGGTCCAGGTCCGGCGGCAGCGCGTCGGCCGCGCCGCTGCGCAGCGCCATCTGGACGAGGTCGATGCGCTGGGTCAGCCGGGTGAGGGTGTCGGTGACACCCGCCGCGCCCTTCGGCGGCGGCTCGGCGAGGACGCCGGAGTGGAGCAGCGGGGTGAGCGCCGTGGTGGCCGTGCCGCCCGGGTCGATGAAGTGGACGTTGAACTCGCCCGCCGGGTGCACCGAGAGCAGCCGTGCGGCATGCGCCACGGCGGTGTCGAGCGCCAGCGCGCGCCGCTCCGCGGAGTCCGGGAAGCCGTGCTCCGGATCGCCTTCGAGCGCCCCGGGGCCGAGCGAGGACGTGCCGCTGTCCACCCACAGGCCGCGCTCCAGCGGCAGCCGTACGAGCAGCGGGATGCGCAGCTCCGTGTGCTCGGGGAGGTGGAGGTCGCCGAGGCGCAGGGCCATCGGGGAGTCCTCTGGCACCTCGTACTCGTGCCACACCGGGCTGGCCCAGGAGGCGAACGCGGGCGGCAGCGCGGGATCGACGACGCCGGCCTCGGCGGCGAGCTGACCGAGGTCGCGGTCGAGGACCTCGCGCGCCCGGTCGACCAGGGTGGAGTGGCGGGCGAGCACCTCCGCGCGCGCCGAGTCGGCGATGGAGCCCATGCGGGCGCGCGGGTCGGCCAGGAGCTGGTCGAGTTCGCGGTCCATCCGGGAGTCGGCAAAGTCGACGGCACTGCGGTACGCCGCGACCGTACGGGCCAGGTCCTCGAACATGCCCCAGACCTGGTTGTACAGCCGCTCCTCCATGCTCCAGCCGGGGGCGTCGCCCGCGACCGGTTCCGCGGGGCCCGACGCGCCGCGACCGGCCTGCGGCGGTACGCCGCCCGCGGGGGCGCCGGCCGCGCCCGCCGGGGTGCCCGGCCGCGCTCCCGCTCCGGCACCGCCGCCTGCCCCGGCCCCGGCCCCCGGGGACGGGGGCGCAGCGGCGGACGCGGAGGCGCGCGGCGCGCCGGCCGCGCCCGGTCCGCCGCCTGAGGCGCCGGACGCGCCCGCGGCACCGGCCGCCTTGGCGCGGCGCGGGTGGCGGTAGTCGACGGGCCCGGCCTGCGCCTGCCGCTCCTCGGCCGCCGGCTGCGGACGCCGGGCGCCCGCTCCCGTCGGCTGGCCCGCGGCCGGCGACGGCGCCGGGGCGACGGCGCGCGCCAGTCCCTCGGCCACGGCCCGTTCGATGTCCGCGGCGAGCTGCTGCGCCTCCGGCAGGCCCTGGTCCGCGAGCATGGCGGCGAGGCCGCCCGCGTACCCCTGGCCCACGGCCCGGATCTTCCACGCGTCACCCCGCCGGTACAGCTCCACGGCGGTCACCGCCGACTCGCTGTCCAGACCGGTGATGACGAACCGTGCGATCGCCGTGCCGTCCAGGCCGGTGACCGCCACCGACGGAGGTGCGATGGCGCCGAAGCTCCGCGGCCCCGGCACGCCCGCGGGCAGCGCCAGCAGCACGTGCACGCGCTCCACGTCCGCGGGGACCGCGTCCAGGTCCACCGCCAGCCGGTGTTCCGCCGCGGCCTGGCCGGGCACTTCCAGGCCCGGCAACTGCGGCGCGCCGGGGTGCGCGATCCGGCCCGGGTCGCTGACCCTGCCGTCCTCTCCCCCCAGCGTGGCGCCCGGCGTCACCGGGCTCCCCGCCGAAATCCTGATCTCCACCCGGGTCTGCGGCAGCGGATGATTCTGCCCGCGGACCAACTCGGCCGTCATGCGGCCCTCCCCTGCACTCGCTGCGGCCGTCGACGTCGTGTCATGCCTGAAGAAACCGGTCGTTCCCGCCCTCAGAGAAGCGGCTGGATCGCGGGCATGAGGTCCTGGAACGTACGGCCGTTGGCCGGCGTGCCGAGGGCGGTCATGCCCCAGCCGGACCCCGTCCGGTGCACCTTCGCCATGATCTGGGCGGTGTACGTGCCGCCGCCGGTGAGCGTGTAGCGCGCCAGCTCCTGGCCGTTGCTCTCGTCCAGGAGCCGGCAGAAGGCGTTCTGCACCTCTTCGAAGGTCTGGCCGGTGAACGAGTTCACGGTGAAGACGATCTGGTCGATGTGCACCGGCACGCGCTGGAGGTCGACCAGGATGGACTCGTCGTCGCCGCCCTGGCCGGCGCCGCCGACGAGGTTGTCGCCGGTGTGCCGCACCGAGCCGTCGTCGCTCACGAGGTGGCGGAAGAAGACCACGTCGACGGGTTCCTTGTCGGCGAAGAGCACGGCGGAGGCATCGAGGTCGATCTCGCGCGTGCGCTTCCCGAAGAGACCGCGCCGTTCGGCAGCCTGCCAGCCCAGCCCCATACGGACCGCGCTGAGCGTTCCGCCGTCGGACTTCTGCAGGCTGATGGCCTGACCCTTGGTCAAGTTGATCGACACGCTTACGTTCCCCTCCTGCTCCGAACGCGCCATGACCGGCGCGCTGCCACGCACATTACGCAGGACAGCGGCCCTGTGCTCCCCCCGGCGGGGGAATTGTGGCGCTCCTGCTACACAGCACCGGTTGTGCGCTCCCGGACGGCCACGCTCCGCGTACGCCCCGGGCGCTCCCGCGCCGCATCCGACCCGGTGCTACGACAGCCCCGCCTCCTTCATCTGCCGCAGTTCCTTCTTCATCTCCGCGATCTCGTCGCGCAGCCGCGCCGCCACCTCGAACTGCAGGTCCGCGGCGGCGGCCCGCATCCGGGCCGTCATGTCCTCGATCTGCGCCGCGAGGTCGGCGGCGGGCGTCTCGGTGGGCGCCGCGGCGGCCTCGGTGCCGCGGCCGGCGGGCTGTGTCTTCTGCGTCCTCTGCGTCTTCTGCCGCAGCTCCGGCACCGGCGCCTTCACCGGGGTGTCGGGCTTCGTGGACCGGTATCCCGAGCCGAGCAGCGCCTCGGTGTCGATCTCCTCGCGGGCGATCTGCGCGACGATGTCGTTGATCTTCTTGCGCAGCGGCTGCGGGTCGATCCCGTGTTCCTTGTTGTACGCGATCTGCTTGGCGCGGCGGCGGTTGGTCTCGTCGATCGCCTTCGCCATGCCCGGCGTGATCTTGTCCGCATACATGTGCACCTGGCCGGAGACGTTGCGCGCGGCACGGCCGATGGTCTGGATGAGCGACGTGCCCGACCGGAGGAAGCCCTCCTTGTCGGCGTCGAGGATGGCGACAAGGGAGACCTCGGGCAGGTCGAGGCCCTCACGCAGCAGGTTGATGCCCACCAGGACGTCGTACTCCCCGGCGCGCAGCTCGCGCAGCAGCTCGACGCGGCGCAGCGTGTCGACGTCGCTGTGCAGATAGCGCACCTGGATGCCCAGCTCCAGGAAGTAGTCCGTGAGGTCCTCGGCCATCTTCTTCGTCAGCGTGGTGACGAGGACGCGCTCGTCCTTCTCCGCGCGCGTGCGGATCTCGTGCACCAGGTCGTCGATCTGGCCCTCGGTGGGCTTGACGACGACCTCGGGGTCGACGAGCCCGGTGGGCCGGATGATCTGCTCCACCACACCGTCGCCGCGGGACAGCTCATACGGCCCGGGGGTGGCGGAGAGGTAGACCGTCTGGCCGATGCGCTCCAGGAACTCCTCCCACTTCAGCGGGCGGTTGTCCAGCGCGGACGGCAGCCGGAAGCCGTGGTCGACGAGGGTGCGCTTGCGGGAGGCGTCGCCCTCGTACATGGCGCCGACCTGCGGGACGGTGACGTGCGACTCGTCGATGACGAGGAGGAAGTCCTCCGGGAAGTAGTCCAGCAGGGTGTGCGGCGGGGAGCCGGTCTCGCGGCCGTCCATGTGCAGCGAATAGTTCTCGACGCCGGAGCAGGTGCCGATCTGCTGGAGCATCTCCAGGTCGTACGTCGTCCGCATGCGCAGCCGCTGCGCCTCCAGCAGCTTGCCCTGCTTCTCCAGCGCACCGAGCTGCGCGGCCAGCTCGTCCTCGATGCCGGCGACGGCCTTGGCCATGCGCTCGGGGCCGGCGATGTAGTGCGAGGCGGGGAAGACGTACAGCGCGTCGTCCTCGCTCATGACCTCGCCGGTCAGCGGGTGGAGCGTGGACAGGGCCTCGATCTCGTCCCCGAACATCTCGATGCGGACGGCCAGCTCCTCGTACACCGGGAAGATCTCGACGGTGTCGCCGCGGACCCGGAACGTGCCGCGCGTGAACGCCTGGTCGTTGCGGGTGTACTGGATGTCGACGAAGCGGCGCAGCAACTGGTCCCGGTCGGTCTCCTCGCCGACCTTCAGCGGCACCATCCGGTCGACGTACTCCTGCGGGGTGCCCAGGCCGTAGATGCAGGAGACGGAGGCGACCACGATGACGTCGCGCCGGGTGAGCAGCGAGTTCGTCGCGGAGTGGCGCAGGCGCTCCACCTCCTCGTTGATCGAGGAGTCCTTCTCGATGTACGTGTCCGTCTGGGGGACGTACGCCTCGGGCTGGTAGTAGTCGTAGTACGAGACGAAGTACTCCACGGCGTTGTTCGGCAGGAGCTCGCGGAACTCGTTCGCCAACTGGGCGGCCAGCGTCTTGTTGGGCGCGAGGACCAGCGTGGGGCGCTGGAGGCGCTCCACCATCCAGGCCGTCGTCGCCGACTTGCCCGTGCCCGTCGCGCCGAGCAGCACGACGTCCCGCTCGCCCGCCCTGATCCGCCGTTCGAGCTCGTCGATGGCGGCGGGCTGGTCGCCGTTGGGCTGGTACGGGCTGACTACCTCGAAGGGTGCCATGGTGCGTTCGATGTCTGTGACGGGCCGCATGCCCCCACCGTACGACCCGCCACTGACAACGCGCCCCTGATCGCCCCGGCGGCCTCGCCGGGCCAGCCCAATACCGAATGCCCCGATGATCCGGCCAGGCTAATTCCAGCCAGATCAGGAAGGGCCGAAACAGGGCAGCAAGCGCTTCCACAAGCCTGTCACCTGCACCGACCGGAATCGGCCCGCGTTCACCGCGCCGATATCGGCGTTCAATCTCTGGCCATCCCCGGCCTCGTACTCTGTCGCCTGCCACTGGGACCCTGCGGCGACAAGTGATCACCTCTAGTCGAGGAGACTGCATGCCCTCCCGCACGCTTACGCGCGCGTCCGGCGCCCTGACGGCCCTGGCCGGCCTCGTGCTCACCGCAGCCGCCACGTCCGCCACCGCGACCGCTGCCGACTCCGCCTCCGCCTCCCCCGTCGTGACCGTCGCGCACCGCGGCGCTTCCGCGTACGCCCCCGAGAACACCCTGGCAGCCGTCGACACCGCCCGTGAGATGGGCATCGACTGGGTCGAGAACGACGTGCAGCGCAGCAAGGACGGCGAGCTGGTCGTCATGCACGACACCACGCTCGCGCGCACCACCAACGCGGAGGAGGTCTTCCCCGACCGAGCCCCCTGGAACGTCTCCGACTTCACCTGGAAGGAGATCAGCACGCTCGACGCCGGCAGTTGGAAGGGCGCGGAGTGGGCAGGCGAGCGGGTGCCGAACCTGGAGCAGTACCTGAAGCGGATGACGAAGAACCAGCAGAAGCTGGTGCTGGAGATCAAGGCGCCGCAGCTGTACCCGGGGATCGAGCAGGAGATCCTCACCGAGCTGCGCAAGATGGGCTGGCTGAGCCGCGCGGCCGTTGCGGACAGGCTGGTCGTGCAGAGCTTCGGCGCGGACTCCATCAGGACCGTGCACGAGCTGCGGCCGGACGTGAAGACCGGCTTCCTCGGTGCCCCCGCGGTGGCGGACCTGCCCGAGTACGCCGCCTTCTCGGACCAGATCAACTCCAACCACGGCACCATGTCCGCGGACTACTACGCGGCCGTGCACGCCCTTGAAGGACCGCACGGCAGGCAGTTGGAGAGCTACACATGGACGGTCGACGACCCGGCGCGGGCCGTCGAGCTGGCCCAGTGGGGTGCGGACGGCATCATCACCAACAAGCCGGACGTGATCGCCGAGGCCCTGGAGAACGCGGGATTCGGGGTCGTCGAGGAGTAAGTCGAGGAGTCGAGGAGTAAGAGGAGCAGCGGTCAGAAGCCGCCCGGCCGGCCGCTGCCCCGTTCGAAGTACGACGTCGCTCCCGAGCCCGCGGGCTCGGGGGCGGCGGCGTCCCCGCCGGCGATGCCCTCGTCCCCCGCGGACACCCGCCACTCGTCCTCCAGCGGGTCCATGCCGACGAACAGCCCGACGAACACCAGGAGCAGCACGGGGCCGATGAGGATCGGTGCCAGGATCTCCGCCGGGCTCTTGCCCTCCGCCGCCGCGTTGGTGGCGTGCGCCTGCACCTCCAGCGCCGCCATCCCCGTGTAGTGCATGCCGGAGACCGCCAGGCCCATGATCAGCGCGGCGCCCACCGCGACGCCGAACCGCTTCACGGTCATCGACAGCCACAGCGCGGCGGTGGCGGCGACCACGGCGATGAGCACGGACAGCGCCACCGTCGTGCCGTCGTAGACCAGGCGCCCCCGGTCCATCTTCATGCCCGCCATGCCCAGGTAGTGCATGGCCGCGACGCCGAGCCCGGTGACGACGCCGCCGGAGGTGAGGGCGAACGCGGTGCGGTCGAGGTAGCCCACGATGAAGACGCCGATGCCGACGACGACGATGGCGACGCCGAGGCTCGCCAGCGTGATCGGCACGTTGTAGTTGATGTGGACGGAGTCGGCGGTGAAGCCCATCATCGCGATGAAGTGCATGGTGAAGATGCCCGTGCCGATGGCGACCGCGCCGAGGAGCAGCCAGCCCGCCCGCCGCGCGGGCTCGACGGACAGCGCGCGCATGGTGCAGCGCAGTCCCAGGGCACTGCCGACCGCGGCCATGACGAACGCGGTGGCAGGGGTGAGCAGGCCGTACGTGAACCCGTCGACGGGCACGGGGGCAGCGAGCACGAAGTGACTCCCGGATCTACTGAGGTGTGTCGGCGGCTCTGTCGACAGATGTACAGGACAACAGGGGAATCGTAGGTCTGTGCGAGTCACGGCCGAAATGTTTCGACCTCCCTCCGCGCAGCCGATACGCAATCGGTACCCGGGCGATGTGCCAGGTGGGGGCCGGACGCGGGCGGACGGCCGGCGGCGGCGGTCGATGTCAGTGCCGTGTCCTACGCTCGCGGGCATGGATGCCACCGATGCCCTCGCGCCCCGGCAGGCCCGCCGGGTGGTCGACTCGCCGATCGGCCCGCTGCTGCTCGCCGCCACGGACCGCGGGCTGGTCAAGGTCGGGTTCCACGCCCGGCCGGACGCCGCGGGCGCGGCCGGGCGCGAGGAGCCGGCGGGTCCCGCGGAGCACATAGCGGTGGCCGAGCGGCAGTTGCGGGCGTATTTCGCGGGCGAACTGAAGGAGTTCCGGCTGGAGCTGGACTGGTCGCTGTCCGACGGCTTCAACCGCCGGGTGCTGGAGGAGCTTGCGGCCCAGGTGGCGTACGGCTCGGTGGTCAGCTATCAGTTCCTCGCCGACCGCGTCGGCGAGCCGGGCGCCGCGCAGGCGGTCGGCCGGGCCATGGCGTCGAACCCGCTGCCGGTCGTCGTGCCCTGCCACCGCGTGATCGAGAGCGACGGCGGCCTGGGCGGCTTCGGCGGCGGGGTCGAGACGAAGCGGAGCCTGCTGGGGCTGGAGGGCGTGCTGCCGGAGCCGCTGTTCTGAGGGGGCGAAGGGGGCTGTGGAGGCGGAAGGGATGCCCCCGCCCGGCCACGGGGCACGGACGGACAGGGTGAACGGACAAGGGAGGCGCCGGGCGTGAGCAAGCAGATCGCCCTGCTGCGCGGCATCAACGTCGGCGGCAAGAACAAGGTCCCCATGGCCGGGCTGCGCCGGGCGCTGGCCGACCACGGCTTCAGCGGCGTCGCCACGTACGTCGCCAGCGGGAACGTCGTCTTCGACGACCCCGGCACACCGCCGGAGAAGACCGCGGCGGCCGTCGAGGCGGTCGTGGCCGAGGAGTTCGGCCTGCGGATACCGGTCGTCGCGCGCACCCGGGACGAGCTCGCGGCCGTGATCGCCGGCAACCCGCTGCCGGAGGGCGCCGCGGAACCGGCCCGCTTCCTGGCGGTGTTCCTGTCCGGGCCGGCGCCGGAGGACGCGTGGTTCCGTACCGCCGACCCCGCCTCGTACGCCCCCGACCGGTACGAGATCGGCGACCGCGTGGTCTATGTCTGGTGCCCCGGCGGGCTCGGGCGGTCGAAGCTCGCGGCCGACTTCTCCAGCCGCAGGCTGGCGGTGACGGCGACCGCGCGCAATTGGAACACGGTCCTCAAGCTGCTGGAGCTGGCGGACAGCTGACGCGGGCCGCGGCGGTCCGCCCGGCTCCGCGGGCTCATCCCGGCCGGTGCCCTTCCAGCTCCCGGGCCCACGCCTCCAGCGCCTCGAAGTCCTCCTCCACCAGCCCGCGCGCGGGGTCGATCCGCCGCAGCAGCGCCGCGCCCGCGTGGTGCTCGGCGATCCACGCCGTGTCGGCCGCGGTGATCTCGTCGTCCACCCAGGCGAACGTACGGCCGGCCGCCCAGGCGACGATGTGCCGCGTCTTCCAGTACAGCCCGTCCGGATCGTCGGTGGTGAACATCGACGGCCACTCGATGACCGGCAGCGGCGGCAGCCCCAGCACCCGGTCTCCGATGACGGTGTTGGCCTCGTGCATCCACGTCGTCGCCCACACCAGTTCGTACGGGAGCGACAGCAGCCGCTGCCCGTGCGCCGGCTTCAGCCACAGCCGAAGCGGCCCGGCGGGCATGCCGGTGACCACGTATTCGCCGTACCCGGGCGGCTGTTCGCGCGCGGCGTACGGGTTGAGGGGGCCGTCGACGTCGAGCAGGAGGAGCGGGCGGACGGGCGCGTCGCCGGCGGTGGGGGACGGGGCGGCGTCAGGGTCGGTGGCGCGGTCGGCGTCGTCCATCCTCCGACGGTAGGCGCTGACGCCGCCGGCGTATCCCCCCGCGCGTCCGCGCGATCCCCCGCCCCGCCCGGCGCATCGGGCGGGACCCGGATGCCGGCTCCCGCGGCCACCCCTTAAGGTCTGGGCCATGGCGATCCCTGAGGTCATCCCGATACGTCACGAGCCCGGCTACCGCACCGAGAACATCGGCCGTTACGACCACGGGCAGTTCCTCGCCTCGATCACCGCCGCGTACCCGCCCGACTACCGCATGGGCCCCGACTGGCTGGAGCACCGCCGCTGGTACGCCGTCATGCACCGCTTCGACGCCGAAGGCCGCCACACCGGCTCCGACATCTGGACCCCGGGCCCCGGCGTGCCCGCGGACGGGCGGCTGGACGCGAAGCTGGAGGGCTGGCTAGACGAGCTGCCGGGGCTGGTGTTCGGCTCCATCGCGATCAGGCCGTTCGAGGTCCCGGCCGACGGGATCCGCTTCGGACTCGTCGCGGAGCGGCACGCGGAGCGGGCGCCCGGCGGCGCGGACGCCGGCGAAGACGAGCCGGACTGGGCGGAGCTGTACCCGGACCGGCTCGGGTTCCACGAGCCGTGGGACGGCCTGTACGACACCTGAGGGCTGATCACCGGGGCCGCCCAGCACGTACCGTGGGCGCATGCACCTGACAGACGAGGTCCGCGCCGCGCTCGCGGACCGGCGGCCGGTCGTCGCCCTGGAGTCGACGATCATCGCCCACGGCCTGCCCCGCCCCCGCAACCTGCACGTGGCGGCCGAACTGGAAGACGTCGTCCGCTCCGCCGGCGCCGTGCCCGCCACCATCGCCGTCCTCGACGGCACGCCCCATGTCGGGCTCGACAGGGCGCAGTTGGAGCGGATCGCGTCCGACGGCACCGTACGCAAGCTGACCGTGCGCGACCTCGCGCCGGCCGCCGCCCTCGGCGCGAGCGGCGCCACGACCGTCGCGGCCACGGCGTTCCTCGCGGCCCGCGCCGGCATCGGGGTCTTCGCCACCGGCGGGCTCGGCGGGGTGCACCGGGAGTGGACCCGCTCTCAGGACGAGTCGGCGGACCTGCGGCTGCTGGCGACGACGCGGATCGCGGTGGTGTGCGCGGGGGTGAAGTCCATCCTGGACGTGCCGGCGACGCTGCAGCGGCTGGAGACGCTGGGCGTCACGGTGCTCGGCTACGGCACGGCGGAGTTCCCGGGGTTCTATCTCCGCACGTCCGGGGAGCCGGTGGAGTGGACGGTCCGTACGCCCGCGGAGGCCGCGGCGGTGCTGCGCGCCCAACGGGACCTGGACGTGCCGCCGTCGGCGGTGATCGTGGCCAACCCGGTGCCGGCGGCCGAGCAGTTGGACCCGGCGCTGCACGACGCGGTGCTGGCGGACGCGCTGCGCGAGGCGGGGCGGCGGGGCGTGAGCGGGCAGGCGATCACGCCGTTCCTGCTGGCGTACCTCACGGAGCACACGCACGGTGCGTCGCTGGAGGCGAACCTCGCGGCGGTGCGGGGGAACGTACGGCTGGCGGCCGAGATCGCGGTGGCGGAAGGGGCGTGAGGACGCGGGCGTGAGGACGCGGGCGTGAGCGGAGGTACGGGCAGCGTGCGGCCGGCGATGCGGGACCTCGGGTGAACCAGGAGACGGAACCGGAGGGTCGTACGGGGCCGCGCACGGACGGTGCCCGTCGCCCGGTGCTGCTCGTGATAGGTGACGTCGTCACCGACGTCGTCGCCCGCCACACCGCCCCGCTCGCCCGCGGTACGGACACACCGGCCGAGATCGCGATCCTGCCCGGCGGCGCCGGCGCGAACGTGGCGTCGTGGGCGGCGCATTGCGGCGCACGGGTGCGTCTGCTGGCGCGCGCGGGCCGGGACGCCGCCGACTGGCATCGCGCCGAGCTGGTACGCGCCGGGGTCGACGCCCGCGTCCGCGTCGACCCTGAGGCGCCCACGGGCAAGGTCGTCGCCCTGGTCGACGGCGGCGGCGAGCGGTCGTTCCTGACGGACAGCGGGGCGGCGTTCCGGCTGGGCCCCGACGACTGGGAGCCGGGGCTGCTGGCCGGCGTCACGCACGTCCACCTCTCCGGTTACCTGTTCTTCACCGCCCCCGGCCGGGCCCTCGCCGCCCTCGCCGCCGCCGAGGCGCACGCGCGCGGGGCGGCGGTCAGCGTGGATCCGGCGTCGGCCGGCTTCCTCGCCGCCTACGGGGTACGGCCCTTCCTCACCGCGATCGCCGACGCCGACACCGTGTTCCCCAACTCCGCGGAGGCCGCGCTGCTCACCGGGCTGCCCTCCCCCGCCGCCGCGGCCGCGGCCCTGGCCACCGCGCTGGACGCCACCGCCGTGGTCACCGCCGCCGGTGACGGCGCGCACCTCGCCGCCCCCGGCACTCCCGCGGTGCACGTCCCCGCGACCCCGGTCACCCCTCTCGACACCGTCGGCGCGGGCGACGCCTTCACGGGCGCCTATCTGGCGGCCGTGCAGTCCGGCAGCCCGCCGCGCGCAGCCGCGGCGGCAGGGTGCGCCACGGCGGCAACGGCGGTCAGTATTCCGGGCGGACGGCCGGGGCAAGGGGCGTAGCGACGGGTCGGGGAGCGCGCGGTGGCGCCCGGGAGCGTGCCTCTCACCAGACGCGCCTGCGGCGCGGGCGCGCGCGCAGCCGGCCCGGGTCCGGGCCGTGGGGGGCCGCGGCGAGGGCGTCGCGGACGGCGGCGGTGAAGGCCTCCGGTTCGCGGAACAACTGACGCGGTGTGGTGTGGACGAGGTGCAGGCCCAGGGATTCGAGGGCGTTGTGGTGCTCGACGGTGCCGTCGTCGGTGCGGAACGGCGGCTCGGTGAGGTGCAGGAGGACGCCGGTGCGGGGCCAGTGGGCGTGCGGGGTGGTGAGCCAGTAGCCGTCGAGGTGCAGCGGGATGTGCCAGAGCGGAGGCCGCAGGCCGGAGGAGCGCAGCAGGGTGCGGGCGCGGATCTCGGCGGGTGGGCGGGCGGCGGGGCCGAGGGCGGCGAGTACGGCGGCGACGTCGGGGCGGGTGTGCAGGCCGGCGGCGCGGAGCGCGGCGGCGGCGGCGGGCGGGGTGGCGCGGGCGTCGAGCAGTTCGCGCAGCAGGGCGGCCGTCCGGTCGTGGTCGAGCACGTCGCGCAGTGCGTCGGTGGCGGCGCGGACCGGCGGGGCGGCGGGGAGGCCGGGTGGCAGGCGGACGGGCGGGGGCAGGCGGCGCAGGGCGTGGTGGATGCGGATCCCGGGCGGCGGGGTCAGGCGGCGGCGGGGCGGTACGAGCACGTCGACCACGCGCACGTCCGCGGCGTCGGGCACGCCGTGGAACCCGTACAAGGCCAGCGCCGCCACCCCCGTCAGCAGCGCCTCCCCGCGGCCGGCGCCCCGTTCCAGGGCCGCGCGGTAGCGCCTCTCCCAGCCGTCGTCGGGGGTTTTCCGGGTGCCGTTCGCGTATGTCATGGGTGCGCCATGCCCGCCGCCGTGCCCCGCTACAGCGCTGCGGCGGCCGACTCACCGGGTCGAGTGGCGGCCGGGGGTACGGGAGTTGACCCGTACCCGCTACGCGGCGTGGACGGCGCGGTCCGCGGCGGCTTCCGGCTCGGGTGCGGTGCAGGTCTCGGCCAGCGTGTCGAGGGAGACGCCCAGGGCGGTGGCCAGGGCGGCGACCGTGAAGAAGGCCGGGGTGGGGGCGCGGCCGGTCTCGATCTTGCGGAGGGTCTCGGCGGAGATGCCGGCGGCGGCGGCGACATCGGTCATGCTGCGCTCGCCCCGCGCGGCGCGCAGCAGCGCGCCGAAGCGCTCGCCGCGGCGGCGCTCCTCGGGGGTCAGTGGAGTACGAACCATGAGCGTGATACTAATACCGGTATAGTAATTGGGAGGCAGGGAGAGTCACCTCATGGTCGAGATCAAGAACGACGCCGCGCTGGACGCCATGCGGGAGGCCGGCCGCATCGTCGCCCAGGCCCTCACCGCCGCGCGGGACGCGGCTGGCATCGGCGTCAGCCTGCAGGAACTGGACGAAGCCGCGCGGGAGGTGCTGGACAAGGCGGGAGCCGGCTCGCCGTTCCTCGGCTACCGGCCGTCGTTCGCCGCCACGCCCTTCCCCGCGGTCCTCTGCACCTCCGTCAACGACGCGATCGTGCACGGCATCCCCACCTCCTACCGGCTGCGCGACGGCGACCTCGTGTCCCTGGACTGCGGCGCGGAGCTGGACGGCTGGACGGGCGACGCGGCGATCAGCTTCACCGTGGGCACGCCGCGGCCCGAGGACACCGCGCTGATCGCCGCCACGCAGCGCGCGATCGACGCCGGGATCGCCGCCGCGGTCGCGGGCGGGCGGCTGGGCGACATCTCGTCCGCCGTGGGGCGCGTGGCCGCGGAGGCGGGCTGCGGGATGCCGGCGGACTTCGGCGGGCACGGCATCGGGCGGCGGATGCACGAGGACCCGCACGTGCCCAACCGCGGGCGCGCGGGGCGGGGTTACCCGCTGCGGCACGGGCTGACTCTGGCGATCGAGCCGATGCTGCTGTCGGGCGGCTCGGACGACTACGGGGTCGACGGCGACGGGTGGACGCTGCGTACGACGGACGGCAGCAGGGCGGCGCACATCGAGCACACGATCGCGGTGACGAAG
The DNA here is from genome assembly GCF_059570535.1 of Streptomyces sp. CNP082. Classification (NCBI taxonomy): domain Bacteria; kingdom Bacillati; phylum Actinomycetota; class Actinomycetes; order Kitasatosporales; family Streptomycetaceae; genus Streptomyces; species Streptomyces sp. CNP082. Next base: position 188,042 of record NZ_JCANSZ010000006.1, read on the forward strand.
GACGGACCGCGGGTGCTGACGGCCCTGTAGGGGCTGGGACGGCTACGTCGTCCGGGTCGTCCGGGGCGTCCGGGGCGTCTGGGCTGCGGGGCGGGGTCAGCGCCAGCCGTAGCGCAGGCGCAGCCGGTGCTCGACGAGGTGGAACCGCTGGCGGTCCAGCGAGCACGCCTCGCGGCGCATGCCGTCGTCGTGGACGCGCAGCACGCGGTCCAGGTCGACCCACGACTCGCGGCCCGCGCGGTCCCAGGGGCCGGCGCCGATGCGCACCCAGTCGTGGTCGTCGTCGCGGCGCCTGCTGGACAGTTGGACGGCGAGGACCGTGCCCGCCGGCTCGCGGGCGACGACGAGGACCGGGCGGTCCTTGCCGCGGCCGTCGTTCTCCTCGTACGGGACCCAGGTCCAGACGATCTCGCCGGGGTCCGGGTCGCCGTCGGGGTCGGGCGCGTACGAGGTGCGGACGGCGCCGGCGGCGCGCGGGTCTATCTCGGTGGTGGCGGACGGGCCGTGCTGGCCGGGCAGGCTCACATGGCCGTTCTCATCGGTCGGCGTGGTCACGCCAGGCACCGTAGCAACCGCGGGCGGGAGGCGGTGCGGTGGCCGCCCGGGGTCTGCGCGAGGACGGCGCAGCGGGGCGTCTGCGGCAGGGTGCCATATGCCGGGGGAAAAGGGGCGCTGAGGGCGGGCGGGGCGGGCGGTGTCAGTGGGGGGTTGTAGCTTCCAGGGCATGGACTACCACGACGTTGTCGACGAGCTCGAATCAGCGGAGCAGGAGCTCGGCCTGGCCGCGTGCGACGTGGACGAGACCGAGGGTGCCGGGCTGGACCTGGCGAGCATGGCCGCTGAGCTGGCGGAGCGTACGGAACCGACGGGCGCGGGCCGGCCCGGCGCGCCGGCGGAGGCGCGGGACGGGGCAGACGGGACGGAAGCGGCGGTGCGGTCCGCCCGCAGGGCCGACGGGCTCGCGGACGCCCAGCGCGCGGAGGGACTGCCGGAAGCCCAGTGGCCGCAGGACCGGCAGATATCCCTGGCGCGCTGCGTGCGGTAGGCGGCCGTACGCGCAGTGTGCCTGGTTGGACCTCCGCCCCGGACAGCCGGATGCTGGAAGGCGGGAGGTGCTTCGTATGTGGCTGATCCGCTCCGGCGACGAGCCCGTGCACGCCCGCTCGCCGCTGCGCATGCGCTTCTGGCTGGCCCTGTGGGGGACGCTGTGGATGATCGCGGCCACGGTGTTCTTCATCGTCGTCGACCAGCCGGTCTGGGCCGCGGTCACCGCGGCTCTCGCCGCGATCACGGTTGTCGACATGGTGGTGGTGGTCCGGCACATCAGACAGGGTCCGCATTTCCAGCCGGGCCGGGACGTGCCGCCGTACGAGCCGGTACGCGAGGACGAGGAACCCGAGAAGCCGAAGCGGCTGCCCTGACGCGCGGGCCTGCGCTGGCGGAGGAGAGCCCGCTTGGTTGCCGGAGCGAGCCGCCGGGTCCTTCTGAGCCGCGGCAGCGGGCCGGTCGTGGTCCCGGGTACGTCTCTTACGGCCGCTCGGGGCGCCAGGCCGGGCGGCGCGGGTCGTCGAGGCGTACGAGCACGTCGGCGACCGCTTCCGGGTCGGCTTCGTCCTCGTAGCGGGCGAAGGCGGGCAGCGTCCAGCGGTCTTGTGGCGGAGTGCGCCGGGCGAGTGCGGATGGGGAGAGACGGAGGTGAACGGCCAGGTCGAAGGGGAACCAGCGGCCGAGCAGCAGCGGCCCGTGCAGCAGCACGACGGCGCCGGGCGGGAGTTGGGTGTACGGGCTGCGCGTGGCGCGGTCGGTGACGGGGTCCCAGAGGTCGGGCAGGACGCGGCCGTCGCCGCCGGGCTCCAGCGGGCCGAAGACCTCGCGCCAGAGGGCGCCCGTGTCGAGCCAGGTGTCGTAGTACGCGTCGGGGTCCTCGCGCCCGAACTCGTAGCGCAGGGAGGCGGGCCGGAGGAACCCGTGGGCGGCGAGGACGAGGGCCTCGCGCCCACGCAGCCGCAGGGCGTCGCCGACCCGGGCGGCGAGCAGCCCCGGCTCCGCCGCGGGAGCGCCGTCCACGGCGACGCGCAGCCACGGGCTGCCGTCGGCCGCCTTCGTCCCGGCGACGCGCTCGGCCAGCGCCTCGGTAAGCCGTTCCCAGGAGATCGCCTGCAACCGCACGGCTCCATGATGCCGCGCGGCCGGAGGGGATGCCGGGGCGGGACGGCGCCCGTGACGGCCCTGACCCGCAGGGACTGCGCCCGGACGGTGCGCCCTCGCGGCCGTTCGGCGTGAGCCCGGGAGGCTCGGCGTGCGCCCGGGATGCCCGGCGTGAGCCCGGGATGCCCGGCGTGAGCCTGGGATGCCCGGCGTGAGCCCGGAGGCGTCCCGGGTGCCGCGGGCGGCTGCGCCGCCGGAAGCACCGTCGGCGGCGCCGGCGCCCCCGACGGTCTCCGTCGCGGCGCCCGCCCCCTCCGTACCCCTCGGGGTCGGCCAGGGGTCCGGCGGGTGCCCAACCGGGCGGTCCACGGAGGTGGTTGAGTACGGGCTGCGGATGTGAGTGCGCATACCGCGGTCGATGCCGAAGGCGAGGGGGAACCCGTGGGACCCGACGAGCTGAGCCCGCCCGAGCGGCGGCTGTGGGATGCCTTTCCCACCGCCGAGCGCATCGACCTGCGCGCCGGCGACCCCGCCGTGGACGACCCGGTCGGGGGCGCCGGCTGGGGCCCGGAGCGCGTGGTGCGCGCCGAGGTCGTCGCCGCGCTGCTGCTCGGCGCGCGCGAGGCCGAGTCCGGGCACACCGCCGCGGTGCAGCTCACCGGCGCCCGGATCACGGGTCGGCTGGCGCTCGACCATGCGGATATACAGCACCATCTGCGGCTCACGGACTGCTCGTTCGAAGAGTCCGTCGACCTGTACGGCGCGCGTACCCGTCAGCTCAGCTTCAACGGCTCACACCTGCCGGGCATGCTCGCCTCCCACCTCTGGGCCGAGGGGAGCCTCCGCCTGACCGCCTGCACGACCAGCGGGAAGATCCGGCTCGTCGCCACCCGTATCGCCGGCGCCCTCATCCTCAACGGCGCCCGGCTCCACGGCCCCGAAGGGGAGGCGCTCAACGCCACTCGCCTGCAGGTCGACAACGACATCCTCATGGGCGACGGCTTCTCCGCCCGGGGCACGGTCGTGCTGCGCACCGCCCGCGTCGGCGGCAGCCTCGACCTGCGCGGCGCCCGGCTCGACGCCGCCACCGGAGAAGCCGCGCTCGACGCCGCCCGCGTACAGATCGACGGCGACTTCTCCGCGTACCGGCTGTCCGCCACCGGCCGGCTCGGGCTCCGGAACGCCTCGGTGGCCGGCACGGCGTTCCTGCGCGCCGCCGCACTCGACAACCCCGCCGGGCGCACCCTGGACGCCCCCGGCGCCCACGTCGGCTCCGACGTCGTGCTCGACAACGGCTTCCGCTCGCACGGTCAGATACGGCTCGCGGACGCGACCGTCGGCGGCCGACTGGTGATGAACCGCGCAGACCTGCGTGCGGAGGCGGACGACGTCTCATTCGACGCGTACGGGATCCAGATAGGCGCCGACGCCGTGCTGACCGGTCTGACCGCCACCGGCCTGGTCCGGATGTCCGGCGCCCACGTCACCGGCCGCATCGAGGCAGGCGGCAGCCGCATCGGCGGACACGGCCCCGGCGCCACCGCGCTCAGCCTGCGCCGCACCACCGCCCGCGAGGCCGACTTGCGCACCACCCGCTTCGACGGCGCCCTCGACCTGCGCTACTCGGCCATCGGCGTACTGCACGACGCGCCCACCGCCTGGCCGGCCCTGCTCCGCCTCGACGGCGCAGTGTACGAACAGCTCCGCTACCCGCTCTCCGCCGCCGAGCGCCTGCCCTGGCTGAACCGGGGCGAGGCCGCGTACGTCCCGCAGCCGTACGAGCAGCTCGCCGCGGTGTACCGCCGCCTCGGGCACGAGGACGACGCCCGCCGCGTCCTGCTCGCCAAACAGCGCGCCCGCCGCGCCCAACTGCCCTGGTACGCCCGCGCCTGGGGCGGCGTCCAGGACGTCCTCGTCGGCTACGGCTACCGCCCCGAGCGCGCCGTCGTCTGGCTGGCCGGGCTGCTGGCGCTGGGCTCGCTGCTCTTCCACGCCGACCGGCCGCAGCGGGTGGAGCCCGACAAGCGCATCGAGTTCAACCCGTTCGTCTACACCCTCGACACCCTGCTGCCGGTCGTCGACTTCGGCCAGGGCAACGCGTTCGCGCCCGACGACGGCTCGCAGTGGGTGGCGTATCTGCTCGCCGCCGCCGGGTGGATCCTCGCCACCGCCGTGGCCGCCGGCGCCGCCCGGGCGCTGAACCGGCCGTAGCGGGGCGGTTCCTGCCGGGGCCGGTCGTGCCGGGCCCGGTGCCCGGCCCGCCCCCGCCGGGATGCGGCCCGAGCGGCAGCGGCCGTCGGCGAGGGCCCGAAGAGCCCGCCGAGAAGGCCGCTGCCGCCGCGCCGGGACCCGCGACACCCGCCCGGGTGCGGGCCCGCCCGGTGCGTCTCCCGCCCGGGTACGCACCGGAGACACCGGAAGCACTGGAAGCACCGTCAGCGCCACAAGCACCCGGTACGCCGCCCGCGTCGCGGCGGCGCCGCAGGGCCGGCCGCGCGTCTCAGTAGCGCAGCGCCGCGAGGTACTCGTAGCTGTTGCGCGCCGTCGCGAACGGGTCCGCCGGGTTGTCGTGCTCGACGAGCCACTGCATGACCCCGCCGCTCTTCGCCCCCTGGAACATCCCCGGGAAGTCCAGCACGCCGGAGCCGACGTCGGCGAAGTCGCCGTTCTCCGCCATGTCCTTGACGTGCAGCGCGGGGAAGCGGCCCGGGTACCGGCGGAAGTACGTGAGCGGGTCGGCGCCGCCGCGCGTTGCCCAGTACACGTCGAACTCGAAGGCGACCAGCTGGGGGTCGGTCTCGTTGACGAGGATGTCGAAGAGCACCTCACCGTCGACCGTGGCGTGGTCGCTGCCGTGGTTGTGGAAGAGCACCTGCTGCAGGCCGGCGTCCCGGCAGGCGCGGCCCGCCTCGTTCAGGACCCGCGCGGCCTCGCGGAAGCCGTCCGGCGTGTGCATGGCGCCGGGCAGGCTGGGGACGACGACCCACTTGCCGCCCAGGGTGTGGACGTCCTCGATCGCCTGCGGCAGCCCGCTGCCGGAGACGATGCTGTACGCGACGTGCTCCAGCACGGCCTCCAGGCCGGCGTCGTCGATCATGTCGCGGATCTGCTGGGCGGTGTGGCCGTGCCGCCCGCTGACGCCGACGGTGGCGTAGCCGATGTCGGACAACTGCCCCAGCGTGCCGGCGAAGTCCGTGGCCAGGGGCCCGCGCATGGTGTAGAGGTGCATACCGAGGCCCCCCGGCGGAATACGCCGGTCGCCGCAGCGGCCCGCCGTGCCGGCCGCCGCAGCGGACCCGGCCGTGCCGCCGAGGGCGGCGGCGGTGCCGGCGCCGAGCGCCGCGGTGAGCAGCGCGCGCCGTCCCATCCCGCTGTTCGCCGGCCTCCGGGACCCTCTGGCTCCGTCGGCTCCCTGGTCCCTCTCGTGCCTGCCGTTCATGCGCACAACCGCCTCTCCCGCGTCTGACGAGTCCGCCCAGAAAGCGCTTACTGGCATGCGCGCATCAGCGTAAGCGGCCTGCGTCACGCGGTCAACGGTTCGGCATCCACGGCAACTTCTGCGGCACACAGAGTCCAACCAGGCGCACGAAAGCGCAGCCCAGCGCACGCCGCATCCCGCGCGCGCCCCAAACAGCGCGCCGACGCCTCAGAGCCGGACCAGCACGTCGTCCAGGTCCTTGCGCCGGATGTCGGGCACCCGCGCCCCGTGGGCCGGATAGCCGACCGGGATCACGTACGCCACCCGCTCCTCCGGCGGTCGCTCGCACACCTCGCTGTGCCGCGCCGCCGCCGCTCCTCTACTCCTCGAAGCCCGCCGCGTCCACGAAGTCCGGCCGCGGGTCGAGCGCCGCCGCCAGCCGGAAGTGCCGCCGCACCTCGTCCGGGTCGCCCCCGGCCCGCTCCAGCGTGCGGGCCAGCGCGAAGTGCGCGTAGGCGTTGTCCGGTTCCCGGTCGATGACCGTGCGGAAGTCGGCCTCCGCCGCGCGGAGACGGGCGCTCATGAAGTACGCGCGGGCGCGCAGCAGCCGCGGCGAGACCTTCTCGGGATGGGCCTCGACCAGCGGGTCGAGCAGTTGGACCGCGCCGCGCGGATCGCGGGCGGCGAGCAACTGCTCGGCCGCCCGGTAGTCGACGACGTCGGTCTCCGGGCTGCGCTCGGCCACGGCGGACTCCCTCCTCGTCTTCCCCGTCTTGCGTATGGCGTCTTGCCTTGTGCGTTCCGTCTTCTGTTTCCCCGGGGCAACCGGGAGGCACCTCGCCTCCCAATACGGGATCATGCCCCGCTGTTCCGCCCCCTGATCCCCTTGCGTGCCACCAGTTCCTCCCAGACCTTCCGTACCCGCTCCGCCAGCTCCTCCGGCGTCCCGTCGTTGTCCACGACGATGTCGGCGATCGCCAGCCGCTGTTCGCGCGTGGCCTGCGCCGCCATCCGGGCGCGCGCCTCGTGCTCCGTCATGCCGCGCAGCCGCACCAGCCGGTCGAGCTGGGTGGCGGGCGCGGCGTCGACGACTACGACGACGTCGTACAGCCCGGCAAGGTTGTTCTCGGCCAGCAGCGGCACGTCGTGCACGACGATCGCGTCCGCGCCCGCCGCCTCCTGCAACGCGGCGGAGCGGGCCCGGACCAGGGGGTGGACGATCGCGTTGAGGGCCTGGCGCCGCCCGGCGTCGGCGAAGACGATGCCGCCGAGCTTCGCCCGGTCCAGGCTGCCGTCCGCGGCGAGCACCTCCGCCCCGAACTCCGCGACGACCGCGGCCAGCCCCTCGGTGCCCGGCGCCACCACCTCGCGGGCGATCGTGTCCGAGTCGACGAGCACCGCTCCGTACGAGGCCAGCAACTGCGCCACCGCACTCTTGCCGGCGCCGATCCCGCCGGTCAGTCCCACCGTCAGCATGGGTCCAGCGTAGGCCGCGTACGCGCGCGCTCCGCCCGTCAGTCCCCTTCCTCGCGCTCCGCGAGGAACTGCTCGAAGGCGTTGCCCAGCTCGTCCGCGGAGGGCAGCTCCGCGGGCTCGGCCATCAGGTTCTCCCGGTCGTCGCCGCCGGCCAGCGCGTCGTACTGGTGCTCAAGCCCGCGGACCATGCCGACCAGTTCCTCGTCGCCCTCGTCGACCTGGCGCTCGATCTCGTTCTGCACCTTCAGCGCCTCGGAGCGCAGCGCGTGCGCCACGCCCGGCAGGACGAGGCCCGTCGCGGAGGTGATCGCCTCCAGGACCGTCAGCGCCGCGTCCGGGTACGGGGTGCGGGCCAGGTAGTGCGGCACGTGCGCGGCGACGCCGAGGACGTCGTGCCCGGCCTCGCCGAGCCGGAACTCCAGCAGCGCGTCGGCGCTGCCGGGGACCTGGGCCTCGTCGAAGACGCTGCGGTGGCCCGGCACCAGGTCGGTGCGGTTGCCGTGCGGCGTGAGGCCCACCGGGCGGGTGTGCGGCACGCCCATGGGGACGCCGTGGAAGTTGACGGCCAGGCGCACGTTCAGCCGCTCCACGATCTCGCGGACGGCCTCGGCGAAGCGCTCCCACTCCACGTCCGGCTCCGGGCCCGACAGCAGCAGGAACGGGCTGGCGGTCGCGTCGCGCACGAGGTGCAGTTCGAGGTGGGGGACATCGTACGCGGCCCAGTGGTCGCGGCGGAACGTCATGAGGGGCCGGCGCGCGCGGTAGTCCACGAGCCGGTCGTGGTCGAAACGGGCGACGACCTCGTGCGGCAGGTCGTCGAGCAGCCGCTCGCTGATCTGGGTGCCGGTCTCGCCGGCGTCGATGAAGCCTTCGAGGTGGTAGAGCAGGGTCAGCCCCGCCGAGTCGTGCTCCAGCACCGCGTCGACGGCCGCGAGCCCGCTGGGGTCCCATTCGTACATGCTCATGAGCGTGTAACGCCCCGCGTGCCCGCGGTGATTCCCGGTGACGCGGACGGATTCTGCCCACGGCCGCCACGGCCACCCGTACACCAGGTCAGCGCGGCTGCCCGCCGTCGGAACCCGCCGCGGAAAGCGGCCGGATCAACTGGCTGGATCATGCCGTACGGCGGCGGAACCTCGCCGCGGCGGATAGCGTCCTTCTCGGCGGAAGGAGGGGGTCGTCGTGCCTGAGGAGGGGCCGGGAGGAGAAGTCCCGGACGGGCGCGGCGGGTTGCGGGAGCCGCTGCGGCCCCGCCGAGGGGGACGGCGCCAGGTGTCGCGCTCCCTCACGCTCGCCGCCATCGGTGCCAGCGTCCTCGTGATCGCGAGCATCGTCGTGTCCGCCTGGCCGGGCGGCACCGGACTGAGACGGGCGGGGGATCCGTCGCCCGACGCCACCACGGCCGCCGCGTTCACCGGCGTGTACCGCATCGGCGCCCTCGGGGACGCCGGCACGGGCCGCGGCCGGGACGCCGTCCTTGCCGGGAGCGTGGCCCGGGCGCTCGCCGACCACGGCGGCGGCGCCGGCGGCAGCGGCGGCGTGGCGACACCCCCGCTGGGCGTCGCGGACCTCACCGCCCACAAGGAGTCCACCGAGCCCCAGAACGGCCGGCTGATAGCCCACTGGCTGGAGCTGGAACCGGGCCTGACCGGAGTCGTCGGCGGCGACCCCGCCCTCAACCTGCCGGAGAGCGGCCTGACGTCCTTCCGCCTCCCCGTCGTACGCGCCTGCCGCCACGACGGGGCCGGCCAGAGCCCCGAGCCGCGCTACGCCGACACGGGCGAGCTGCGCTCCTCCGCCTCCACCGCCGACATGGGCGTCGTCATGGCCCGCTACCTCGCCGCCGCACCCGGGGTCCGCAAGGTCTACGTCCGCGGCGACACCGCCGCCGGCCCCACCCGGGCGCTGGTCGACCGGCTGCTCGCGGACGGCGTCGAGGTGCACGCCGACGACGCGGGGCAGCCCGCCGACGGCATCGACAGGTTCCAGCCGGACGCGGTGTTCCTTCAGGGCGGGGCGCAGAGCCTGGACACGTGGCTGGAGCAGGTGGAGGACAGCGGCTTCGACGGCGTGAAGGCCATGTGGGACCCGACCGCGCCGACGTGCACCGGCCGCAACGCTGCCGCCGACGGGGACTTCTCCGTACCGGACGGCTGGCTGACCGTCCGCGGCCACTACGACGTCCGCCTGGACCCCGACGCAGACCGCCGCGCCGCCGTCCGCCAGGCCCTCGGCGACGACCTGGCCACCCGCCCGTACGCCGTCGAGACCTACGACGCGGCCCGCGCCATGCTCTCCGCCTGGGACACCGTCTCGGCGGCCGAGCGCAACAGCAACGAGCCGGACATGGCGCGCGCGGCGCTGGCCGAGGCGCTGCCGACGGTGCCGGTACGGGGGACGCTGGGCGGCTGGTGGACGCAGTTGTCGCAGGCCGAGGCGCATCCGGTGGTGTGGCTCGACCGCCGGGAGGGCGGCCGGTGGCACCAGGAGGCGCAGCAGCGCCGCTGAGGGCGTACGGCCGCCACCCCGCGCCTGCGGTACGAACAAATGTGCGGTCCGCCCCCGCGGGCGGACCGCACGCTCGCCGGCAGCCGGTGGCCTACGGGACCCCGGCCCCCTGCTGCTCGGACCACTCCGGCCCGTCGTGCCCCACGGCCCTCTCAGCCCTCTCAGCCCCCACAGACCCGTCGGGCCCCTCGGGACGCTCCAGCGCCACCTTCGGCAGCATCCTGGCCAGCGGAGCCGGCAGCCACCAGGCGTACCGGCCGAGCAACTGCATCACCGCAGGCACCACCAGGCAGCGGATGAGCAGGGCGTCCAGCAGGATCGCCGTCGCAAGTCCCAGGCCGAACTGCTGGAGCATCCGGTCCGGGCTGAGGATGAACGCCGCGAACACCACGATCATGATCAGCGCCGCGGCCGTGATCACCTGCCCGGTGACGGCGAGCCCCTCGCGCACCGCGTGCGAGGCGTTCTTCGTACGCTCCCACTCCTCGTGCATCCGGGAGACGAGGAAGACCTCGTAGTCCATGGAGAGCCCGAAGACGATCGCGAAGATCATCACGGGGATGAACGCCTCGATGGGCCCCTGCTGCACGCCGAACCAGCCCTCCTGGAACACCAGCGTGATCACGCCGAGCGCGGCCCCGATGGACAGCAGGTTCAGCACCGCCGCCTTGAGGGGGATCCACAGGGAGCGGAACACCATCATCAGCAGCAGCGTCGACAGCCCGACGACGAGGGCGACGAACAGCGGCATCCGGTCGGCGACCTTGTCGGAGAAGTCCTGGGCGGCGGCGGTGGCGCCGCCCACCAGGTACTCCGTGCCCGTCTCCGCCTCCAGCGACGGCAGCACGTCGTCGCGCAGGTCGTGCACGAGGTCCGCGGTCTGGGCGTCCTGCGGCGCCGAGGCGGGGAAGACCATGACGGTGGCGGCCTCGCCGTCCCCGGACGGCAGCGGCGGGGTGGTCGCGGCGACGCCGTCGACCTGCTCGATCCTGGCCTGCGCCTGCTCCCCCGCCTCGGCCGCACCGGTGCCGCCGCCGCCCTGCGCGACGACGAAGAGCGGACCGTTGAAGCCGGGGCCGAAGCCCTCGGCGAGCAGGTCGTACGCCTTCCTGCTGGTGGTGGAGGTCTGGTCGTTGCCGGCGTCGGCGAAGCCGAGCCGGATGCCGAGCGCGGGCGCCGACAGGGCCAGCAGGGCGACCAGGGCGGCGACCAGCGCGGGCAGCGGACGGCGCTGCACGGCAGCCGCCAGGGCGCGCCAGCGGCGGCCCTCGGTCCTGCCCTTGGCCGCCGCCTTCTCGGCGTGCGCCCGCACATTTCGCTGGATGCGCCGGCCGAGCACGGCGAGCAGCGCGGGCAGCAGCACCAGCGACGCGGCCATGGTGACCAGGACGGTCAGCGCCACCGCGAGGGCCACGCCCTGCAGCGCGCCGAGGCCGAGGGCGACCAGGCCGAGGAGGGCGATGATGACCGTGCAGCCGGCGAAGAAGACGGTGCGCCCGGCGACGTCGAGCGCGATCCGCGCGGCGCTGTCCCGGTCGGCGCCGCGGACCAGCTCGTGCCGGTACCGGTAGAAGATGAGCAGCGCGTAGTCGACGCCGACGCCGAGGCCGACGAGCATCATGACCGGCGGCGTGAAGTCGGCGACGGAGAAGACGTGCCCGGCCAGCGTGATCAGGCCGATCGCGGTGCCGACCGCGAACAGCGCGGTGACCAGCGGCACGGCGGCGGCCACCAGCGAGCCGAAGAGCAGCACGAGGATGATCAGCGCGGCGAACACGCCCGCGCCCTCGGCGGGGCCGCCGCCCGCCTCCTCGGCGCCGCGGACGGCGTCGCCGCCCAACTCGACCTGCAGCGCGTCGCTCCCGGCCGCCTGCGCGGTGTCGATGATCCTCTTGACGTCCGCCTTCGGTACGAGGTCCGCCTTGTCGTCCAGGGTGACGGTGGCGTACGCGATGTCGCCGTTCCCGGAGACCGCCGCCTGGCCGTCGGCGTACGGGCTGCGCACGTCCACGACGCTCGGCAGCCCGCGCACCTGCTCCAGCATGCGCTCGACGTCCCGCTCGGTGCCCGCCGCGGCCATCCCGCGCTCGCTCCTGAACACGATCTCCACGCTGTCGCCCGCCTGCGCGGAACCGTGCCGCTCCAGCAGGTCGGTGGCGGCCTGGGAGTCGGTGCCGGGCAGGGCGAAGTCGTTGCGCCAGTTGCCTCCGACGGCCTGGGAGGCGCCGGTCACACCGAGGAGGACGACGACCCAGAGCAGGATCGAGAGCCGGCGGCGCCGGCCCGACCAGCCGGCGACACGCGCGAAGAGACCGGGGCGTGCGCCGGTGGCTGCGGAGGGCGGATCAGTGCTGTGTGCGGACATGCCGCCAGCGTGCCGGGCCGCCCGGGGTGCCCACATCGGCCCGGTGAAGGCAACTGCTCTACCCCACCGGTTGCGGCCCCGCCCGCCCCGTACTCCCCAGGTTGCGTCCGCGCCCCGAACCCGCCTCCCCCCGCATTCCCGCCCAAGGGTAGGCCGCCCCACCGACATCGACGTGCCCGGTCACCGACGGCCCGCTACGGCACGGCCGCCCCGCAACGGCGGCTCCCCGCACGACCCGGGGACACGGTCCCGGACCGCAACGCGTCAGGGCGCCAGCCACCCGGGCCGGACCATCCCCGACTCGTACGCCAGCACCACCAACTGCGCCCGGTCCCGCACCCCCAGCTTCGTCATGATCCGGCTCACGTGCGTCTTGGCCGTCGCCGGGCTGAGCACCAGCCGCGCCGCGATCTCGTCGTTCGAAAGCCCCGCCGCGACCAGGTGCATCACCTCGGTCTCCCGCTCCGTCAGCGCGTTCAGCCGCGGGCCCGGCTCGGGCGCCCGCACCCGCCCGGCGAACTCGGCGATCAGCCGCCGCGTCACCGACGGGCTGATCAGCGCGTCGCCGCGCGCCGCCACCCGTACCGCGTGGACCAGCTCCTCCGGCTCGGTGTCCTTGACCAGGAACCCCGCGGCGCCGGCCCGCAGCGCCGCGTAGACGTAGTCGTCGAGGTCGAACGTCGTCAGGATGACGACCCGCACGTCCGCCAGCCGCTCGTCCGCGGCGATCTGCCGGGCGGCCTCCAGGCCGTCGGTGCCCGGCATCCGGATGTCCATCAGGACGACGTCGGGGCGCAGTTCGCGGCACGCGGCCACCGCCTCGGCACCGTCGCCCGCCTCCCCGACCACGTCGAGGTCGTCCTCGTCCTCCAGCATCGAGCGGAAGCCGGCGCGCACCAGCTTCTGGTCGTCCGCGAGCAGAATCCTGATCATGCCTGGGCGTGCTCCGTTCCGTAGGGCAGCCGGGCGGTGACGACGAAGCCGGCGCCGTCCGGCCGCGGCCCCGCGGCCAGCTCCCCGCCGACCGCCCGCGCCCGCTCCCGCATCCCGCCGATGCCGCTGCCGCCGGCCGCTGCACTCCCGGAGGCGGCGGCACCGGCCTCGGCGCCCCGCCCGTCGTCCGCCACCGTCAGCCGCAGCTCGCACTCACCGTAGTCCAGGCGTACGGTCACGGACGTGGCCCCCCGCGCATGCCGCGCGACGTTCGTCAGCGACTCCTGTACGACGCGGTACGCGGTCAGGTCCAGCTCCGCCGGCAGCGCCCGCTCCGCGCCCGCCACCTCCGTCCGGACCCGCAGCCCCGCCGTGTCCGCGGCCCGCTCCGTCAGCTCGCCCAGGCGCGCCAGCCCGGGCGCGGGCGCCGTGGGCGCCTCGTCGTCGACCTGCCGCAGCACCCCCAGCGTGGTGCGCAGCTCGCGCAGCGTCTCGCGGCTGGTCTCCTTGATGGTGGCCAGCGCGTCGGCGGCGGCCGGGTCCGGGGCGTCGCTCTTCTTCAGCCGGTGCAGGGCGGCGCCCGACTGGACGTTGATGAGCGAGATGTTGTGCCCGATGACATCGTGCAACTCGCGTGCGATGCGCAGCCGTTCCTCGGTCGCGCGCCGGCGCGCTTCCCCCTCGACGTGCGCGCGCCGCCCGTGCCACATCGCGCCCAGCGCCACCACGGCGACCACCCAGCCGGTGAGCATGAACAGCGCGACGCCGTTGACGTTGTCATTCCCCGACAGCGTGCCCGCGGCGGTGCCGGCGACGACGAGTGCGCCCAGCACCGCCGCCGCGCGCAGCCGCCCCGCGGCGGCCACGCAGTACAGCGCGACGACGAGCACGACGAACAGCGGGCCGTCGTACGCGCTGCTCACGTAGTAGACGCCGACGGCCAGGACGACGAACGCCGCCACGGCGACCGGACGGCGGCGGACTGCGTACAGCGACCCGCAGGCGAGCGCGATCAGCGCCCAGCCCAGCGCGGTCGTCGCCCAGGGCTCCCGGCGCTGGCCGACGAACGCCTGCATCGTGCCCAGCGCCACCAGCACGCCCATCCCGGCCGCGAGGGCGGCATCCGCCGCACGGCCCTGCGGCAGGCGGAGCTGACGTACGGGCACGGGCATGGTCCCAGCGTACGTGCCCGGGGCGCACGCCCTGGAGCGCAGGCACAGAGCCCCACGCCGCCCGCCGTACGCCCCGGGCGGGGCGCACGGGCGCACACAGCGGAAGCCCGCCGCCCCCGAAGGGACGACGGGCTTCCGTCTGTCGTGCTGTGTCCTGGCTGCGGTCAGCCTGCGGTCAGCTCTGGCCGCCGGCCAGCTTCTCGCGGAGCGCCGCCAGCGCCTCGTCCGAGGCCAGCGCGCCGGAGTCGTCGGCACCCTCGGAGGAGTACGAACCGCCGCCGGACGGGGCAGGCGCCGAGTCGCCCGCCTCGGCCGCCGCCTGGGCGTCGGCCTCGCGGGACTTGACGACCTGCGCCTGGTGCTGCTCGAAGCGGGTGTGGGCCTCGGCGTACTGGCCCTCCCACTCCTCGCGCTGCTTCTCGTACCCGTCGAGCCACTCGTTGGTCTCCGGGTCGAAGCCCTCGGGGTAGATGTAGTTGCCCTGGTCGTCGTACGAGGCGGCCATGCCGTAGAGCGTCGGGTCGAACTCGACGGCCATCGGGTCGGGCCCGAAGGTCTCGTTCGCCTGCTTCAGCGAGAGGCTGATGCGGCGGCGCTCCAGGTCGATGTCGATGACCTTGACGAAGATCTCATCGCCGACCTGGACGACCTGCTCCGGGATCTCCACGTGGCGCTCGGCCAGCTCGGAGATGTGGACCAGGCCCTCGATGCCCTCATCCACGCGGACGAACGCACCGAACGGCACCAGCTTCGTGACCTTGCCGGGCACGACCTGACCGATCTGGTGCGTGCGTGCGAACTGCTGCCACGGGTCTTCCTGGGTCGCCTTCAGGGACAGCGAGACCCGCTCGCGGTCCATGTCGACGTCCAGGACCTCGACCGTGACCTCCTGGCCGACCTCGACGACCTCGGAGGGGTGGTCGATGTGCTTCCAGGACAGCTCGGACACGTGCACCAGGCCGTCCACGCCACCCAGGTCCACGAAGGCGCCGAAGTTGACGATCGAGGAGACCACACCCGACCGCACCTGGCCCTTCTGCAGGGTGGTGAGGAAGGTCTGGCGGACCTCCGACTGGGTCTGCTCGAGCCAGGCACGGCGGGACAGAACCACGTTGTTCCGGTTCTTGTCCAGCTCGATGATCTTGGCTTCGAGCTCCTTGCCGACATAGGGCTGCAGGTCGCGCACGCGGCGCATCTCGACCAGCGATGCGGGCAGGAAGCCCCGCAGGCCGATGTCGAGAATGAGACCGCCCTTGACGACCTCGATGACGGTACCGGTGACGATGCCGTCCTCTTCCTTGATCTTCTCGATGGTGCCCCAGGCGCGTTCGTACTGCGCGCGCTTCTTCGAGAGGATCAGCCGGCCTTCCTTGTCCTCCTTCTGGAGCACAAGGGCCTCGATCTCGTCACCGACGGCGACGACCTCGTTCGGGTCGACGTCGTGCTTGATCGAGAGCTCCCGGGAAGGGATGACACCCTCGGTCTTGTAGCCGATGTCGAGCAGGACCTCGTCCCGGTCGACCTTCACGATGACGCCGTCGACGATGTCGCCGTCGTTGAAGTACTTGATCGTCTCGTCGATCGCGGCGAGGAAGGCTTCCTCGGAACCGATGTCGTTGACCGCGACCTGAGTCGTGGCGGCCGCGGTGTTCTCGGTGCTGCTCGTCATGTGGGATTGGGCTCCGGTACGGGCAAGTTGAGTCGTCGTCACTCCACGCCGAGAGCCCTGTGATCGCACCGCCGAAGCCGGACAGCCTGAGAGGCGCTCTCCCAGCCCCACAGGTGGGGCCCGGCAGCGCCTCGTGAACCGAGGGGACATACAACAGATGCGAGCGCAGCCTGCTCCGTCCGAGGCACGCAGGCCCGCAGCGCAACTTGTAGCATACGGGGGCAGCCGGGCATGGTCAATGCGCGAAGAGTGCACCTGGGGCATGCCGCCCCATACCCGGCAGCAGTGGCGCTCCGTCACTCTCGCGCGTGGCAGGAAGGTACTACGACGGGTCCGGCCCATGGTCCATAAGTACGAAAATGAGGCCGGCGGTGCCTCTGATGCGGATGCTCCGGCAGAGGCTACCCGACGGCCCGTCCCCGCGCGGGAAACCCGGCAGGCAAGCCGCGGCTGGTGGGACCGCAACGCCGACGACTACCAGCGCGAGCACGGCGGCTTCCTCGGCGGCGCCGACGGCGCGCGCTTCATCTGGGGCCCGGAAGGACTCGACGAGGCCGAAGCGCGGCTGCTCGGCCCGGCGGACTCGCTCCCGGGACGCACAGTGCTGGAAGTGGGCGCCGGCGCGGCGCAGTGCTCCCGCTGGCTCGCCGCGCAGGGGGCACGGCCCGTAGCGCTGGACCTCTCGCACCGCCAGCTCCAGCACGCACGCCTGACAGACCTCGAAACGGACGGAGCCTCGCCGTTTCCGCTGCTGCAGGCCGACGCGACCGCGCTGCCGTTCCGCGACCACACGTTCGACCTGGCGTGCTCCGCGTACGGCGCGGTGCCGTTCGTCGCCGCACCGGTGACGGTGATGCGGGAAGTCAGGCGCGTGCTGCGGCCCGGCGGCCGGTGGGTCTTCTCCGTCACCCACCCCGTGCGCTGGGCCTTCCCCGACGAACCCGGCCCCGAAGGACTGTCCGTCGCCGCCTCGTACTTCGACCGCACCCCCTACGTCGAGCAGGACGAGGACGGGCGCGCACTCTACGTCGAACACCACCGGACGCTCGGCGACCGGGTCCGCGACGTCGTGCAGGGCGGCTTCCGGCTGCTCGACCTCATCGAGCCGGAGTGGCCGCAGTGGCACGACCAGGAATGGGGCGGCTGGTCACCGCTGCGCGGACACCTCATTCCCGGCACAGCGGTCTTCGTCTGCGAAGCGGCCTGAGGAGCGGCCTGAGGAGCAGCCTGAGAGGCCGGCGGCAGACCGGGCGCACTCCGTAGCACACTGGCGTCCGTGGCCATCCGCTCCGACGCACTCGACGCCCTGCCCGTACGCCACGCGCTGCCCGCCCTGCGCACCGCCCTCGACAGCCCCGGCGTCGCCGTACTCGCCGCCCCGCCCGGCACCGGCAAGACCACCCTCGTGCCCCTGGCCCTCGCCGGACTCGCCCCCGGCACCCCCGCCCCGCCCCGCCGGGTACTCGTCGCCGAACCCCGCCGCATGGCCGCACGGGCCGCCGCCCGCCGCATGGCGTGGCTCCTCGGCGAGGAAACCGGCCAGCGGATCGGGTTCACCGTCCGCGGCGAACGCCGCGCCGGCCCCCGCACCCGGGTCGAGGTCGTCACCACCGGAGTCCTCCTCCAACGCCTCCAGCGCGACCCCGAGCTGCCCGGCGTGGACACCGTCCTGCTCGACGAATGCCACGAACGTCACCTCGACGCCGACACCGCACTCGCCTTCCTCGTCGACATACGCGCCGCCCTCCGCCCCGAACTCCAGCTCGTCGCCGCCTCCGCCACCTCCGACACCGACGCCTGGGCACGGCTCCTCACCGCCACCGATGGCCCCGGCGGCACCGCCCCCGCCCCCGTCGTACGCGGCGAAGGCACCATGCACGCCGTCACCGTCGGCTACCGCCCCCCACCCGCCGGCGTACGCCCCCCGCACGGCACCCGGGTCGACCCCGCGCTGCTGGCCCACATCGCCGACGTCGTACGCGAAGCACTCCGCCAGCCCGACGGCGACGTCCTGTGCTTCCTGCCCGGCGTCGGCGAGATCGCCCGCGTCGCCGGCCTCCTCACCGGCACCACCGCAGAAGTGCTCCAACTCCACGGCCAGGCGCCCGCAGAAGTGCAGAACGCCGTCCTGCGCGGAAGCACCCCCGGCCAGCGGCGCACCATCCTGACCACCGCCGTCGCCGAAACCAGCCTCACCGTGCCCGGCGTACGGACCGTCGTCGACGGCGGCCTCGCCCGCGAACCCCGCATGGACCACGCCCGCGGACTCGGCGCACTCACGACCGTGCGCGTCTCCGCCGCCACCGCCGCACAACGGCTCGGCCGAGCCGGCCGCGAAGCCCCAGGACTCGCCCTGCGCTGCTGGTCACAAGCAGAAAACGACCGGCTCCCGCGCCACCCGGCACCCGAGATCGCCCACGCCGACCTGACCGGCTTCGCCCTCCAGGCCGCCTGCTGGGGCGACCCCGACGCCACCGGACTCGCCCTCCTCGACCCCCCGCCGCCGGGCGCCATGGCCGCCGCCCGCGACGTACTGCAAGCAGTCGGCGCCGTAGACACCGCCGGCCGCCCCACCCCCCGCGGCACCCGCCTCGCCGGCCTCGGCCTGCACCCCCGGCTCGGCCGCGCCCTCCTCGACGCCGCCGCCGAAGCCGGCCCCCGCGCGGCAGCCGAAGCCGTCGCGCTGCTCAGCGAACAGCCGCCCCGCACCTACGGCGACGACCTCGCCGCCGCCTGGCGCCGCGCCCGCCGCGGCGGCGACAGCTACGCCCCCCGCTGGCGCCGCGAAGCCCAGCGCCTGCGGCGCGCCCTCGGCACCCCCGCAGCCGACCCGGCACCCCCGCACGCGCACCGCGCCCCCCGCACCGACACCCCACCGCCCGGCGACGACGCCGTCGCCGGACTCGTCGCCGCCCTCGCCTTCCCCGAACGCGTCGCACGCCGACGCGGCCAGGGGTCCTACCTCATGGCATCCGGAACACGCGCAGAAACCAGCGCCGAATCCCCCCTGCGCGGCCAGCCGTGGCTCGCCGTCGCCGTCGCCGACCGGCCCGTCGGCGCCCCCGGAGCCCGGCTGCAGCTCGCCGCCCCCATCGACGAGAACACCGCCCTCCAAGCAGCGGAAACCCTGCTCAGCACCGAAGACGAAGTCACCTGGTCCCCCGAACGCCGCGAAACCCTCGCCCGCCGCGTCACCCGCCTCGGCGCCATCGAACTCCGCACCCGCCCCCTCCCCCGCCCCGACCCCGCCCTGCTCCACACCGCCCGCCTCGACGGACTGCACCGCGAAGGCACCGCCCTGCTGCACTGGTCCGACGGCTCCCGCGCGCTACGGCGCCGGCTGGCCTTCCTGCACCGCGCACTCGGCGCCCCCTGGCCCGACGTCTCCGACGACGCGCTCCTCGCCCGCGCCGACGACTGGCTCGACGACGAACCACGCCGCACCGACGCCGGCCGCGTACTGAGAGGACTCCTCCCCTGGACCCACGGCGAAGCCGCCCGCCTCGACGAACTCGCCCCCGAACGCATCGAGGTGCCCAGCGGCTCCCGCATCCGTATCGACTACGACGACCCGCAGCAGCCCGTACTCGCCGTCAAGCTCCAAGAACTCTTCGGCCTCGACCGCACGCCGCGGATCGCGGACGGCCACGTACCGCTCCTGGTGCACCTGCTGTCACCCGCGGGCCGCCCCGCCGCCGTCACCGCCGACCTGGGTTCCTTCTGGCGGCACGGCTACCCCGCGGTCCGCGCCGAACTGCGCGGCCGGTATCCGAAGCACCCCTGGCCCGAGGACCCGGCCACCGCCACGCCCACCCGGCACACCACGCGCCGCACGAACGCCGGCCGCTGAAGCCCTGACGGGCGTTCGTACGGCCAGGGCCGCTACTCGACGGTCAGCTCCAGCGTCAGCGTCACACCCTCGCTCGTGGTCAGCAGCATCAGGAACTTCCCGGCCCCATCACCGGCGAAGACCGTCGGCAGCTTCACCGTGCCGTCCCCGGCCGTCGTCAGGTTCAGCTTGCGGACCGGATTGCCCTCCGCATCCTTGAAGAACGGGCCCTTGTCGTTCGGCTCGCCCTCCTCCGTGACCATCGCCGCCGTCACCGGGGCCTCCACGGCAGGACCGCCCCGATACGTCACCTTCGCCTCGACGGTGCCGAACTCGCCGCCCGCAGCCGCCGTCAACGCCGCATCACCCACGCGCACCAGACCGTACGACGCCTCCACCTCGGCGGCGAAGTCCACCGGGCTCACCCCGCTGCCCGCCGACGCACGGATCGTGAAGCCGCCCGCCAACTGGCCCGCCTTGACCACCGGCGCCGTCGCATAACCGGAGCTGTTGGTCGTGACGGACGCGGTCTTCCCACCCCCGGCGAAGACCGCACCGGTCTGGCCGCTGATGGTGAACGTGATCGTCCTCGCCGAAACACCGACACCGTCCGAGGTCACGCCCCGCACCTTCGGCCGCTCCGCGAAGTCCGCACCCGTGTACGCGGTGGAAGACTGCGGGCTCGCCACCCGCAGGTCCGATATCACCGGCGCCGGCTGGCCGGGATCGTCGTCGTCATCGGGCGGCGAGGTGTCACCGGGATCCGGGCTGCTGTCGCCACCGCCCCCCTGCTCACCGTCGCCCTTCCCATCCCCCTTGCCGTCGCCGCCGCCCGTACCGGACTTGTCCCCGTCCGAGGGGCTCGGCGACGGGGACGGCGTGTTGATGCCGTCACTGCGGTCGCCCGGGTCGGCGCCGCTGCCGTCGGGCACCGGCTCGGCGCCGCCCTCCTTGTAGAAGTCGTACCAGGTCAGGACCGTACGGAGATACGAATTCGAGTGGTTGTACCCGAGAATGGCGGCTTCCAGATCGTCCTGCGAGGACAGATCACGCCCACCCGCACACAGATACCGCCCGGCGGCCAGCGCCGCGTCATAGACATTGTCCGGATTCCGCACACCGTCGTCGTTGCCGTCGCTGCCCCACGTCGCCCACGTCGACGGAATGAACTGCATCGGACCGACCGCACGGTCGTGACTCTCGTCCCCGTCGTACTCGCCGCCGTCGGTGTCCGTGATGTTGGCAAAGCCATTGCCGTTCAGCACCGGGCCGAGGATGGGATTCCGCGTCGTACCGTCCGCGGTCACATCCCCGCCGCGGGCGTGCCCCGACTCCACCCGGCCTATCGCCGCCAGCAACTCCCACTCCAGGTTGCACCCGGGATTGCTGCGCGCGAGCCGGCTCTCGGCCTGCTTGTACGCGTCGAGAACCGTCGCCGGAATACCGGACTCGTCGGCCTCGTCCTCCAACTCGTCGTCCGGCGACGGGTTGGCGCTCTCCAGCGGCGGCAGGTCGGTGTAGTAAGGAGAACCACCCGTGATCGAGTCCTCCCCGCCCCCCGGCGCCTGGTCGGGAGCGCTCCTCCCGGGAGCCTCCGGCTCCGCGGAGAGCCCCGGCGCCTGGGAGGCCGTGAGCGCCGCCATCGCGGCAGCGGCCACCGCCGCGGTCATCGCACCCTTGCGCAGTCGTCGTCGCGTCGGCGCAGACATGCCTCGCCGTCCCCTCCCGTAGGTCTGCAGGCTCCCCCGCACAGCAATGCTCGCGACCATACGTCAAGTTGATGCCGCGTTCTACCGCCTGTGGATGAACGGTGACGGCACTCGGACACCCCTCGGATACCAGAGGTCGGAGGAGGGACGGGGGGTCAGTACTTCGGCCCGACGTGCGCGTCCATGAGCGCGACGGACGCGCGCCTGGCGACGGAGATGTTGAACGGATCGCACCCGCGGGCCAGGGTCGACCACTCGACGCCGACCCGGTCGAGGGTGTCGGTGAACAGCTTGCGGATGTCGTCGGACTTGTTGCTGAAGAAGTAACGCGGGTACTCGTAGCGCTTGCGCCGGCCCGCGACGAGACGAGTGGTCCAGTTCGTGATCCGGCAACCGTCGGAGTGGATGAGGCCGCGGATGAAGGGCCAGGGATGCCGGTCCAGGATCTCCTGCTGCCACGGCTCGGCGGCGATCCGGCGCTCGTGCTTCTTGCCCGGACCGTGCTGGGGGAGGAGGCACGGCCAGTGGACGCTCCAGCTAGTCACGGCAACACATCCCTCCCGCTGCACACGGCCGACCTTGTTCTCTGGCCGCACTGCACGGATGGCGCCGGCGCAGGCATCGATGAGCCCCGGCCACGCGTCCGCGCAGGCGATGCGTAGGGAGTAGTTGCTACGGTGCTGGCGGCTGACGCATCCGTCACCCAGGTATAACCCGAGCAAGTAGGCGTACGACTCCGGAACGGCAGGCGGGCTCGGCCGCGGCTGACAGCGCACACACTGTGCTCGCCTCACCACGGAGGGGAGCGGTTCCAGCCGCACGAGCCAACTGCGGATCGACGACCGGGACACTCCCATCTGCTTGCTCACGGAGTTCAGGCTTCGCCCCTGGGCGACCAGGGCCAGTGCGCGCTTGCGAGTATCAAGATCATACATGCGCACGAGCGTGCTCTAGCTGGCGGGCTGGACGAGGGGAAATCGCAGCCGATCACCGGATCGTATGAAGATCAAGTGCCCCGGGTGGGATTCGAACCCACGCTGTCGGTGGTTTGAGCACCGTGTCTCTTCCGCTGGACTACCGGGGCATCCGCCAGAGGCGGCGACGCTCAGCTTACAAGAGGTAGGTACCCTCGTGTGTGCCCCTATCGCAGCCAGGCAATACCCGAGGAGCACCGTGAGCGCCCCCGAGACCCCCGAGACCCCGGAGGACGTCGCCGCCGCCTCCGCCGACGGCGACGAGCACGTGCCGCCGCAGACCACCCGGGTGGTCATCGCCGAGGACGAGGCCCTTATCCGGCTTGATCTCAAGGAGATGCTGGAGGAGGAGGGGTACACCGTCGTCGGGGAGGCGGGGGACGGGGAGACCGCGGTGCGGCTGGCGCGGGAGCATCAGCCGGATCTGGTGATTCTGGATGTGAAGATGCCCGTGCTCGACGGGATCTCCGCCGCCGAGCAGATCGCCGCCGACTCGATCGCCCCGGTGCTGATGCTCACCGCCTTCTCCCAGCGGGAGCTGGTGGAGCGGGCGCGAGACGCGGGGGCCATGGCGTATCTGGTGAAGCCGTTCAGCAAGGGTGACGTGGTGCCGGCGATCGAGATGGCGGTGTCGCGGTATACGGAGCTGAAGACGCTGGAGAAGGAGGTCGTCGACCTCACGCAGCGGCTGGAGACGCGGAAGCTGGTGGACCGGGCCAAGAGCATTCTGCAGACCGAGTACGGGCTGTCGGAGCCGGCGGCGTTCCGGTGGATTCAGAAGACGTCGATGGACCGCCGGTTGTCGATGCAGCAGGTGGCGGAGGCGGTCATCGAGGACGACACGGAGAAGAAGGCGAAGAAGAAGCAGGGTTAGCGGGCGGGGCCGGTAGGGATAGCCCCGTGCCGGCGCCCCGGATGCGTGCAGGCGGCCCGTGCCCCCCTCCCCGGGGCACGGGCCGCTGGTGTGCGCTGGCTGAAGCTCCTATAGATCGTCAAGCGGCTTGTGTGAGCTGTTCAGTGGTGATCTGAGGGCAGGGCAGGTGGTGGTAGACCTCGCGGGCGACGAACCGTTTCAGGCAGCGGACGATGTCCTTCTTCGTCATGCCTTCGGCGGTGCGTCTGGCGACGTAGTCGCGGGTGCGCTGGTCGTAGCGCATGCGGACCAGCACGATGGTGTGCAGAGCGCGGTTGGCCTGCCGGTCGCCTCCCCGGTTGAGCCGGTGGCGGTGTGTGCGGCCCGATGACGCCGGGATCGGGGCGGCGGCGCACAGGTGCGCGAAGGAAGCCTCCGAGCGCAGGCGGTCGGGGTTGTCGCCGGCAGTGGTCAGCAACTGTCCCGCGGTCTCGGGGCCGACGCCGGGCAGGGCAATCAGCCGAGGTGCGCCCTGGGTGACCAGCGGGCCCAGATCGGCGTCAGCTTCGGTGATCTCCTCGCAGAGCCGCTGATAGCGGCGGGCGAGCCTGCGCAGCGTGATCCTGGCCGCGTGCTGCGGATCGGTGAGGTCGCCGGCCGGACGGGACCGGGCCAGGGTGTCGATCAGCTCGCCGGTGGCCAGACCTCGCAGTCTCTCGCGGACCGCCGCGGGCGCCGTCACGATGAGATTGCGGATCTGGTTGATGGTCTGGGTGCGAGCTTTGACCGCCGAGCTGCGGGCCACCCGCAGGGTGCGGATGGCCTCTACGATCCCGTTGCGGGTCTTCGGCGTGCCCGAGGCCCGGCCGGAGAGCACGGCGGTGGCAGCGGCGTAGGCGTCGACCGGGTCGGACTTGCCGTTGTCCCGGCGGGCCTTGCGGTCGGGGCGGTCGACCTCGACGACGGTGACGCCGTTGGTGGTCAAGAAGCGGGCGGCCTCGGCACCGTAGGCGCCGGTGCCCTCCAGGCCCACCGCCAGCAGTTCGCCGTGCGATCGGAGCCAGTCCAGCAACTGCTGGTAGCCGTCCGGGGTGGTGGGAAACGCCTTGGTGGCCAGGTGCCGGCCGACCGTGTCGATCACCGCGGCCTGGTGGACGTCGGTNTGGGTGTCGATGCCGCCGATGACCGCTGTCTCGTCTGCTGCCATGCTGGAGCCTGATGTCCTTCCGAACGACGCGTACAGGAGGGCACGCGCCGGTCGGGCAGACGGACAAGACAGTGATGGGACCTTTGGCCGGGCTCCTATGAAGTCACAGATGCCCGACCGGCCACGCGCGCAATGGCTCCGCCCAGACGGCCGACGAATCCGCCCAAGGACAGCCGAAGCGCCAGTCAGTCCTGGAGTCAGACCCTCGGACGGAGCCACAGCAATCATCACTGTCAGTCCTTCCGGCTACGGGCCGAGGTGCCGCTCCGCCCCCGGCCAGCCGTTGATCACGAACTGCGACCCCGGCTCGATGACCACGTCACCCTCCGCCGAGTCGCTGATGGTGACGCCCGTGAGGTTCGCGCTGCCGCGGGCGCCGCCCATGGCGAGGATGCCGGCGCCGTTGTTGGACTTCTCGATCGAGACGTTCGAGATGGTCACGTCCGGCATCTCCCCGCCGCCCGTCTTGAACTGGATCCCGTCGTACGTCGAGTCGTGGATGTCGGTGTCCTTGATCGTCACGCCCGGGATCGGCTGGCCCGCCGGGAAGAGCGTGATCGCACCGAACTCCTGCGCCTCGCCCCAGAACGCGCCGCCGCAGCGGTGCAGGGAGTTGCCCGAGATCACCGTCTCGCCGGTGAACGGCACCGGGTCGTGGTCGGTGGCGAGCATGATGCCCGGGTAGTTCGCCGTGTCGGAGATCAGGTTGTTCTCGACGGTGTTGCCGTAGCCGCCGTAGATCGCGACCCCGTTCGCGCGCCAGGGGAGCTGGATGGTGTTGTCGCGGAAGTGGTTGTCGTGGCCGATGTCGGTGGCCGGGTCCTTCACGTACTTGCTGGCCCAGACCGCCAGCGAGTCGTCGCCCGTGGTGCGGAAGGACGAGTTGACGACCTCGGAGTTGCGGGTGCCGTTGGTGAAGTTGATGCCGTCGGCGTACGTGTTGCGGATCCGCATCCCGCTGAACTTCAGCCCGTCGGCGGGGCCCCACAGCTCCGGCCTGTTGGAGTAGTCGCGGCCGACCCAGACCCCGACGTTGGCGTGCTCGATCCACACGTGGGAGATCTCCGTGCCGACGCCGAACCGGCCGTTGAGACCGACGCCGCCCTCCTGGCCGCCGTCGCCGCCGCGGATGGTGCCGGAGCCGAAGATGGCCAGGTCGGAGATCTTGGTGTTCTTGTCGATGTCGAAGCCGAAGTTTCCCTCGTGCGGGTGGTTGATGCCGCCGGCCTCGTGCGGCGGGGTCAGGGTGGAGAGCTGCGAGTGCCACATGCCGGCGCCGCGGATGTCGACGTTGCTGATGCCGACCTGGTTGTACTGGCCGCCGGCGAGGTCCTCGGTGAGGATCTTCTGCTCCTGCCGCCACTGGCCCGGCGGGACCCAGACGCACTCGATCTCGCCGTTCTGGTCGGCGGTGACGGCCGCCTGCAGGGCCTCGGTGTCGTCGCCGCCGTCGTCGGGCACGGCACCGTACTCGGTGATCGACGTGCACGCGGCCGGCTTCTCGGCGGGCGGCGCGACCTGCTCCAGGTCGATCAGGTCGATGACGTAGAACGCGGCGCTGTCGTCGGCGTCGCGCTGGAGGCGGAAGGTGGTGCCCTCCGGGTAGCTCTGCTCCAGCAGCGCGTGGGACTCGTCGAAGAGCCGGCGGGCGTCGGTCTGCGGGTTGTTGGTCAGGCCCTCCGGGTCGTCGGTGCTGCCGTAGAGCCAACTGTGCTTGGACGACAGGTCCAGCTTCTGCACGAACTCGCCGTTGGCGTACAGGCTGATGGTGGCCTCCTGG
Source organism: Streptomyces sp. CNP082 (assembly GCF_059570535.1). NCBI lineage: Bacteria > Bacillati > Actinomycetota > Actinomycetes > Kitasatosporales > Streptomycetaceae > Streptomyces > Streptomyces sp. CNP082. Next base: position 214,083 of record NZ_JCANSZ010000006.1, read on the forward strand.
CCGCCGCCGCCCGGTGCGTCGGGGATGGAGTTGCGGACGACGATGGAGTTGGTCGGGGCGGTCGAGGTGAACTCGACGTACTGGCCGGTGTTCTCCAGCCGCACCGACTGGCGGCCCGAGGACTCGGACGCGAAGTTCGTGTGCCCGAAGGTCCGCTTCGCGTCGGCCTCCAGCAGGGTGCCGTCGTACGTGCCGGCCTCTGCCTCGTACTCGGCGTAGGGCAGTTCCGCGCCGGCCGCGGCGGCAGCGCCGGCCGCGGCTCCCGTACCGGCGGCGCCGGTGGCGCCGGACCCGGGGGCGGCGCCGGCCAGGGCCGGGCCGGAGAGGGGCAGGACCCCGATCGCGGCCAGGCCGAGCGCCGGTATCCCGACGGCCACACGCCGTCTGAGCTGCTTCCACTTCATGGTGTCCTCTGTTCCGTGGGGGACTGACAGAGTGTGCATGCTGCTTCTTTGCAAGAAAGCAACGTAAGTTTGCGTAACAGAGTCGATGTCTTGCTGAGTGGCAGTCAGAGTTTTGAGGCAGGTCACGGGTTTGTCAATGGTCCGCGCACGCCGCCCGGTCCGGACCGCCGGCGCCGCGCGGGTAGGCTGCCGGAGGGCGGAGGGGAACCGGAAACGTCACCGCGGGAGGATTCGTGCTCGTACTGCTGCCACCGTCCGAGGGCAAGGCCGAGGGCAGGCGCGGAGCCCCGCTGAAGCTCGGCACGCTCTCCCTGCCCGGCCTCACCGCCGCCCGCGAAGCCGTCCTCGACGAACTGGTCGCACTCTGCGCCGCCGACGAGGAGAAGGCCGCCGACGTGCTGGGCCTCACCGAAGGACTGCGCGGCGAAGTGGCGCGCAACGCCCGGCTGCGGACCGCGCCCACCCGGCCCGCGGGGCAGATCTACACCGGTGTGCTCTACGACGCGCTCGGCCTCGCCACGCTCGACGCCGCGGCGAAGCGGCGCGCGTCGGCGTCGCTGCTGGTGTTCTCCGGCCTGTGGGGCGCCGTCCGCATCGGCGACCGCATCCCCGCGTACCGCTGCTCCATGGGCGTACGCCTCCCGGCCGCCGGCCCGCTCGGCGCGTACTGGCGCGGCCCGCTGGACGCCGCCCTGCCGGCGGCTGCGGGGCGCGGGCTCGTCCTCGACCTGCGCTCGTCGGCGTACGCGACGGCCTGGCGGCCCCGCGGCGAACTGGCGGCGCGCACGGCGGCGGTGCGGGTGCTGCACGCGACGGTGGTGGACGGGGTGGAGAAGCGGTCGGTGGTCAGCCACTTCAACAAGGCGACGAAGGGCCGGCTCCTCCGCGACCTGCTGACCTCCGGCGCGAAGCCCCGCGCTCCCGAGCAATTGGTCACGACGCTGCGCGACCTGGGGTACCGGGTGGAGGGAGAGCCGCCGCGGCGGGCGGGGCAGCCGTGGGAGCTGGACGTGGTGGTGACGGAGCTGTAGCCGCAGACCCAGCCGCCCGTCACCGGCCGCCTCTGCCCGCACCGGCCTCGTCCGTCACCGGCCTGTCCGTGTCCCTGTCCGAATCCGTCACCCGTCCCCCCGCACACCCGCCCCAGGGTAGGCCGCCCCACTGACAACGCAGCCCCGCGGACACCGGGTGGGACCCACCCGATTGCACGGTACGCAACGTGCGTTGCGCCGGTATCGCCGCGGGGGGACGATGACGGCGTGACCAGTGATTCCGCCCCCGTGCCCGCCTCCGTCCTCGGCCTCGCGCCCGTCATCCCCGTCGTGGTCCTCGACGACGCCGCCGATGCCGTGCCGCTGGCGCGCGCGCTGGTCGCCGGAGGGCTGCCCGCGGTCGAGGTGACCCTGCGCACGCCGGCCGCGCTCGACGCGATCCGGGCCATCGCCGCCGAGGTGCCGGACGCGGTCGTCGGCGCCGGCACGGTGCTGAACGCCGAGGCCGTGGCCGCCTCCGCCGCCGCGGGCGCCCGCTTCCTCGTCAGCCCCGGCACCACGGACGGGCTGCTGACCGCGATGGCCGCCTCGGGGCTGCCGTATCTGCCCGGGGTGTCGACGGTCTCGGAGGCGATGGGCCTGCTGGAGCGCGGGGTGACGGAGATGAAGTTCTTCCCGGCGGAGGCGTCGGGCGGCACCGCGTACCTGAAGTCCCTCGCCTCCCCGCTGCCGCGCGCCCGGTTCTGCCCGACGGGGGGCATCACGGCGGAGTCGGCGACGCGCTATCTCGCGCTGCCGAACGTCGGCTGCGTAGGCGGTACGTGGATGCTGCCGAAGGCGGCGCTGGCGGCGCAGGACTGGGCGACGGTGACGAAGCTCGCCGCCGGGGCCGCAGCGCTGGGTCAGGGGTCCGGGGCAGCCGCCGCGTACGGGCTCAGCGCAGGTGCGACGTGTCGTTCAGCAGGCGTACGCTCGCGTGCCCGTCCGTGAAGTACGCGACCTCCGACAGCGCCGCCGCCGACAGCTCCATCCGGTACAGCGACTCCGGCGGCGCGCCCAGCGCCAGCCGGACCAGCGTCTTGATCGGCGTCACGTGCGTGACGAGCAGCACCGTGCAGCCGGCGTAGCGCGCGAGGATCTTGTCCCGCGCGACCGCGACGCGGCGGCTGACCTCGGCGAAGGACTCCCCGCCGCCGCTCGGTGCCGCCTTCGTCGAGCGCAGCCAGGCGGCGAGGTCACCGGGGTGGCGCTCCTGCACCTCCGCGAAGGTCAGCCCCTCCCAGGCGCCGAAGTCCGCCTCGCGCAGGCCGTCTTCGACCCGGATGTCGAGCCCGAGCCGCCCCGCGACCGCCTCCGCGGTCTCGCGGCAGCGGCGCAGCGGGGAGCTGACGACGGCCTGGACGGTGCCGCGGGCGGCGAGGAGCCCGGCGGCGGCAGCGGCCTGGCCGCGGCCGACGGCGGAGAGCACGGGGTCCGTGCCGCCGGCGCCGGAGAAGCGCTTCTGGGGGGTGAGGTCCGTCTCACCGTGGCGGAGCAGGAGGAACGTGGTGGGCGTGCCGAGGTCGGAGCCCCAGCCCACGGCGGGTGTCCCGGCCGTGCCGGCGCCCTCGGCCCGTACCCCGGCACCGCCCCGGACCGCGGTATCGCCCCGGACCGCGGAAGAGTCCGCCCCCGCCCCCGCGTCCAGTTCCGCGCGCGACGCCGCCGCGCTCCACCGCTCGCCCCGCTTGCCCGCGTCCATCGCCTCGTTCGCGAGCCGGTCCGCGTGCTTGTTCTTCTCCCGCGGAATCCACTCGTACGACACCCGCCCCGGCGGAAAGATCTCCCGTGCCTCGGCGGCCAGTTCACGCATCCCGGGGTGCTTGATCTTCCAGCGCCCCGACATCTGCTCGACGACGAGCTTGGAGTCCATCCGCACCCGGACCTCCGCGTCCGGGTCGAGCGCCCGCGCCGCCCGCAGCCCGGCGATCAGCCCCCGGTACTCCGCGACGTTGTTGCTCGCCACCCCCACGTGCGCGGCTTCCTCGGCCAGCACCGCGCCGCCCGCGTCGCGCACCACGGCGCCGTACCCCGCGGGCCCGGGGTTCCCCCGCGAGCCGCCGTCCGCCTCGACGGTGAACACGCGCCGGGCCGGTCCGGGCATCAGAGGCCGGATTCGGGTGTACGGACCAGGATCCGGCGGCAGTTCTCGCACCGTACGACGGTGTCGGGGGCCGCGGCCCGTACGTCGTTGATCTCGGTGATGTTCAACTCCAGCCGGCAGCCCTCGCAGCGCCGCTGGTACAGCCGGGCGGCACCCACGCCGCCCTGCTGCTCGCGCAGCTTGTCGTACAGCTTCAGCAGGTCGGCGGGGATCTCGCCGGCGGCGTCCGCGCGTTCCTTGGTGACCGTGCCGGCCTCGGCGTCGATCTCGCCCACGGCCGCGTCCCGCCGGGCCGCGGCATCCGTGATCTTGGCCTGAACCGACTCGACCCGGCCGGTCAGCTCCGCCACCCGCTCCTGCACGGCCTCGCGGCGCTCCATGACCTCCAGGACCACGTCCTCCAGGTCGCTCTGCCGCCGGGCGAGCGAGGCGATCTCGCTCTGCAGGTTCGCGAGGTCCTTGGGCGAGGTCACCGCGCCGGAGTCCAGCCGCTGCTGGTCCCGCGCGGCGCGCTGGCGCACCTGGTCGACGTCCTTCTCGGCCTTGGCCTGCTCGCGTTCGGTGTCGCTCTCCTCGGTCTGCGCGGCGACGAGCAGGTCGCGGTGCTGCGCGAGGTCGGCCTCCAGGCCGGCGACCTCCTCGTGTTCCGGGAGGGTGCGGCGGCGGTGCTGGAGCTGGGTGAGGCGGACGTCGAGGGCCTGGACGTCCAGCAGGCGGATCTGGTCGGCGGGCGCGGCGTTCAAGCTGGCTGCTCCGGGCTCGTAGGGGCAAGGCTGGCGTGGGGGGTCTGCGACCCGGTGGGGGGCGCGGTCGGGGCGGTGGGGGGCGCGGTCGGGGCGGTGGAGTGAGTGGTCCAGGGGTCGGTCACGATACGCGACACATGGGTGCGCAGACCCCATCCGTTCCGGTCCGAGATCGCGTCCAACTGCGCGGCGGCCTGCTCGCACCAGGGCCACTCCGTGGCCCAGTGGCCCGCGTCGATCAGGTACGGGCGGCCCCCGCCGGCGAGCGCAGCGTGCTGCTGCGCCTCGGAGACCGGGTGGTGGCGCAGGTCGGCGGTGACGTAGACGTCGACGCCGGCGGCCCGTACGGCGTCGAAGAGCCCGTCGCCGGAGCCGCCGCAGACGGCGGCGGTACGGACCTCGCCGGCCGGGTCGCCGGCGACGCGGAGTCCGGTGGCGGTACGGGGCAGGGACGCGGCGGCGCGGTCGGCGAACTCCCGTAGCGGCACGGGGGCGTCCAGCTCGCCGAGGCGGCCGAGGCCGCGACGCCCTGCGGGGTCGTCGGCGTCGGGCACGAGCGGGCCGGTGACACGCAGGCCCAGCGCGCCGGCGAGGGCGTCGGAGACGCCGGGGTCTGCGCGGTCGGCGTTGGTGTGGGCGACGTGCAGCGCGATGTCGTTCTTGATGAGGGTGTGCACGACGCGGCCCTTGACCGTGCCGGCCGAGACCGTGGACGTGCCGCGCAGGTAGAGCGGGTGGTGCGTGACGATCAGGTCGGCGCCCGACGCGACGGCCTCCTCGACGACCTCCCGGACGGGGTCGACGGCGAACAGCACGCGCTCCACGGGGGCGTCGGGGTCGCCGCACACCGTGCCGACCGCGTCCCACGGCTCGGCGCGGCCGGCGGGCCAGAGGGCTTCGAGCGCGGCGACGACGTCGGCAAGTGCAGGCACGGGGCAAGGCTACCTCCGCCGGCACGGCCCGGGCGCGGCGCCCGCCCGGAAGCACAGCGGGGCGGCGCGGCGAAGCGGAACGGGGCATTCGCCACCCGTATGTGTGAAGTGCCCGGCGCCGCGCCGATTGCCTTGACGTGCGAAAACTACCTTCGGTGCGGAGGTGAGCGGACCGGATGAGGCCGAGTGCAGAATCGATTCCGTCAGCGGCGGAGGGGACGGCGGCGGCGACCGTCCCGGCGACCGCGGCGGGGGACGCGACGACGACGGCGGATGCGGTAGCAGTCCCGGGGACGGCGGACCGGGACTCCGACGCGGGTGCGAGTACGGGTACGGGGGCGGAGGCGGCGGGTGCGCCGACACCGGCGGACGCGGGGCCGCCGGCCGCCGCGGGAGGGCCGACTGCCGCCGGCCCGGCGCCCTTTGCCGGCCCGCCACACCAGGCGGCGGCGTCCCAGGCAGGACCGGCGCCCCAGGCGGGGGCAGCACTCCACGCAGGGGCAGCGTCCCAGGCAGGACCGGCGCCCCAGCCGGGTGCGGCGTCCGTCATGGAGGCCCGTACCGCCGCGGCGGACGCGACGAGACGGGCGGCAGCCGCGATGGTCGCGGTCTCCGGGACGGCCCCCGCGCCCCCCGCCGCCCGGGCACGCCCCCGCCCCCATGTCCCCGGCCCCCCGGGCTCCGCCGCCCCCGGCCGCGCCGTCGGCCGGGCCGGGTTCACCCTCACCGCCGACGGCACGTACGGCGCCTGCCTCGCCACCGACGCCGACGGCAACTGGTTCCCCGAACGCTGGACCCTCCACGGCCCCGAGGCGTACACCGTCCCGCTCCCCTGCGCGCAGCCGGAGGAGCCCGGGACCACGGTCCTGCCCCTGGCCGACGGCCGCGTGCTGATCCGCCGGCTCGTCGCCGGCACCGAGCACGCCTTCTCCCTGTTGCACCCCTCCGGGCCCGACACCACCGAGCAGCCCCTCGGCTCGGTGGCCACGCCCCGGCTCGCGCTCGTGCCGCCCGCGCCGGAGAGCGTCGAGGTGTACGCGCTGGCGCCCCCGGGCCCGGGCGGCGAGACCACCGCCGTGTGGCGGGTGTACGGCGGCGGCTTCGCTGGCGCCGGCACGGCGCACCCCGAGCGGGTCGGCGAACTGCCGGGGCGGTGCGCGGGCCGCGGCTGGCTGGACCGTACGGGCCGGACGCTCGCCGTCGACCAGGAACGGGACGGCCGGACGAAGGCGGTGGCGGTCGGGCTGCACGGCGGGGTGGAGGTCAGCCCGCTGCTGGAGCTGACCGCGCGGAGCAACGACCGCCTGCTGCTCGCCGATCCCGACAGCGGTCTGCTCCTCCTGCGCTCCGACGCCCCTGGGCGCGACCGGCTGGGGTGGGGGGTGCTGGGCAGCGGGCGGCCGGCGCGGTTCCCCGACGCGCTGTGCCCGCGGGACACGGCGGTGACGCCGTTCGCGGTGCAGCCGGGGCAGGTGCTGACGCCGGAGCAGTGCGGGGTGGCGCTGCGGCTCGACGGTCCCGGCGGCTGCCGGCTCGGGGTGTGGCGGCCCGTGGCGCGGCGGCTCGTCCAACTGCCGCCGCTGCCGGGGTGGATCGCCGGCAGCGGGCTGTGGACGCAGCGGGGCGAGCTGCGGCTGCCGTACGCGACGCCGGCCCACCCCTGCGGCCTGGCCCGCCTGGCGGTCCCCGACCCGGCGGCGGACCCCGCGGAAGCGGCGGCGGTACGGGAGGGGGCGTGCCCGGCACCGGACCCCGCCCCGGACGGGGCCGCCGGCGAGGAGGACACCCCCACGCGCCCCGTACCGCTGCGCCAGGCCCCGCTCTGAACCCTCAACGCACCGCGCCACGGCCGCACTCGGCGGCACTCGGCGGCACTCGGCGGCACAGCTCCCGGCCGCCCGCTCTCATATCCGGACCGGGCTCAGGCGTGCTCGACCACCGTGTCCGCCAGCACCGGCGCCTCGTCCCGCTCCACCGCGCTCGCGGTCAGCCGGATCCGCCCGCTCCCCGCCGGTCCCCCCGGCTCCGGCCACATCCGGATCCGCAGCGTCTCCCCCGGGTACGCCACCCCCGCGAACCGCGTCGCGTACGCCCGCACCCGCGCGGCGTCCCCGTCCAGGACCGTGTCCACGGCCGCCTTCAGTGCCATCCCGTACGAGCACAGCCCGTGCAGGATCGGCCGGTCGAACCCGGCCCGCGCGGCGAACTCCGGGTCCGCGTGCAGCGGGTTCCAGTCGCCGGACAGCCGGTAGAGCAGCGCCTGGTCCTCGCGGATGCCGCGGTCGACGACGTGCACCGGCTGCCCCCCGGGGGCGGGCAGGCGCGGCGCCTGGCCGCGCTCGCCGCCGAAGCCGCCTTCGCCGCGCACGTAGAGCTGGGTGTCGGACGTCCATAGCGGGCCGTCTTCGTCGGCCGCCTCGGTGCGCAGCACGAGCACGGCGGCCTTGCCCTTGTCGTACACGGCGGCGACGCGCGACGCGCGGACCGCCTCGCCGGCGGGCGGCAGCGGGCGGTGCAGGGCGATGCGCTGGGCGCCGTGGAGTACGGCGGTGAGGTCGACGTCCACGCCGGGGGCGTCGAGCCCCGCGCTCTCGCCGGCCACGCCGCCGGTGCCGCCGGCGACGGTGGCGAAGCTGGGCAGCACCTGCAGCCGGTCTTCGAGGACGTAGCGCAGCTCGGCGGGGTCGGCGGCGGGGCGGCCGGCGCCGATGCCCAGGTGGTAGAGGAGGACGTCCTTGCGGGTCCAGGCGAGCAGGGTCTTACGGGGCGCGGCGGCGAGGGCCCGGGCGGCGTCGATGGGCATGGTGGCGGTGGCTCCTTCGCCGGCCGGGGCACGCCCGCGGCCCGGGGGCCGGGAGGCCGAGGGGGCGGGGGCCGCGGGGCCGGGACGACCGTGGGGACGGGGGTGCGTGGTGCATGGACGCCGCGGCCGAGTGCGTGACAAGACCCCGGCGTGCCGTCCGCACCAGTCGGCACGCCGGGGTCGCTCTCGGGGCGCGGCCGGAACGTGCGACAAGAACACGTTCTCACCGCCGGATATATGTATAACGCAGTCCTCCGCGGTTGGGAAGACCGTAAAGCACCTTTACTGACACTCCGTCAGCATTCCACCCATGGACAGTCGGCGGTGCATACGCGCGATCCCGCGCCGCCGTTCAGGGGACAGCCCGGCCAGGCTTCTTGTATGCCTTATCCCGTTCCTGTGCATTCAGCACATGCGCGGATATAAACCGACTAGTACTACCATCGCGGCGCTGGCACTCACCGCCGCCCTGCTCACCGCCGTCACCGCCTGCGCCCACGGGCCGGACGGCACCACCACCGACGAGGGCAAGGCCCCCGGCAGCCAGGGGCGGTCGCCCTTCACCCTCGTCGCCACCGGCGACATCCTCCCGCACGACTCGATCATCGAGCAGGCCAACCGGGACGCCGGCGGCGAAGGCCACGACTTCCGGCCCATGCTGGCCGGCGTCGAGCCCGTCATCTCCGCCGCCGACCTGGCGATCTGCCACATGGAGACGGTCTACGGGCCGGAGGGCGGCCCGTACACCGGCTACCCCTCCTTCGTCTCCCCGCCGCAGCTCGCCACCGCGGCCAAGGCCACCGGCTACGACTCCTGCTCCACCGCCTCCAACCACACCCTCGACGCCGGCTTCCCCGGCGTCACGCGCACCCTCGACGCCCTCGACGCCGCCGGCGTCGCCCACGCCGGCTCCGCCCGCACCCCCGCCGAGGCGCTGCGGCCGGCAATGCTGGAGGCGGGCGGCGCGACGGTCGCGCAACTCGCGTACACCTACGGCACGAACGGCCCTCAGTTGCGGGACCAGCCGTGGGCGGTGAACATCACCGACCCCGAGCGGATCATCTCGGACGCGCGCCGCGCCCGCCGGGCGGGCGCCGACATCGTCGTGGTCAGCCTGCACTGGGGCACGGAGTGGCAGGACGCGCCGGACGCCACCCAGCAGCGGCTCGCCCGCCAGTTGACCGGCTCGCGCTCGGCCGGGGCGCCGGACGTCGACCTGATCCTCGGCACGCACGCTCACGTCCCGCAGGCGTACGAGAAGGTCAGCGGCACCTGGGTCGTCTACGGCATGGGCGACCAGATCGCCGGCCGCATGATCAACAACGCGGGCGACCGGGACCCGCGCGGCAACCAGGGCGCCATCGGCCGCTTCACCTTCTCCCCGCCGGCACCGGACAGCGCGCGCTGGCGGGTGACGAAGGCCGAGTTCCTGCCGCAGTTGATGGACCACGAGAGCGCGGGCCCGCCGCGGGTCGTCGACCTGAACGCCGAACTGGCCGACGGCGACGCCCCGGAACACTACGCGCGCGTACGCGACCGCATCAGCGACGTCGTCCTCAGCCGCGGCGCGGGCGCGGACGGGCTGACCACGCCCCGCTGACACCCGGCACCCGGCGCGGAGCACCTGCCGCGCCCCGCACCCCCGCCCGGAACCGCCACCCGGGAACCCTCGGCTGCCCCTCGGCTGCCCTGCCCGGCTCACGCCTTCGCCGGCACCGGCGCGGCGGCCGGGCGGGGCAGGGCTATGAGCATCAGCGCCGCGCAGCCCAGCAGGATCCCGACTCCCGTCTGGAACGCCAGCGAGTACCCCGAGGCCAGCGTCTCGGGACCGGACTCGGCGCCGATGCGGGTGGCGGCCACCGTGGACAGCACCGCGAGACCCAGCGAACCGCCCATCGTCCGCGACGTGTTCATCACCCCGGACACCACGCCCGCGTCGTCCGCGGGCACCCCCGAGGTCGCCAGGTGCGCCAGCGGTGTGGCCATGAAGCCCACGCCGGCCATCATCAGGACCCCGGGCCCGGCGATGTCGGTGAGGTACTCGCCACCCGCGCCGGCCGTGCTCTGCCACAGATAGCCGCCGGCCGCCATCGCCACGCCCGCGATCGCCAGCGCCTTCGCGCCCGTACGGGCCAGCACCCGCGGCGCCAGCTTCGAGGCCGCCACGATCGTCAGCGAGTGCGGCACGAAGCCGGCGCCGGCCTCAAGAGGCGTGTAGTCGAGGACGTTCTGCATGTAGAGCGACAGGAAGTACCAGGACGAGAACATCGCCGCGCCGGTGACGAACATCGCCGCGTTGGCCGCCGACACCGCGCGCAGCCGGAACAGCCCCAGCGGCATCAGCGGCGCCCGGGTCCTGGCCTCCACTGCCAGGAACACCCCGACCAGCGCCAGCCCGCCGAAGAGCGGCAGCAGCGCCGCGGCCGACGTCCACCCGCGGCTCTCGGTCTGCACGATCCCGTACGACACGGCGCCTATCCCGGCGGTGACCAGGACCGCGCCCGGGACGTCGAGCCGCCGCCGGACCCCGCCCCGGCTCTCCGTCAGCCACAGGGCCGCGCAGATGAGGACCGCGGCGCCGACCGGCACGTTGATCAGCAGCACCCAGCGCCACGACAGCGCGTCCGTCAGCACCCCGCCGACGAGCGCACCGGCCGCGCCGCCGCCCGCGCCGACCGCCGTCCACGTCCCGATCGCGCGCACCCGCGCCGGGCCCTCGGGCACGGAGGAGGTGACCAGCGTCAGCGTCGAGGGCGCCAGCACCGCGGCACCGACGCCCTGCGCCGCCCGCGCGGCGAGCAGTTGCCACGACTCCTGCGCCAGGCCCCCGGCGAGGCTGGCGGCGGTGAACAGCGCGAGGCCGACGAGGAAGACGCGCTTGCGGCCGAAGATGTCCCCCGCCCGGCCGCCGAGCATCATGAGGCCGGCGAAGGCCAGCGTGTACAGGTTCACCACCCACTGGAGCCCCGACGCGCTCATCCCCAGATCCGCGCGCATGGACGGCAGCGCGACGTTGACGACGGAGACATCGAGCACGACGAGGAACTGACCCGCGCACGCCGTGGCCACGATGATCCACAGCGGTGCGCCGGCACGGCGCCCGGCCGCCGCGGGCGGCCGGGTGACGGGGGGCGACTGGTGCATGGTGCCCATGCTCCCACCTGGGTCCGACACCCGCACGGGCATATGGGTGTACGGGCCATCCGACCCGGGTCGTAGGCCGATGGGGCAGGATCGTGCGCGTACCCGGCACCGGCGGCGCCGCCCCGGCCAACACGCGCACCGACCGAAGGAAGGCACCGCCGATGGCACTCGAACGCGAGCGGCAGCACGAAAGCGGACCCGCCCCCGCACCCCGCCCCGCCCCCGCCGGCACCTCCCCCGCCGGTCCTTCTCCCGCGGGTCCTTCTCCCGCCGGTCCTCCGCCCGCCGTCCTCGCCGCCTTCGAGGCCGCCCCCGGTTTCATGCCCCGTGACGAGGGCCTCGCCCTCCACGCCGCCGCGGCCGAGGCCGCCGGCCTCGGGCTCCCCCTGCTGGAGGTCGGCACGTACTGCGGCCGTTCCACGATCCTGCTCGCCGAAGCCGCCCGCGCCGCCGCCCGCCCCGGCGTCGTCGCCGTCACCGTCGACCACCACCGCGGCAGCGAGGAGCAGCAGCCCGGCTGGGAGTACCACGACCCCGCGCTCGTCGACCCCGCGACGGGCCGGATGGACACGCTGCCGACGTTCCGCCGCACCCTGTACGCGGCCGGCCTCGAGGACCACGTCATCGCCGTCGTCGGCCGTTCGCCGCAGGCCGCCGCGGTGTGGAACCGGCCGCTCGGGCTGGTCTTCGTCGACGGCGGCCACACCGACGAGCACGCCGCCGCCGACTACGAGGGCTGGGCCCCGCACATCGCGCTCGGCGGTCTGCTGGCCGTGCACGACGTCTTTCCCGACCCGGCGGACGGCGGGCAGGCACCGTACCGTATCTACCGGCGCGCGCTGGAATCCGGGGCGTTCACGCAGACCGCCGCGCTCCGCAGCCTGCGGGTGCTGCGCCGTACCGGCGAGGGAATCTGAGGCTCCGATACTTCTGCTACGGTCGCACGGATGTCCAGCCAGAACCGGCGGCCTCTCCGCACCTCTCTTCTGCTCGCCCCCGTGGCACCGCTGGCCTTCGCCGGCGTACTCGTGTGGCAGTCGGTGGACGGTGACGGCTCCGCGACAAGCGGGCGGGAACCCGGCGGGGCCCCGTCGGCGTCCTCCTCTCCGACCCGGCCCACCGCCGGGGATTCCTCGGATCCGAGCGACGCGACGGACGCGAACGATGCGACGGACGCGGAGGTGGGCAAGAAGCCGCTGGCCGGAAAGGTGATCGTGCTGGACCCCGGGCACAACCCGAACAACCGCGACCACGCTGCCGAGATCAACCGCCAGGTCGACATCGGCACCGTGCGCAAGGAGTGCGACACCACGGGCACGGCCACCAACGGCGGTTACGCCGAGGCCGACTTCACCCTGGACGTGGCCCGGCGCGCCCGCACCCTGCTGCGCGCACAGGGCGCGGAGGTGCGGCTCACGCAGGACGGCAAGCGCCCGTTCGGGCCGTGCATCGACGAGCGCGCCGAGGCCGGCAACAAGGCCGGGGCCGACGCGGTCGTCTCCATCCACGCCGACGGCAGCGGGCCGGGCGCCCGCGGGTTCCACGTGATCCTGCCGGGCCGGGTGCACGAGGGGAAAGCGGACACCACCGCCATCGTGGAGCCGTCGCGAAAGCTGGGCAAAGAGGTGAAGTCTCACTTCGCGCGGGAAACCGGAAGCAAGCCCTCCAACTATGTGGGCAACGACACAGGCTTCACGGTGCGCACCGATCTGGGCGGGCTGAACCTCTCAACTGTGCCCAAAGTCTTCATCGAATGCGGCAACATGCGGGACGCTAAGGACGCCGGCCGGCTGACGGACGCCACATGGCGGCAGCGGGCGGCGCACGGAATCACGAACGGCATCGGGGCTTTCCTGGCAGGGTAGGCGCAAGCCGTCGACAGACCGGGAAATGCACACCGGGGGAACAAGGGGGACTCGTGGCCAGGGGGCCCGATGTGGCCGATCCGCGGACCCGTACGATGGGGCGGCATTTCACGCTCCGCGGCGTGGGGATCTGCACCAGCAACAGCGACAACGACCATAAGGTAAGGGACATTTCGTGAACATCCGCTCACTCACTCGGGGCGACGGCGTAGTGATCGGAGCAGCGCTGCTGCTGATTATCGCCTCGTTCCTCGGCAGCATCTCGGTGGACTGCCCCGGAGGCGGCGACTGCGGCGGGGACGTGCCCACCGGCTGGGACGCCGACCAGTTCCCCCTGCTGCCCGCGGTATTCCTGAACGGCATCTTCGCCGCCGTGCTCATCATCCTCGGCCGGGCGAAGACCGGTGACCGCGAGTTCGCCGGGCTCCGGCTCGACCAGTGGGGCGCCGGGCTGTCGGTCGGCGCGGCCTTCAGCTCCCTGTTCACGCTCTTCGGCGGCGCGCGCAACATCGCCAACGACGCGATTTCGGAACTGGCCGGCGGCGAAGACATCTTCGGCCTCGGCATCGGCCTGATCCTGGCGCTCATCGCGAACCTTGCGATGGCCGCCGGAGCGATCTTCGGCAACACCGTCCCGGCGCTCAAGGCGAACCTGCTGGGCTCCGGCGCTCCGGCGCCCGCCGCCCCGTACGGCGGCGGCCAGCCGCAGGCCGGTTACGGCTACCCCGGCGGCGGCCAGCCCGGCCCGGGTGCCCCGCAGCCCGGCGGCCCGCAGCCCGGCGGCCCGCAGCCCGGCGGCCCGCAGGGCGGCGCTCCGTTCGGCGGTCAGCAGCAGCAGCAGTTCGGCGGCCAGCCCGGCGCCGGTGCGCCGCAGCCCGGCGGCCCGCAGGGCGCCCGGCCGCAGCAGGCACAGGCCGCGCCGCAGGCGGGCGGCGGCTCGTTCGCGCCGTTCTGGTTCGCGGTGCCGGCGGCCCGGCCGCTGTTCGCGGAGAACGGCTCGGCCCAGATCGCCGAGCTGGCCCCGGGCATCTGGTACCTGGCGGTGGAGCAGCGCGGTGCCGCGCTGGTCGCGCAGACCCAGGACGGCCGCCGCGGCGTGCTGCAGGACACCACGGGCATCCAGCGCGGCGCCTGACCGCCCGCGCCTGACGCACCCCCGACGGCCCCCGCCCGGAGTTCCGGGCGGGGGCCGTCGCATGCGCGCGGACCCGGGCGCGGGCCGATGCCTCTGCGGCGGTACACAGACGGCGGCGGCCCGGCAGCGCGTACGGCCCGCACAGCGCGCATCGCGCCCTGCCGCGCCTCCGGCACCCGCGCGTCCGGCAGCGCGGTATGCACCGCCCCGCTCACCCCCAGGCCGTCGCCGCCAGCCACCTGTCCAGCAGCCCCGCCTCCCCCAGCACGTCCACCCGGTCGCTGGCCGGCGGCAGCCGCCGGTAGAACACCCGCAGCACGTCCGCCAGCGGCCCGCGCACCGCCACCGCGGCCTTCTCGTGCGCCCGGCGCCAGGTGAACCCCTCCGACCCCAGTTCGATCAGCCACTCCGCGCGCGCCTCCGGCGGTGTGTCCGTGGCGTGCAGGTGCAGGGCCGAGCCCGCGAACTCCGGCGCGCGCAGCGCGGCCATGTCCGCGTCGCCGCCCCGCTGCGCGAAGTCCAGGATCTCCAGCCACTCGTCGACCGCGTCCGCCGCCACGTCCCCCTCGACGGCGAACTCCACCCCCGCCGCCCCCGCCGCGTCCGCCCGGTGCACCACCGTCTCGTACGCCATCCGCCGCGCCCAGAACGCCGCCCGCTGCTCCTCGGCCCACGTCCACACCGCGGCGTCCGGCCCCGCCGCGCGCAGTTGGGCGGCGAGCAGCCCGGCGCCCTCGGCCAGCCAGCCGTCGAGCGCGGCGGCGGTGCGCGGCTCGGGTCCGGTGAAGCCGGGCACCTGGGCTTCCGGCACGTCCTCGGTGGCGCGGGTACGGACGAGTTCCGCCGCCCAGCGGTGCGCGCCGCCGACGTGCACGGCCAGTTCGCCCAGGTCCCAGTCGGGGCAGGTGGGCACGCGGGTGGCGAGGTCGGCGCCGCGGACGGTGCGGCGCAGCAGGTCGGTCTGCGCGACGACTTCGGCGCAGGTGCGCTCGTACGGGAGTCTCATGCCAGCGCACTCTACGGGCGCACCCGCCCTCCTCCGCCGCCCGTTTTCCGCCCGTCCCCCGCCGCCCGCGGGTCCGGTGCTACCCCGGCTGCCGCGCCCGGCCGGCGGCGCCGGCGGGCGGCGTGCCGGCCGGCGGCGTGCCGGCCAGCCGGCAGACCGTCTCGATGTCGGTCCGCACCTGCGCGACCGACGCGCGCCCCGACAGCCAGGAGATGAGCGCCGAGTGCCAGGTGTGCTCGATCACCCGCGCCACCGACAACTGATCCGGCGTCGGCCGGCCCTCGGCGCCCATCGCGTCCAGGATGATCGCCGACGTCAGCCGGGAGGCGACCTCGACGTCCGGGCTCACCGACCGGTCGGCGAAGCTCAGCGCGCGCATCATCGCGTCCGCGAGCTGCGGCTCGTGCTGCAGCGCGCGGAAGGCGCGCTGCAGCGTCTGCGCCACCCGGGCGCCGGGCCCCGCGGCCGTCGGCGGGCGCGCGCGCAGCGTCTCGTGCAACTCCCGCAACTGGTCCTGGAGGGTGGCGACGAGCAGGTGGATCTTGGACGGGAAGTAGCGGTACAGCGTGCCGAGCGCGACGCCCGCCTGCTCTGCCACCTCGCGCATCTGCACCGCGTCGAAGCCGCCGCGGCAGGCCAGCTCCGCGGTGGCCTTCAGAATGCGGCGGCGGCGCGCCTCCTGCCGCTCGGTGAGCCGCGGCGATCCCGGGCCGCATCCGGCTCCGCCCGGGACGCCGCCCTTCGGTGTTGTCGTCATGTGTCCCGATCTGTGCCGTGCTTCCCCCGACGGCGACTCCGGCGGACAGGTCTCGCTACCAACCGGTAGATTCGAAGCCGCCGAACGTCTGCCTGAAACTTGTTCTAGATTAGCGCGAGCGGTTACGCTCCGGCGAAACTGCAGTGAGAAGGGGGCCGTACGTGACCGCCGAGGTGCCACTGCGCATCGCCCTGCTCAGCTACAAGGGCAACCCCTACTGCGGCGGACAGGGCGTCTACGTCCGCCACCTCTCGCGCGAGCTGGCCCGCCTCGGCCACCGGGTCGAGGTGATCGGCGCCCAGCCCTACCCCGTACTCGACCCCGGCGTCACCCTGACAGAGCTGCCCAGCCTCGACCTCTACCGGCAGCCGGATCCTTTCCGCACCCCCGCGCGCGGCGAGTACCGCGACTGGATCGACCTCCTGGAAGTCGGCACGATGTGGACCGGGGGCTTCCCCGAGCCGCTGACCTTCAGCCTCCGCGCCCGCCGCCATCTGGCCGCCCGGCGCGGCGACTTCGACGTCGTCCACGACAACCAGACCCTCGGCTACGGCCTCCTCGGCGGCACCCGCGCCCTCGGCGCCCCGCTCGTGACCACCGTGCACCACCCGATCACCGTCGACCGGGACCTGGAGCTGGCCGCCGCGCCCGACTGGCGCCGGCGCGCCTCGGTGCGCCGCTGGTACGGGTTCACGCGCATGCAGCGCCGCGTCGCCCGCCGGCTGCCGGCCGTGCTGACGGTCTCCGGCTCGTCCCGTACGCAGATCACCGACCAGCTCGGGGTGCGCCCGGAGCGGGTCCACGTGGTGCCGATCGGCGCGGACACGGAACTCTTCGGCCCGGACCCCGCGGTGCGGCGCGTGCCCGGCAGAATCGTCACGACAGCGAGCGCGGACGTCCCGCTGAAGGGGCTGATCCACCTCGTCGAGGCGCTGGCGAAGGTCCGTACGGAACAGCCCGACGCGCACGTCGTCGTCGTCGGCAAGCGGGCCGAGGACGGCCCGGTCGCCCAGGCCGTCGAGCGCTTCGGGCTCGGCGGCGCGATCAGGTTCGTCACCGGCATCAGCGACGAGGAGCTGGTCCGCCTGCTGCGCAGCGCTGAAGTCGCGTGCGTCCCGTCGCTGTACGAGGGCTTCTCGCTGCCGGCCGCCGAGGCGATGGCGACGGGCACGCCCCTCGTCGCCACCACCGGCGGCGCGATCCCGGAGGTCGCGGGACCGGACGGCGAGACGTGCCTGGCCGTCCCCCCGGCCGACCCGGGCGCTCTGGCCACCGCCCTCGCCCGGCTGCTCGCCGACGCCCCGCTGCGCGCCCGCCTCGGCGCGGCGGGCCGCGAACGGGTGCTGGCCCGCTTCACCTGGGCGCAGGCGGCGAAGCAGACCGCGGAACGCTACCGGGAAGCCATCGCCTCCCACGCGGCGGCCGGCGCCCGGCGCCCCGTACACCCACCAGCCACCGCCCCGCCCCCTTCGGAGGAGACTTGCTGACCGTCGACTTCACCCGCTTCCCGCTCGCGCCCGGCGACCGGGTGCTCGACCTGGGCTGCGGCGCAGGGCGGCACGCCTTCGCGTGCTACCGGCGCGGCGCCCGCGTCGTGGCCCTCGACCGCAACGGGGAGGAGATCCGCGAAGTCGCCCGCTGGTTCGCGGCGATGAAGGAGGCGGGCGAGGCCCCGGCGGGCGCCACCGCCACCGCCGTCGAAGGCGACGCCCTCGCGCTGCCGTTCCCCGACGACAGCTTCGACGTCGTCATCATCTCCGAGGTGATGGAGCACATCCACGACGACAAGGGCGTGCTCGCCGAGATGGTGCGCGTGCTGCGCCCCGGCGGCCGGATCGCGGTCACGGTCCCGCGCTACGGGCCCGAGAAGGTGTGCTGGGCGCTGTCGGACGCGTACCACGAGGTCGAGGGCGGCCACATCCGCATCTACAAGGCGGACGAACTGGTCGGCAGGATCCGCGAGTCGGGCCTCAAGCCCTACGGCCTCCACCACGCGCACGCGCTGCACTCGCCGTACTGGTGGATCAAGTGCGCGGTCGGCGTGGACAACGACCGGTCGCCGGCCGTCCGCGCGTACCACAAGCTGCTGGTCTGGGACATCATGAAGAAGCCGCTGGCGACCCGCCTCGCCGAGCGGCTCCTCAACCCGGTGCTGGGCAAGAGCGTCGTCGTCTACGCGACCAAGCCCCACGAGGGCGGCCGGTGACGGGCTCAGAACGCACCGAGCACCTGGTCCTGCCCGGCGTGCTGTCCGCCGCCGAGGTGGCGCAGACCGTCGCCGGCATCGCCGCGGTGCAGCGGGACGACGGGGCGATCCCGTGGTTCCGCGGGCACCACCTCGACCCGTGGGACCACACCGAGGCGGCGATGGCGCTGGACATCGCGGGCGAGCACGGGCGGGCGGAGGCGGCGTACGAGTGGCTGCGCCGGCACCAGCTCGCGGACGGCTCCTGGTACGCGGCGTACGCGGACGGCGACGCGGCCCGGCCGACCGACCGGGGGCGGGAGACGAACTTCTGCGCGTACCCCGCGGTCGGCGTCTGGCATCACTATCTGGCCACCGGCGACGAGGCGTTCCTGCGCCGGATGTGGCCGGTGGTGCAGGGTGCGACGGAGTTCGTGCTGCGGTTGCAGCAGCCGGGCGGGCAGGTGGGCTGGAAGCGTGAGGCCCCCGCGGCGGGCTCGGCGGGAGAGCCGGCGGAGGGAGCGGTGCTCACCGACGCGCTGCTGACCGGCTCCTCGTCCGTCCACCACGCGCTGCGCTGCGCGCTGGCCGCCGCCGAGCGCCTCGGCGAGCCGCAGCCCGCCTGGGAACTGGCCCTCGGCCGGCTCGCGCACGCGATCCGCCGGCACCCGGAGCGGTTCCTCGACAAGGACCGCTTCTCGATGGACTGGTACTACCCCGTGCTCGGCGGCGCGGTCACAGGACCGGCCGCCGCGGCGCGCCTTGAGCGCGAGTGGGACCGGTTCGTCGTCCCCGGGCTCGGCGTGCGCTGCGTCAGCGACCGCCCGTGGGTGACCGGCGGTGAGAGCGCGGAGCTGGTGCTCGCCCTGTGGGCGGCGGGCGACGGCGACCGGGCGCTGGAGGTGCTGCGCTGGCTGAAGCACCTGCGGGCGGACGACGGCATGTACTGGACGGGGTACGTCTTCGAGGACGACGCGATCTGGCCCGCGGAGCGGACGTCGTGGACGGCGGGGGCGCTGCTGCTCGCGCTCGCGGCGGTCGGCGGCGACGAGGCGACGGGCGCGGTCTTCGGCGGCGCGGGGCTGCCGCGGGGGCTGGCCCCGGACTGCTGCTGAGGGGTACGGGCAGCGGGGCGCGGGTCGTACGGGCCGCGGGGCGCGGGCAGTTCGGGGCCGGGGACGCCGGTCCCGTACGGGACCGGGGGAGGTTCCGTACCGCAGCCGCACGGAACCCGCCTCGTCAGGCGCTCCCCTGGCCGGGACCGGCGCTGACCGCCCGGGGCCAGGGGCGGTATGGTGAGCGGACAACTCCATACCGCGCCCCGTGGGGGAAGCCGGTGCGAACCCGGCGCTGACCCGCAACCGTGAGTCCGGCCACACGGCCGTACGAGTCGGAACACCCGCGGAGTGCGGAGGCTCATGGGCCCGCCCGGTACCGACACCGGCCCCGGGCCCGTCCGTCGCGGTACGCGGAGCTGAGCCCGGCACCCCCGGCGTGCGTCGAGCGCGGACGGGCGGTGGCGGCTGGCTGTGCCGGCCGCCCCGTCACGAAAGGCCCGCTCCGCCATGGCTCCCCTAGGCCGGACCGCCGTCATCCGCGGCACGCGCGCGGCACTCGCCGCCGCCGTGCTGCTGCCCCTGGCCGTCGCCGGTTCCGCGACGGCAGCCTCGGCCGCCGGCGCGCCGCAGGCGGCACCGCACGCCGTCCCCGCGCAGAAGAAGCTCCCCGAGGGGCTGTACGGCACCGCGGACCCCGAGTTCGACGGCGTGTGGCGGCAGTCGCTGGCCATCCTCGCCCAGCGCACGCAGGACTTGCGTCCGGCTCCGGCCGCGGTCGGCTTCCTCACCGGCCAGCAGTGTGCGGACGGGGGCTTCCCCTCGTACCGCGCGGACACCGCCAAGCCCTGCGACGAGGCCGCCGAGGACACCAACGCCACGGCCGCCGCGCTGCAGGCGCTGAGCGCGACGGGCGGGGAGCGCAAGGCTGTCGACAAGGGCGTGGCCTGGCTGAAGGAGGTCCAGAACGAGGACGGCGGCTGGGGCTTCAACCCCGGTGCACCCACGGACGCCAACTCCACCGCGGTCGTCGTCGGAGCGCTCGCCGCGGCCGGCAGGCTGCCGGAGACGACGAAGGCGGGCGGCGGCAGCCCGTACGACGCGCTGGCGACGCTGCAACTCGGCTGCGACGCGGAGAAGGCGGAGCGGGGGGCGTACGCGTACCAGCCGGAAGACGACGGCGCGCTGCTCCCCAACGACTACGCCACCGCCGCGGCCGTCCTCGCCGGCACGGGCCACGGCCTCGGGCCCGGCCTGGCGGACAAGGGCGGCGCGGACGGTGCGGGCGGCGCGGACAAGCCGGTCAAGGCAGGTGCCTGCACGAAGGATCCGTCCCCGGCGCAGGCCGCGGACGCGGGCGCGGCGTATCTGGCGCAGAAGCTCGCGGCCGGCGACGCGCACCTCCCGGCGATGACCGGCGAGGGCGCCGACCACAACGCCACCGCGGTCGCCGTGCTCGCGCTGGCCGCGGGCGGCCACGGCAGCGCGGCGCGCGAGCCGTACGGCTGGCTGGAGCGCGACAAGAGCACGCTGGCCTGGTCGAAGGAGAACCCGGCGGCGCTGGCGACCCTCATCCTCGCCGCCGCCGCGGTCGACGCCGACCCGAGCGCCTTCGCCGGCGACACGGACCTGGTGGCCCGCCTCAACGCCACGGGCCCGCAGCCGACGGCACAGAAGCCGGCGCCGGACCAGGCGGGCGCCGAGGAGTCGTCGGAAGACGACGGCGGACCGGGCGTGGCGGTCTGGTCGCTGCTGATCGTGGGCCTGGCGGCGGGCGCGGGGATCGGGCTGCTGGTGAGCGCCCGCAGAAACAAGCGCGCATGACCGGCGGTACGGAGACCTTGCGCGGTCGGCGGCGGGGGCAGCCGGGTGGCCGCCGCGGCGGGACGAGGCCGGTACCGGACGCGGTGGTACGCCCCGGTCCGCGGCGGGGATCCGGGCCGGACCGGAGCGTGCCCCTCGCCCCCGGCGCGGAGCGCGTCCGCGCGCCGGGAGCCGAAGCGGGGCCCGGCGGCGGCCCGTTGCACGCCGGCCCGGCCCACGCCGGACGCCCCGCGGGCACCCCGTACGGCAGTCCGCGGCCCGCTCACCGCCGTGCCGGCCTGCGGCGGCGGCTGCGGCAGGCCGTCGTGGCCGGTGTGGGGGGTGTGCTGCTGGCGCTCGGGGTGGCCGCGCCCGCGGCGTACGCCGGGCCGGCGGCGGACGGGTACCGGTACTGGTCCTTCTGGGACCGGGACGGCGACGAGTGGGTCTACGCCACGAAGGGCCCCGCGATCGACCGGCCCGGAGACGGTGACGTGCACGGCGTGCGGTTCGGCGTGAGCGAGGGAGCCGGCGGCGGGCCGCGCCCCCGCGGGGCCGCCGGCTTCGAGGCCGTCTGCGGCGGCACGGAACCCGATGACGGCCGCAAGCGCGTCGCCCTCGTCCTCGACTTCGGCACCGCCGCGCACGCCCCCGACGGCGAGATCCCGCCCCCCGCCCGTACGGAGTGCGCCTCGGTCGGCGAGGACGCCACCCTCGGCGAGGCCCTCGCCGCCGTCGCGGAGCCGCTGCGCTACGACTCCGGCGGCATGCTCTGCGCCATCGACGGCTACCCGCGCACCGGCTGCGCCGAGCCGGCGTCCAGCGACGACGGCGACGCGGCAGAGGAGCCGGGCATCGAGGTCACCACCACCGCCGTCCCGGCCGACGACGCCGCCGACGACGGGGACTCCGGCCCGGCCACGGGCGTGGTCGGCGGCGTCGCCATGGTCGCGGTCCTCGCCGGCCTCACGGTCTGGCAGTTGCGCCGCCGCCGCACATGACACCCCACGCAGCCGACCGCCCCAACGCCCCGCGCCCCGCCCCGGCGCGGGGGCTGCCCACCACCGGCCCGGCACACAGGACGCCGCAGCCCGGCTTGGCGGACAACGCGACCGGCGGGACGGCTGACACGGGACCGCCCGGCGGCACGGGCGGGCCCGGCGCGGATCCGGCCAGCCCGGCGCCGGAACCCCGCCCCGCGGACGGCGGGGGCGCCCCGGCCGCGCCTGCCGCGCGCGCCCCCCGGCCCCGTACCGCCGCGGCGGACGCCCCCACCGCCCCACCCGCCCCCGCAGCCGGCGGCCCCACGGCCGCACCGGACCACCCCGCCGGTGCTCCCCCGGCCCGCCTCCGCCGCGCCCTCCGCCCCCTCCGCCCGCCCCTCGCCGACCGGGCCAACGCCCTGCACGCCGGGGCCTGGTGGCTCTGGGCGCTCGGGCTCGCCACCGCCGCCTCCCGTACCACCAACCCCCTCCTCCTCGCCCTCCTCGTCGCCGTCGCCGGCTACGTCGTCGCCGCCCGCCGCACCGACGCCCCGTGGGCCCGCTCCTACGCCCTCTTCCTCAAGCTGGGCCTGGTCGTCATCGCCGTGCGGCTCGTCTTCGCCACCTTCCTCGGCTCGCCCATCCCCGGCACCCGCACCCTGTTCACCCTCCCCGAAGTCCCCCTCCCCGAGTGGGCACAGGGCGTCCGCCTCGGCGGCCGGGTCACCGCTGAGCAACTGACCTTCGCCCTCTACGACGGCATGAAGCTCGCCGCACTCCTCATCTGCGTCGGCGCCGCCAACGCCCTCGCCAACCCCGCCCGCCTGCTGAAGTCCCTGCCCGCCGCGCTGTACGAACTCGGCGTCGCCGTCGTCGTCGCGATGACCTTCGCCCCGCACTTCGTCGCCGACGTGGCCCGGCTGCGCCGCGCCCGCCGGCTGCGCGGTCGCGACGACCGCGGGCCGCGGGCCCTGCTCCAGGTCGGAGTGCCCGTGCTGGAGGGCGCGTTGGAGCGTTCCGTGGCGCTGGCCGCCGCGATGGACGCCCGCGGCTACGGCCGTACGGCGCAACTCCCCCGCGCCGTCCGGCTCACCACCGCCGCGCTCACCCTCGGCGGGCTCCTCGGCATCTGCGCCGGCACGTACGGGCTGCTCGCCGCCTCCGGCGCCGGCTACGGCCTGCCCGTGCTGGCGCTCGGCGCCGCCGCCGCGGCCGGCGGGCTGCGGCTCGGCGGGCGCCGGTCGGTGCGCAGCCGCTACCGGCCCGACCGCTTCGGCCCGCGCGCCTGGCTGGTCGCCGCCTCCGGCGCGGCCGTCGGGGGCCTGATGATCTACGCGGGCTCCTACGCGCCGGACGCCCTGCAGCCCACCGTCGTCCCCCTGACCGCGCCCGAACTGCCGCTGTGGCCTGCCGCGAGCTGCCTGCTCGGCCTGCTGCCGGCATTCGTGGCGCCCGTACCACCGCGACCACCGGCACCACCCGCACCACCGGCACCACCGGCCCCGAGAACCACCGAGGAGACCGCCCAGTGATCCGTTTCGAGGACGTGTCCGTCGTCTACGACGGCGCCGCGTCGCCCGCGATCCGGGGGGTGGACCTGACCGTCCCCGAGGGCGAACTCGCACTGCTCGTCGGCCCCTCCGGAGTCGGCAAGTCGACACTGCTGAACGCCGTCTGCGGGCTCGTACCCCACTTCACGGGCGGCACCCTGCACGGCCGCGTCACCGTCGACGGCCGCGACACCCGCACCCACCCGCCGCGCGAACTGGCCGACGTCGTCGGCACGGTGGGCCAGGACCCGCTGGCGCACTTCGTCACGGACACCGTCGAGGACGAACTCGCCTACGGCATGGAGTCGCTGGGCCTGCCCCGCGACACGATGCGGCGGCGGGTGGAGGAGACGCTCGACCTGCTGGGCCTGGCCGACCTGCGCGACCGGCCGATCGCCTCGCTCTCCGGCGGCCAGCAGCAGCGGGTGGCGATCGGCTCGGTGCTGACGCCCCACCCGCGGGTGCTGGTCCTGGACGAGCCGACGTCGGCGCTGGATCCGGCGGCGGCGGAGGAGGTGCTGGCGGTGCTGCAGCGCCTGGTGCACGACCTGGGCACGACGGTGCTGCTGGCGGAGCACCGGCTGGAGCGGGTGGTGCAGTACGCGGACCAGGTCATCGTCCTGCCGTCGCCGGGCGGGGCGCCGACGGCTGGGGCGCCGGCGGAGATGATGGCGGTCTCGCCGGTACGCCCGCCGGTGGTCGCGCTCGGCCGGCTGGCGGGCTGGTCCCCGCTGCCGCTGACGGTACGGGACGCAAGGCGCCGGGCGGCACCGCTGCGGGAGCGCCTGGCGGCGGTGACGCCGGGGACGCCGCGGGTGCCGCCGACCCCGGCCGGCAACCGGAACGCACCGGCAGCCCCGGCCCGCACGCACCCCGCCGCCACGCCCGACGGCACCGGGGACACCGAGAACCCCGGGGCCCCCGGAGCACGCCCCACCGAAACACCCGGCACCGCCGACCCCACGCCGGCACGTACCCCCGGACCGCCCCCCGCCCGCCCCGCGGAACCGGCCTCCGCCCGGACCCCCGCACCGGCCAGGCCCCCCCTCGCCCCCCTCACCGGCCCCGCCGCCCGCGCCGACCGGCTCGCCGTGCGCCGCGGGCGGGCCGAGGTGCTGCGCGGGGTGTCGCTGTCCGTCGCCGCCGGCGAGACCGTCGCCGTCATGGGCCGTAACGGCGCGGGCAAGTCCACGCTGCTGGCCGCCTTCGTCGGCATGCACCGGCCGGCGGCCGGCTCCGTACGGCTCGGCGGCCTCGCCCCGCACCGCACCCGCCCCGCCGAACTCCTGCGGCACGCCGGGCTCGTACCGCAGGATCCGCGGGACCTGCTGTACGCGGACACCGTCGCCGCGGAGTGCGCCGCCGCCGACGGCGACGCGCAGGCCGCGGCCGGCACCTGCCGGGCCCTGGTCGCCGGACTGCTGCCCGGCGTACCCGGCGACGCCCACCCCCGCGACCTGTCGGAGGGCCAGCGGCTCGCGCTGGCCCTCGCCGTGATCCTCACCGCCCGCCCCCGGCTGCTGCTGCTCGACGAGCCCACCCGCGGCCTGGACTACGCCGCGAAGGCCCGGCTCGTCGGCGTGCTGCGCGAGCTGGCCGCGGCGGGCCACGCCATCGTGCTGGCGACGCACGACGTGGAACTGGCCGCGGAGCTGGCGCACCGGGTGGTGATCCTGGCGGACGGCGAGGTGGTCGCCGACGGGCCGACCGCCGAGGTCGTCGTCGCCTCGCCGTCGTTCGCACCGCAGGTGGCGAAGATCCTGGGCCCGACGGGCAGCGGCGGGGCGGGCGGCGGCAGCGCGGCGGCGGGCACCCCGTGGCTGACGGTCGCGCAGGTACGCGACGCCCTGGAGGCGGCTGCGTGACCGGCAGGCCCGCGGACGACGCCGGAATGCCCGGCGGCGACGCGTACCCGCACGCCGACGCCGCGACCGGTAAAGGCACAACCGGTGACGCCGCGGGTCTGCACAGCGACCGCACCACCGACGCCACCGACGCCACGCCGGACACGAGTTCCCCGCCCGACGACCCCGCGCACCCCGCCACCGCCCCCACCCCGCCGCGCCGGCCGCAGGCCGCCCCGCGCCGGCTGCAGGCCGCGCCGCAGGCCGTCCGGCTCGGCCCCGTCTCCGCCGCCGCCCTCCTCCTCGTCTCGGCCATCGGCGTCGCCGCCTTCGGCTGGCCGCTGCTCGCCGGGCCCGACTCCGGCCTGGCCCACTCCGGCGACGCCCCCTGGCTCTTCGCCGCCCTCCTCCCCCTCCTCGTCGCCGTCGTCGGCGCGACCATCGCCGACTCCGGGCTCGACGCCAAGGCCGTCGCCATGCTCGGCGTGCTCGCCGCCGTGGGCGCCGCCCTGCGGCCCCTGGGGGCCGGGACGGCGGGGATCGAGCCGATGTTCTTCCTCATGGTGCTCTCCGGCCGGGTGCTCGGGCCGGGCTTCGGGTTCGTGCTCGGGGCCGTGACGATGTTCGCGTCCGCCCTGCTCACGGGCGGTGTCGGGCCCTGGATGCCGTTCCAGATGCTGGCCATGGGCTGGGTGGCCATGGGCGCCGGGCTGCTGCCGGGGGCCGAGCGGCTGCGGGGGCGCCGGGAGTTGTGGCTGCTTGCCTCGTATGGAGCAATCGCCTCGGTTCTCTACGGGACGGTCATGAATCTCCAGGGGTGGCCATATCTGAGCGGCATGTCGTCGGGCGTGTCGTTCGTCGCGGGCGATCCGCTGCCGGAGAACCTCGCCCGTTTCGTCGCGTACTGCCTCGCCACATCGCTGGGTTGGGACCTGCCGCGCGCCGTGGTGACGGCGGTGTGCACGCTCACCCTGGGCCGCGCCGTGCTGGCGGCGCTGCGCCGGGCCACCCGAAAGGCTGCATTCGGCACACCAGTGACATTCCGGGACGCAAACCGCCTGAATGAGCCAACATCTCACATGTGAGATAGCGTCCATTTCATGGCAAATGACTACCTGGTGCGCATCGGCAGGCTCATCCGTGACGCCCGGCAGCACCGGGGATGGTCGCAGAGTCAGCTCGCCGCGGCGCTGGGCACCAGTCAGAGCGCCGTCAACCGCATCGAGCGCGGCCACCAGAACATCAGCCTGGAGATGATCGCGCGCATCGGCGAGGCACTGGACAGCGAGATCGTCGCCCTGGGCACCGCGGGCCCCATGCACCTGCGGGTCAGCGGAGGCCGTCGGCTGTCCGGCGCGATCGACGTGAAGACCAGCAAGAACGCCTGCGTCGCGCTGCTGTGCGCCACCCTGCTGAACTCCGGGCGCACGGTGCTGCGCCGGGTGGCGCGGATCGAGGAGGTCTTCCGCATCCTGGAGGTGCTGAACAGCGTCGGGGTGCGTACGCGCTGGATCAACGACGGCGCCGACCTGGAGGTCGTACCGCCGGCCGAGCTGGACCTCGACTCCATGGACCACGAGGCGGCGCGCCGCACCCGCAGCGTGATCATGTTCCTCGGCCCGCTGCTGCACCGCGCGGAGCACTTCAAACTCCCCTACGCCGGCGGCTGCGACCTGGGCACCAGGACCGTACAGCCGCACATGGCCGTGCTGCGCCGCTTCGGCCTGGACGTGACGGCGACCGAGGGCGTCTACCACTGCGAGGTCGTCCCCGGCATCGCCCCCGACCGCGCCATCGTGCTGACCGAGCGCGGCGACACCGTGACCGAGAACGCGCTGCTGGCCGCCGCCCGGCACGACGGCGTGACCCTGATCCGCAACGCCAGCTCCAACTACATGGTCCAGGACCTGTGTTTCTTCCTGGAGCACCTGGGCGTGCGCGTGGACGGCGTGGGCAGCACCACGCTGTGCGTGCACGGCGTGCCGGACATCGACCGGGACGTCGACTTCTCCCCCTCCGAGGACCCGGTCGAGGCGATGAGCCTCGTGGCGGCGGCGGTCGTCACGTCGTCGGAGCTGACGGTGCGGCGGGCGCCGGTGGAGTTCCTGGAGATCGAGCTGTCCGTGCTGGAGGAGATGGGCCTCGACCTTGAGCGCACCCCGGAGTACACCGCCGACAACGGCCGTACGCGGCTGGTGGATCTGACCGTACGGCCCTCGAAGCTCCAGGCTCCGATCGACAAGATCCACCCGATGCCGTTCCCCGGCGTCAACATCGACAACGTCCCGTTCTTCGCGGCCGTCGCCGCCTCCGCGCAGGGCTCGACGCTCATCCACGACTGGGTCTACGACAACCGCGCCATCTACCTCACGGAACTGACCCGCCTGGGCGCCGGCGTCAAACTCCTCGACCCGCACCGCGTGCTGGTCGAGGGCCCGACGCGCTGGCGCGAGACGGAGATGGTCTGCCCGCCCGCGCTGCGCCCCGCGGTGGTGGTGCTGCTGGGGATGATGGCGGCGGAGGGCACGTCGGTGCTCCGCAACGTCTACGTCATCAACCGCGGCTACGAGTCCCTGGCCGACCGCCTCAACTCGGTCGGCGCCCGCATCGAGACGTTCCGCGACATCTAGCAGCCGGTCCCCCGCCGGCGGTGGTGCGGGGCGGCGGAGCAGGCCGGGGGACGTCTTGACCGGCCACCGCCTGGGTGCTGGCTGACCGGCTGTTCTACCGTCTCCACGGGGAGACGGTGAGACCGGAAGACCCCACCCGCATAGGCCCGTACCGCCTCGTCGCCCGCCTCGGGGCCGGCGGCATGGGCCGGGTCTGCCTCGCCCGGTCCGGCCAGGGACGTACGGTCGCGGTCCACCGCGACCTCAAGCCGTCCAACGTGCCGCTCAGCCTTGACGGGCCGCGCGTCATCGACTCGGCATCGCCCGCGCACTGGCCACCGTCGCGGACGACGACGTGCGGACGCGGACGGGGCCGCCGGCCGCGGGTGCCGCAACCCCCCGTCCCCGTACGGAACCCGAGACCCGCGCGTACGCGGGCGCGGGGCGCGGTCCGGGACGCGACAAGGACGACGAGCGGGCGACCCCGTATGCCCGTAGGAAGATCGAGAACCACGTGAGCGAAGGCCCGGTGGCCGACGTGTCGCTGGTGCGCCGGGACCTGCTGTGCGTGTGGCGCAGCCCGGTCGACAGCGCCGACGACGGCTCGGAGAGCCCCCGGCCGACGCTGGGCCTCGGCGAGGGCGAGTTGCTGCGGGCGGTCCCGCGGGAGGCGTCCGGCGACTGCGGGTCCGCGCCGCCGGGTCAGCTCCGCCGGCCGGCGAGGGCGAACTCGCCGGGGGTGATGCCGTAGCTCCGTACGAACCACCGGTGCAGGTGGCTCTGGTCCGCGAACCCCGCCGCCGCCGCGGCCTCCGCGCCGCTCGCCCCCGCCGTCAGCCGGTACCGGGCCTCGCGGAGCCGGTAGAGGCGCTGCAGGTCGCTGGGGGACATCCCGTACTCCGCCCGGAACGCCCGGTACAGCGCGTACCGGCTGCAGCCCGCCGCTGCGGCCAGCTCCGCCGCCGGTATCTCCTCGGCGAACCGCTCCCGGAGCACCGCCCGCGCCCGCCGCGCGGCACCGGCCTGCGGTCCGCCGGGGCGCAGCGCGCGGGCGCGCGGTGGGGCCGTCGAGGCGCGGTTGACCATCGCCGTCACGGCGGCGGTCAGCCGCTCGTCGCGCACCAGCGGACCCGCCCCCTCCGTGAGCGCCGCGTGCAGCCGCAGCAGCGCGCGCCACAGCCGCGGGTCGCGGTGCACGGGGTCGGCGAAGAGCGGGAGAGCGACCCGGGCACCCGCGCGCGTACCGACGTCGGCGAGGACGTCCCGTACGACGTCGGGGCCGATGTGCACCATCCGGTACGTGAACCCCAGCTCGGTCGCCGCCTCGCCGTCGTGCGGGTCGTCGGGGTTGAAGGCCATGACGAGGCCGGCGGCGGAGGTGTGCGAGCCGCCGCGGCAGACGAAGCGCTGGGCACCGGTCTCGGTGAGGCCGAAGGAGTACGCGTCGTGGCTGTGGGGGTGGAAGACGTGCTTCTCGAAGTGGGCGCGTATGGCCTCCACGGGCCGCTGCGCGTCCCGCCAGTACGAGGCCCAGTCGCTCATGCCCTCCATAGTGCCGCACGAGCGTTCAAGACCCCCGCGCCCCCGGCAGGGCACGCTCGCACCATGCGCTTCGAGACCAAGATCGCCGTCGTCGTCCGCCACGACCTGGCCGCCTGGCAGCGGCTGAACGTCACCGCCTTCCTCTGCAGCGGCGTCGCCCACGCCACCGCCGACATCATGGGCAAGCCGTACGAGGACGCCTCCGGCAACACCTACCTGCCGATGTTCCGCGAACCCGTCCTCGTCTTCGCCGCCGACGCCGCGGGCCTGACCCGCGCCCACACCCGTGCCCTGACCCGCGGCCTGGCCACCGCCGTCTACACCGACGAACTCTTCGCCACCGGCAACGACGACGACAACCGCGCCACCGTCCGCGACATCGCGGCCGACGACCTGACCCTGGCCGGCCTCGCGGTCTACGGCGCCCGGAACGCCGTGGACCGCACGGTCAAGGGCCTGCCCCTGCACACCTGAGCCCGCTACCCGCTCCCCGCAGCCCGGCCTGCGCCGCACCGGCACCCCGCTCTCGGGGCGGTGGGGTGCGTCTCGTTGGGCAAAACTCGGCCCGCGTGGGCGATTTGACCCGGTTTTGAGGGCGGGTTGCCGAGTGTTTGTCACGGTGGCGTTCACCGGCCCGCTCCCCGTTGCCCCCGACCGCCGCGGTGCGCGGCGCGGTTGTTCCGCGCCGCGCCCGCGCCGTCAGGCGGTCAGCAGCCCGACAGGATGGACTCCAGCGCCGACTTCTCCGCCTCGTCAGCGGTCAGGTCGTACGTGTGCTTGACCCACACCCACATGCTCGCGTAGGTGCAGTGGTAATCGGTCGACGGCGGCATCCACTCCGCCGGGTCCTGGTCGCCCTTGGACTGGTTGACGTTGTCCGTCACGGCGAGCAGTTGCGCGATGTCGAGGTCGTTGGCGAACGCCTCGCGCTCGGTGGTGCTCCACGCGCTGGCGCCCGAGCGCCAGGCTTCGGCGAGCGGCACCATGTGGTCGATGTCGACGTCGGAGGCGGCGGTCCAGGTCTCGCCGTCGTACGGGGAGTACCACGAACCGCTGACCGCGGCGCAGCTCGCGTCCTGCTCGACGTTGTCGCCGTCCCGTTCGAGGACGACCTCGCGGGTGTTGCAGGCCCCGGACTGGGTGCTCCAGTGCGGGAAGAGGTCGCGGTCGTAGCCGTCGGAGGAGCCCTCGGGCTCGGTGGTGATCTCGGCGAGGTAGCCGAGGGCGGTGTCGGGGCCGGGCGGGGTGGGCGGTTCGGCCTGGGCGCTGGGTGCGGCGGTCAGCAGCAGCGCCGCCACCGCGAGCGGTGCAGCGAGGTGACGCGCGTAGACCTTGAACCGCGGCATCCGCGGCAGAGAAGTGCGGGACATACGAACTCCCGGATCTATGGGGGGTGTTGTGCATGCGCACATGGATCCTGGCGCCGCGAAGTGTCGTTTCTGCAGGCGCCAGGTAATACCTTGAGGACATGGCCATGTCACTCGCAAGACCGCGTGGCGGATTTACTCTCGCCACGCCCCCGGCGCCGCCCGTCCCGGCCGGACTACGCTCGCCGCCCGTTCCGGGCCGGACTACGCTCGGCTGGTGTTGCCCGTCAACGTCACGCTCGCGGCCGTGCTCACCGCCCTGTTGGCCACCGCCGTCACCGTCGCCGCCCTGGCCCGGCTCGGCGAGGGGCACGAACACCGGCGCACCGCGCCGGGCGGTGGCGGCGGCAGGGCGCGAGGGGGCGGGAAGGCCCGTAAAACCCTCGGGGGCTCACCGCACGCGCGCGCCATCGCCACCGCCGGCCTGCGCGCCGCCGCCCAACTCGCCGCCGTCTCCCTCGTCATCGGCTACGTCGTACGGGCCGTCCCCCTGCTCCTCGCCTTCGTGGCCCTGATGTTCACCGTCGCCACCTGGACCGCGGGCCACCGCGTCACGCACAACGGCACCTGGCGCTGGGCCGCCGTCCCCATCGCCGCCGGTGTCGTCCCGGTCGTCGCCACGCTGCTGCTCACCGGCCTCGTCGCCGTCGACGACATCGCCCTGATCCCCGTCAGCGGCATCCTCATCGGCGGCGCGCTGACCGGCACCGTACTCGCCGGCCGCCGCGCGCTCGACGAGCTGACCGCCCGGCACGGCGAGGTGGAGGCGGCCCTCGCGCTCGGCTTCCTGGACCACGAGGCCCGGCTGGAGATAGCGCGCCCCGCCGCCTCCGACGCCCTGATCCCCGGCCTCGACCAGACCCGCACCGTGGGCCTGGTCACACTCCCCGGCGCGTACGTCGGCATGCTGCTGGGCGGCGCGTCACCGGTCGAAGCCGGCGCGGTGCAGCTCTTCGTGCTGGTCGCGCTGATGGCGGTGCAGGCGGTGGCGGTCGCGGTGGTGCTGGAGCTGGTCGCCCGCGGCCGGGTGCATCGCCTACACTCGGGGTCGTCTGAAGGGGAGTAGCCCTCAGCCGGTGCCGTCGACATACTGCCCAGCCCGCTGGGCCGGCGCCCGGAGCGCGGAACCGCACGGCCTGACCGGCCGCGGGGCCTCCGCGCCGGCGAGACCTTCGGCCGCAGTGTCGTTTCCGTTGACGCTGCCGTGCCGAGGTCTGCCCCGCCCTTACGCTCTCGGTACGGCGCCCGACCGAGAGTGGGAAACTTGCTCAGCCTCAGCACCGTCGCGATCGTCTTCGGCGTGGTCTTCCTCGCCGAACTCCCCGACAAGACCGCGCTCGCCGGCCTCATGCTCGGCACCCGCTACCGCGCCTCCTACGTCTTCGCCGGCGTCGCCGCCGCCTTCGTCGTCCACGTCAGCCTCGCCATCGCCGCCGGCAGCCTGCTCGCGCAACTGCCGCAGCGGCCGGTGCAGGGAATCGTCGGCGCGCTGTTCCTGACCGGCGCGCTGATCCTGCTGCTGAAGAAGGACGACGGCGAGGAGGAGGTCAAGGCACCCGCCGACCAGAGCTTCCTGAAGGTGGCGGGGGCGGGCTTCATGCTGATCCTGGTCGCCGAGTTCGGCGACCTGACCCAGATCATGACCGCGAACCTGGCCGCACGGTACGACGACTGGCTGTCGGTCGGGGTCGGCGCGGTGCTGGCGCTGTGGGCGGTGGCGGCGGCCGGGATCCTGGGCGGACGGACGCTGATGCGGTACGTACCGCTGAAGCTGATCACGAAGGTGGCGGCGGCGGTGATGCTGGTGCTGGCGGGCTTCAGCATCTACGAGGCGATCACGGGCTGAGGAGAACCGCCGGGGCGGCGCGCCCGCGGCGGCGCGCCCGCGGCGGCGCGCCCAGAGCGGCGCGCCCAGAGCGGCGTGCCCGCGGCAACGTGCCCGGGCCCGCCCCACCCCCGCCACCCCCGCAATCGCGCAACCCCACGCCCCCCGCACACCCGCCCAAGGGTAGGCCGCCCCTCTGACATCGACTCGGCGGGATCGACCAGGCGGAGGGCCCAACCCATGTACGGCGGCCACGTCAGTCCAGGCAGAACTCGTTGCCCTCGATGTCCTGCATCACAAGGGTCGACTCGTCGTAGCCGTCGGCAGGCAGGAGATACAGACGTACCGCGCCGAGCGCGACCAGCCGCTCGCACTCGGCCTCAAGCGCGGCCAGGCGCTCCTCGCCCACGAGCCCGGTGCCGACCCGCACGTCGAGGTGCACCCGGTTCTTGACGGCCTTCCCTTCGGGAACGCGCTGGAAGTACAGCCGCGGCCCCACGCCCGAGGGATCTTTGCAGACGAAATCCGCCCCCTGACGCTCGGGCGGCAGCGAACGGTCGTAGTCGTCCCAGGTGGCAAACCCTTCCGGCGGCGGCGGCACGACGTACCCCAGCACCTCGCACCAGAAACGGGCGACGCGCTCGGGTTCCGCGCAGTCGAAGGTGATCTGTACCTGCCTGATCGGCGCCATCGGGCCATCCTAAGAGGCGGGATCTTCCGTCGCCCCTACGGGACCCTGGCCGGGGTGCAGCGGGGCGGCCGTCGGATACGCGACCGCACCGGCGCCGCAAGACGCCCGCGCCCCCGACCCCGACCCCGACCCCGACCTACGCCACCTCCAGCCGCAGCGCGCCGCCGCCCTGCGGCCGGACCCGTACCCCCGTCAGCGACTCCACGTGCAGGTCCGTCCCCTCCGCCGCCGCCCGCGGCCCGACGCCCACGACCCGCATCCCGGCCGCCCGCGCCGCCGCGATGCCCGCCGGCGCGTCCTCGAAGACGATGCAGTCGGCCGGTGCGATCCCCAGGTCGGCGGCGCCCTTGAGGAACCCCTCCGGGTCCGGCTTGCTGGCGCTCACGGACTCGGCGGTGATGGAGACCGGCGGCACCGGCAGCCCGGCGGCGGCCATCCGCGCCTGCGACAGCGCGCGGTCGGCGGAGGTGACGAGCGCGTGCGGCAGCCCGGCCAGCCCCGCCAGGAACTCCGGCGCACCGGGTATGGGCACGATGCCGTCGGTGTCGGCGGTCTCCCAGGCGAGCAGGCGCGCGTTGTCCGCGAGGTTCTGTTCGACGGGCCGCTCGGGGAAGAGGTACGCGAGGGTGGCGTGCGCCTGCCGCCCGTGGACGTGGCGCATGATCTCCTCGACGTCCTTGCCGTTCTCGGTGGCCCAGCGGCGCCAGACACGTTCGACGACGGCGTCGGAGTTGAGGAGCGTGCCGTCCATGTCGAGGAGCACGGCCTTGAAGACGCCTATGTCCGCGGGCCTGCCCATACGTAACCCCCTGAGGTGGAGAACAGCTTTTGTTTCCACACGATACAAAACGCCGCTCCCCCCGCCAAGAGCCGTATGAGCAGGCTCACATCCACAGGGCGGCCAGGTGGGCATGGAGGACGTCGTGCGCCTCGCGCGGGGTGAGGTGGCCGACGAGGACGTGCACGGTGAGGCCGTCCGCGAGGGCGAGGAGCGCGCGGGCCTCGCGCTGCGCATCGAGGGGCACGTCCCGCCCCGCACCCTCGCCGGCTTCGGCGAGGAGGCGCACGAACGCCTCGTGCAGACCCGCATAGTTGGCCCGCAGCGTCCCGGCGAGCGCTTCGCTGACGGCCGCCTGCGCGACGAAGGCGAGCCAGACCCTGGCCTCGGCGCGGTGCTCCTCTCCGACGAGCGAGACCTCGGCCGCCGCGTGCCCCAGCGCGGTGCCCGCCGACTGGGCCGGGCTGCGGACCAGCCGGGCCCGTACGCGCTCGGCGACCCGCTCGCCCACGTGCCCGAGGGCGAAGACCAGCATCTCCTCCTTGGTGCGGAAGCACCGCTGCACGGCGCCCATCGACACCTCCGCGCGGGCGGCGACGTCGCGCAACGTCACGCCCTCCAGGCCGCGTTCATCGGCGAGCCGGCAGACGGCCTCGGCGATGGTGCGGCGCCGGCTCACGTGATCCACCTGCCTGGGCATGCCTCCGGCCGCCTCCTTTATCCGATGCGCTCGTATCGGTTCCAGGATACGGTGACCGTTCCGATGCGGGCGCATCGGAACGGAGCGGAGGAGAACCATGCCGGACGACCTGTGGAAGATGACGGCCGCCGAACAGGCGGCGGCCGTACGCGGCGGACACGTCTCGGCCGTCGAGCTGACCGACAGCCACCTGGACCGCATCGCCGAGGTCAACCCCCGCGTGAATGCGGTCACCCAGCTCCTCGCCGAGCGCGCCCGCGAGGCCGCCGCGGTGACGGACCGCAGGCGGGCGGCCGGTGAGGCGCTGGGGCCGCTGGCGGGCGTGCCGTTCACGGTGAAGGAGACCACCCCCGTCGAGGGCGTGCCGACCACCTTCGGCGTGCCGCGCTTCCGCGACCTGGTGGCGGCGGAAGACGCGCCTCCGGTGGCGCGGCTGCGCGCGGCCGGGGCCGTCCCCATCGGGCACAGCAACATGCCCACCCTGATCGTGTCCGGGATGCACACCCGCAGCGAACTCTTCGGCGACACCGTCAACCCGTGGGACAGCAGCCGCACCCCCGGCGGCACCAGCGGCGGCGACGCGGTCGCCGTGGCCACGGGCATGGCGGCGCTGGGGCTCGGCAACGACTCCGGGGGCTCGGTGCGTATCCCGGCCCAGTTCTGCGGGGTGGCCGGGCTGAAGCCGTCCACCGGCCGGTTCCCCGCGGACCACCGCGTCCTCGGCCCGGACGACCCGGGCCCGGCGTCCCAAGTGCTGGTCACCGAAGGACCGCTGGCGCGGACGGTGGCCGACCTGCGGCTGGCGTACGAGGCCCTCGCCGGCACCGACCCCCGCGACCCCCGGGCCGTACCCGTACCGCTCTACGGCGACGCCCTCCCCGGCCCGCTGCCGGTCGCCGTCGTCGCCGACCCGGGCGGCCACGGCGTCCACCCCGCGGTCCGCCGGGCCGTCGAGACCGCGGCCGACGCACTCCGCGACGCGGGCTGCGCCGTGCGCGACGTAGCCGACGTACCGCGGCTGGACGAGGCGCTGGAGGCGTACGGGCGGCTGACCGCCACCGGGTCGGGGGCACGCCGCGGGGACGAACTCTGGGTAACCCTCAAGCTAAATGCAGACAAACCGCCCACGCGGCCCGACTTTTGCCCCCTGACGCGCACCCAGACACGTCACGAACGCCAGCGTCACCGGCCTGCCGCCCGACCTCCCCCGTCGGGTTCGTCCAGCGGGGTGAGCAGGACGACCGGGATCTCACGGTCGGTCTTCTCCGCGTACTCCTCGTAGAGCGGGAAGATGCCCGCCATCTGCGCCCAGAGGGCCGCCCGTTCGTCCGCGGACGCGACCCGCGCACGCGCGTCGAACCGCCGCGGACCGACCTGCACCCCGATACCCGGCTCCGCCATGAGGTTCAGGAACCACGCCGGGTTCTCCTCGGCACCGCCTTTGGAGGCGACGACGACGTAGTCGTCGCCGGACGTGCCGTAGATCAGGCAGGTCCGGCGGGGCGTCCCGGTCCGCCGCCCGGTGGTGGCGAGCACGAGGGTGCGCACGCCGTCGCGCTCGTGCCCTTCGGTCCCGCCGGAGGCGAGATAGGTGCGGGCGTGCTCGGCGACCCATCCCCACTGGGAGTCGGTGGCGCGGTCGAGGTCTGCTGCGGTGGCCATGTCGGCGGTCCCTTCGGTACGGGGTGGGGCGCGGCCCCGTCGACCGCGTCCACCCCGGGGACGCAGCCGCAGTGCCGTTCTCGACAACCCGCCCGAATCTTTTTCCGGCCAGCCGTCGCCGCCGGTCGCCCCCCGGCCGTAGAACACCTCTCGGCGCGGCGCGCCCCGCCCTACCGGTCCTGCTCCCCGCCCTCTGCCTGTGCCAGCGCTTCCCGCGCCTCCCGCGTCCACAGCGCGTAGCGAAGCTCCGGCGGCAGGCTGTCCAACCCGGTCCGCAGGTGTTCGGCGGCGTCACGGCGCCTGCCGAGCAGCAGGTGAACGTGGCCGATCGGGAGGCTCATCCACTCTTCGCTGAGCCAGTAAGCGGTCGACGGCGGGGGGCGGTCCGCAGCCCTGTCGCGCAGGACTTCGACATCGCTCAGCAAGCGTTCCGCCTCGCCGCGCCTGCCCAGCACGGCCAGCGCGGAAGCCGCCTGCGCCCCGTTGACCACGCGCTGGCGCGGCGCGCTCTCGCTGGCATACGCGGCGACGAAGTTCCGGTGAACGGCACCCCACTTTCCCCGCTGCCGGGCGATGTTGCCTTTCAGGTTGTGCGCCTGTGCCGCGAGGGCCCCGTCTTCGATTTCGTCGGCCAGGTCGATTGCTTCATTCAGCAAGGCGCTGGCGCGGGGGTAGTTGTTGCGTTCGATGTTCAGCCACCCGGCGAACTGGGATACCTGGCTCACCACAGCCCCGAATGCGACCCGGTGCTTGCCGGTCGTCTCGCGCAGCATGCTGGTCAGCGTCTTTCGCTGAGCTTCTGCTGCTCCGAGAAGGGGTTCAGGACCGACGAAGTCATCGGCCCTCCGCTGCGCAGCCAGCGATGCGGCTAAAGCCGCCACGCCCGCAGCATCGATTCGCCCAGGGTTCCGCACCGCGTAGGCCAGCCTGTCATCAGCGTCGCTGAGTTCGAGTGCGTCGGCCAGCGCGCGCAGGAGGGTCGTTGACGGCCGCTTCAGGCCTCGCAGGGCACGGGAGATGTGGGCGGGGTCGTAGTGCGTGCGCCGCGCCAACTCCCGCACGCTCACCGCCTGCCTGCCCATCGCTGCTTTGATCGCTTCGATGTCCACGTCCACACAGCCAGGCTACGGGAAGTAGTCAACGGGCAACGCTTGGTGGTCAGCACCTGATCCGTACTCGCCGCTGCCTCGGGGCCGTTGAATCAGGACGGAAGCCCCCGCGACCGCGCGAACGGCCCGGGGCATCGACGAGAGAGGCTGTCGTGAGCAGAACGGATAGGAGCGGTACCAGTGACGGGTGCAGGGCGGTGGATCGCCACCGGCGTCCTCCCGTACTCCGCTTGCCTGCTCCGGACGTCTCCGGGGCAACGCGTCACGGCTCCTCGGGGGCAAAGCTCATGACCGCTGTGCCGTCCTCGACACCGAGCAAGGCGAACTCGATGATCGTCGTGTTGACGTTGCCGAAGCTGCCGCCCTCGGGCCCGACTCCCACCTGAATGGCGCCGCCACCGCCACCGGGGTAGGTCATCGTGAGCGTCACCTGACCCTCGCCCACCTCGGCGACCTTCACCCCGCCGATGTCCGGATCGAAGGGAATGGCGGTGCCCGCCTTCACCGCGACCTCACACTCACTGTCGGCGCAGGCGTCGACATCTGCCCCGTCCGCCGCGTCCGCGGGGGCGAGGGGAGTGAACTCGGAGGCCGTGGGGCCGGGTTCGGTGGTGGCGGAGGGGGACGCCGACTTCGAATCCGGCTTCTCGTCTGTGGGAGACGGCGACACGGTTGCGGTGTCGGTGTCGTCGGGCTTTGCTGCGTCGTCGGTGTCCGAGCCGCAGCCGGCCAGGGTGGCCGCCGTCGCCGCGATCACGGCGACGAGGGCGGACAACCCGGCACGGCTGGAGCGTACGCGCTGCCTCATGGGGGGAACTCCGTTCCACGGAAGGCTCAAGGGGCTTCCCGGAGTTGTAGCGGCCCGCGTCCGGGAGGGGTCCCTTCCGGCGATCCGGTTCGGTGTCACGCTCCATCGCCGTCCTCGGCATCGCGGAGGACACCACGCAGCTGCGGCTCCCGGCGACGTAGGACCTGGGCCCCGTCAGCCCCGGCCGCCCTGCGGCACCCCGGCGGGGCCGCCCGTACGCGGCACACCCGGACCCCGCGCCGGGGTGGCGGCCGTCGTGCGCAGGCCCGGGATCAGTACCGCCCCCACCGTCAGGTGCATCAGGGCCAGCGCCGTGCGGGTGCCGGCCGTCATGCCGTCGCCGGTCAACGGCAGGGCGGACAGGGCCAGTACGGCGCCGGCCGCCCCGGTGAAGACCCCGCGGGCGCGCCGTACTCCGAAGCGTTCCAGGGCCGCCAGCAGTCCCCAGGCGGCGAGGGACGCGAGCAGCGCGACCAGCACCACCGCCGCCGCGCCGAGGTCGAGGGTCTGCTCGCCGTTGACGATCCGCAGCCGGTGCCCCAGCAGCGGGTCCGCGACCAGCCACACCAGGACCGGTGCCAGGACCGCGAGGCCCGTGACCGCCGAACGCCGTCTGCGCGTACTCACTTGGCGCCGCCCGCGAACGCGCCGTGCAGGAAGACCTCAACCAGTTCCCCGGTGGTCAGCTCCGGCTCGTCCTCCCGGCGCGGCTGGGTGAAGAGGAGCCCGAAGAAGAGCGCGGCGATCTGCTCCGGCGGCCGGCGCAGGGCGGCCCTGTCGGGCTCCAGCAGGTCCGCGAGGGCCGCGCGGATGCGGGTCGTCGACTCGTCGCGGCCCGCGCCGCGGACCGTGCCGGGGTGCTTGCCGCCGCGGTGCCCGGAGGCGAGCAGGGAGCCGGCGATCGCGCCCATCCTGTCCATGTGCGCCTGGAGCGCCTCGGCCGCATCCGCGAGCCGGTCGGGCAGCGGCTGGGAAGTGTCGATCGCGCCGAGTTCGCGAATCGCGTGCTCGGGCGAGAGCGCCTCCGCCAGACAGGCTTGCAGCAGTTCGTCCTTGTCGGCGAAGACCCGGAAGATCGTGCCCTCGCCGATGCCCGCGGCGCGGGCGATCTTCGCGGTGGTCACCGCGGCGCCGTACTCGGCGACCAGCGGGATGGCGGTCTGGATGATCATCGCGCGCCGCTGCTCCGGCGACATGCCGGGGGCGCGGCGGCGTGCGGTCTGGTTCTCCTTGGGTGCCGTCATGGCAGCGATCGTACGGAGTGAGGACTCACTCCGTCAATGAGTGAGGACTCACTCCACTGTCAGCGGCGCGCGCTCCGGCGCGGCTCAAGGCTCCTTCGTCATCGACTCCAGCACGCGGCGCGTCGCCGGGCCGTAGACCCCGCGCTCGTCGCTCTCGATGTCGTGGTCCCGCTGGAAGCGCGCGACCTCCCCGCGCAGGATGATGCCGAACTCGCCGTCGGTGTCCTGCAAGCCGTTGTAGCCGGCCTCGATGAGCCGCTTCTGCATCTCCAGGACCTCCGGGCCCGTGTCGCCCTCGCGCAGGGTGGGCGGCGGGGCGGACTCCTCGGGCTCGTCGGGGGTCGTGCCGGTGGCGGAGCCGCCGGGCGTGGTGGGGGCGGGCGGGGCGGCGGTGACGTTGCCGCCGGCTTCGGTGCGTTCCGCGGTGGCCTCGTCCGGGTCGCCGGACGCGGTGCCGGACCCGTCGGAGGCGGTCGCGCCGGGCTTCTTCGGGTCGCCGCCGCCGGGCGGGGCGGTCGGGGTGCCGCTGGGCGAACCGTCGGGGCCGGGTGTCGTACCGCCACCGGTGGGCAGGGCGGTGACGGTGTCCGGCTCGGGTACGGCGCGGTCGTCGTCCCCGTCGCCGGAGAGCAGCCCGGAGCCGAGGAGCCCGGCGCTGAGCGCGGCCACGACGCCGCCGACCGTCAGCACGAGCGTCAGCCGGCGGCGCCGGCGGGCGGCGATGCGGTCGCGGGAGCGGCGCGGTCCGTGCGGGTCGCGGGGGCCGGCCGCGTCGTACGCGTCCCGGGAGGAGCGCCCCGCCGCGGGGGTGTCGGCGAAGAGGCCGAGGTCGGTGTCCGCAGGTCCCTCCGGCGCGGCCCCGATCGGCGCGTAGGGGGTGGCGAGGGTGGTGTCGGGGGGCGGGCCGTCGCCGGGGACGGCTGTCCCCTCGGGTACGGAACCGGGCGTACCGGCCGCCGCGGTGCCCGCCGCGTCCTCCCCCGTCGCGCCGTACACCGCCTGCCCCGGCTCCCCCTGCCCCCCGGCATCCGCCGCGCCGGGCACCTCAGGAACGCCCGGCGCCGCGCCCGCGCCCTCCTCGCCGTCCCACCCCGTCACCGGACCAGGCGCCTTCATGACGTACGGCCGCACCAGCGGCCTCTCCCGCTCCGGCACACCCCCCGCGCCCGCCGGGGCAGCACTCGACGCACCATCCGGCGCACCGCCCGACGCACCGCCCGGCCCCCCGCCGCGCGCACCGTCCGGCGCGTCGCAGGCGCAGCCCCGCCCGCCCGGCTCCTGGAGCGGCTCGCCGCACGTGCGGCATGCGCGAGGTATCACCGTGCTCCCCCTCCTGTGGGCTGGAGGCGATTATGCAGACCCCGCGGAACCCCGCGTACCGCCCCCCGGCCGATATCCGGCCCGAGCGGACCGCCCCGGCGGGCTGTTTCAGCGTATCCGGGCGACTATGAGGCAAACGACCCGCGCATCAGAGGAACCGTACGCACCACACGCACCACACGCCGCACCGGCAGGCCGCCCGAGGGGAGCCGCGCATGTCCCAGGACGCCGGCGCCCCACCCGCCGCCGAGGCCCCGGGCCAGGGCCCGGGCCCGGCACGCCGCACCGTCCTGCTCTCGATGGCGGCCCTCCTCTCCGGGATGCTCCTCGCCGCACTCGACCAGACGATCGTCGCCACCGCCCTGCCCACCATCGTCAGCGACCTCGGCGGCATGGAGCACCTGTCCTGGGTGGTCACCGCGTACCTCCTGGCCGCCACCGCCGGCACCCCGCTCTGGGGCAAGCTGGGCGACCAGTACGGCCGGAAGCGGCTCTTCCAGACCGCCATCGTCCTCTTCCTCGCCGGCTCCGCGCTCTGCGGCGTCGCGCAGGACATGGGCCAGCTCATCGGCTTCCGCGCGCTGCAGGGCATCGGCGGCGGCGGGCTGATGTCGCTGGCCATGGCGATCGTCGGGGACATCGTGCCGCCGCGCGAGCGCGGCAAGTACCAGGGCCTGTTCGGCGCGGTCTTCGGCACCACCAGCGTCCTGGGCCCGCTGCTCGGCGGCGTCTTCACCGAGCACCTGAGCTGGCGCTGGGTGTTCTACATCAACCTGCCCATCGGCCTGGCCGCCCTCGTCGTCATCGCCGTCGTGCTGCACATCCCGCGCCGCGCCACCAGGCACCGCATCGACTACCTCGGCACCGCCC
The DNA here is from genome assembly GCF_059570535.1 of Streptomyces sp. CNP082. Lineage (NCBI taxonomy): Bacteria > Bacillati > Actinomycetota > Actinomycetes > Kitasatosporales > Streptomycetaceae > Streptomyces > Streptomyces sp. CNP082. The sequence goes on from NZ_JCANSZ010000006.1 coordinate 255,952, forward strand.
TCATCGCCTCCTTCGCCGTCTGCCTCGTCGGCGTGACGTCCCTCGGCGGCACGACCTGGGCGTGGGGCTCGTGGCAGGTCGCCGTGGCCGGGCTGCTTGCGGTCGCGCTGCTGACCGCGTTCGTGCAGGTGGAGCGGCGGGCGGCGGAGCCCGTCATCCCGCTCAAGCTGTTCGCCATCCGTACGTTCACGCTCTGCTCGGTGATCGGGTTCGTCGTCGGCTTCGCCATGTTCGGCGCGATGACGTACCTGCCGACCTTCCTCCAGGTCGTACGCGGCGTGTCCCCGACCACCTCCGGCCTGCACATGCTGCCGATGGTCGCCGGCATGCTCATCGCCTCCACCGGCTCCGGGCAGCTCATCAGCCGCACCGGCCGCTGGAAGGTCTTCCCGGTCCTGGGCACCGCGGTCACCACCGCCGGCCTGCTCCTGCTGCACCTGCTGCACCAGGACACGGGCGACTGGGCGCTGAGCGCGTACTTCTTCGTCTTCGGCTTCGGCCTCGGCCTGGTCATGCAGGTGCTCGTGCTCGCCGTGCAGAACGCCGTCCCGTACCGCGACCTCGGCGTCGCCACCTCCGGCGCCACGTTCTTCCGCTCCATCGGCGCGTCGTTCGGCGTCGCCGTCTTCGGCACGGTCTTCACCAGCCGGCTGCGCGACAAGCTGGAGGCCGGGCTGAGCGGCGTGTCCCTGCCGGACGGGCTGAGCCTGGACACGCTGGAGTCCGACCCGCGCTCCGTCGTCCGGCTGCCGGCCGCGCTGCGGCAGGAGGTGGTGGACGCATACTCGACGTCGATCACGGACGTCTTCCTCTACGCCGCGCCCGTCGCCTTCGTCGCGTTCGTCGTCGCGCTCTTCCTGCGCGAGGACCCGCTGCGCGGCGCGGTCACCGTGCCGGACGGCGGCGAGACGGTGGCCACCCACCCGGTCGAGCGCTCACCCCGCGACGAGGTGTGCCGCGCGCTGAGCGCGCTCAGCACCCGGGAGGGGCGGCGGGAGTTGTACGAGGACATCACCCGCCGCGCCGGTCTGGACCTGCGGCCGGCGTCGAGTTGGCTGCTGCTGCGCGTCGAACACTACGGGCCGGCGACACGCGTCACTCAGGCGGCGGACGTGGAAGTGGTGGATCCGGTGGCCCTGGCCGAACGCACCGGGCTGCCGCTGGCGGTGGTCCTGGGGGCGGCGGAGGAACTGGAGGAGCGGGGGCTGGTGCGGCGGGAGGGGCTGCCGCTGGTCTGCACCGAGGAGGGCACGCGGGTCGCGAAGCGGCTGTCGGCGGCGCGGCAGGCGGCGCTGGCGGAGCTGCTGGGCGACTGGTGGACGCCCGACCGGCCCGCGGATCTGACGGAGTTGGTGGCGGAGTTGTCGGCGGAGATGTGCGGGTCCGACGACGAGGCGCCGCCCGGGGAGGCGGTGACGGAGTGGCGGCGGCCGGGACCCGGTCCTGACTCCCCGCCGAAGTCCCCCGATTGAGCGTCGCCGCAGTGCAACACGGCGCGGTACGGCACGTGGCGGGCGCGGCGCCGTCGCGCCCGTGCCCGTACGGCCACGGCGCACCATGACCGCAGATAAGCAGATAAGCGGGTGCTCAGGAGTGATGCGGGTTACATCTGCTCCCCCGTGCGATTTCCGTGACCTGCCAGGCGTACGCTGTGATCCGCCCGGCGCTCTCGTCCGCGGCAGAGGACCACCGGATGACCGCCGGGACACGGGGAGCAGGGGAACAGTGGAGTTTGTGGGGTCACTGAGCGGTACCCCGTGGATGTACGCGATCGTCGCCACCTCTATCCTCCTCGACGTCTTCCTGCCGCTGCTGCCCAGCGGTGCGCTGGTCATAATGGCCGCCACCGCCGCCGCCGGCACCACCACCGCGGCCGACGCCGTACGCAACGGCGCCGCGCTGCCCGCCCCTGACCACCTCGCGGAGCTGCTGGCCCTGCTGCTCTGCGCCGCCACCGCCTCCGTACTCGGCGACATGCTCGCGTTCCGGCTGGCCAGCAGGGGCCGCGAGAAGTTCGCCAACTCCCGCTTCCTGGCCCGCGCGCAGGAGCGCCTCGGCCACCACCTCAGCGGCCGGCGCGGCGGCGGGATCGTCGTCCTGGCCCGGTTCGCGCCCGCGGGGCGCAGCGTGGTGATGCTGGGTGCGGGCGCGATGCACCGGCAGGTACGGGAGTTCCTGCCCTGGTCCGCGCTGGCGGGGCTGCTGTGGGCGGGGTACGGCGTGACGCTGGGGTACTTCGGCAGCCGCTGGCTGGGCGCGGGGTGGCTGGCGACGGGGGTGTCGGTGCTGGCGCTGTTCGCCGCCGGGCTCGGCGCCGCGTACCTGGTCCGCAGGCCGCGCCCGCAGCCGACGGCCTCCGACTGACCGCTGCCCTCCGGCTGACCGCTGCCCTCCGGCTGACCGCCCGCAGGGCCGTCAGCCGCGCGCGTCAGCCGCCCAGGTAAGCATCGACCTCGTCCGTGACCGCCCGGCTGTAGCGCTCAAGACCCGGGGACCCGACCGGGCACGGCCGGCCGCCCTCCGGGGTGGGCGCGAGGCAGAAGTGCAACGGGTCGTCGTCGCGGTGCAGTCGGACCGTGCCGCCGGGGCCGGTGCAGTAGCCGGCGGTGCGCTCGTCGTCGCGGCACGGGAGGTACTGCGTCCACTTCCCGTCGTCGCCGCGCAGGTCGCGCCCGGCGTCGGCCAGCAGGTCGCCGGAGGCGTCGGCCTGCTGCTCGTACAGCTCGTTGACCTGCTCGATGCGCTCCGGGTTGAGCGCGTCGGGCGGCTGCTGCACCCAGACGATCCGGGGCCGCGGCACGTCCGCGGCGCGCGCGGCGGCGGTGATCTGCCGGGTGAGCGCGCGCAGGTCGGCGGCGTAGCGCTCGTAGTACGCGGGCGTCCCCCACTCCACGCCCTCCATGCAGGGCGTGTATCCCCACGTGTTGCCCCAGAACTGGAGCACGATCACGCCCGGTTCGCGCTTTTCGACCAGGGCGGCGGCCTTGTCCTCGGGCTTGACGAGGGAGCGCCCGGGGCGGCCCTTGAGGTAGTCGCAGACGGTGACGCCGGCGACGGGCTCGCTGCTGTACGAGCCGACGCGGTCGGAGCGTTCGAGCCGGTCGCCGAGGACGTCCTGGGCCTCCATGGCCAGGGAGTCGCCGAGGTAGAGCACGTCCTGCGGGGTGCGCGGGGCGCTCGCCGACGGCGACGGGCTGCTGTCGGGCGGGCTGAAGCCGGAGCGGTCCGGCGCCTGGTCCCGTACGGCTCTGTCCACCGTGCCGCCGTCCGCCGCCCCGTCGTCGGAGCGCGACACCGCGCCCCAGCCGGCGGCCACGGCCACCAGCAGCACGGCGAGCACGGGCACCGCCCAGCGCTTGGTCTCCATCAGGTCCTCCGGCCACCCGGTGACAACTGGCCAGTAGGGTAGGGAGTCGACCACGCCCGGGTCGAGCCCCTTCGACTCATTCCCTTCGCCGCCGCAACCGGCGCGACGGGGCCGTCGAGCCGGTATGGAGCCTGAGCGATCGGTCCGGTTTGCAGGCGAGTGCCTCGGGTCCAGCAGTTCACCGGACTGCGCCGCGGGCAGTCCAGTCAGGTGCAAGTGGACCCGGACCGCGCGGGGGGCGGGGTCGTAGCGTACGGGGACGTGGGCGGCGGACGGAGCCCGTCCCGCCCGTCCCGTCGTACGTTACGGAGGCCCCCGTGCACCCTGCCCTCGCCGCCGACCTCGACCGCTTCGACCAACTCCTCGACGCCGCCCGCGCCCGCGCCGTCGCCGCCCTGCGGGGGCTCGCCGAACGCCCGGTCGCCGCCCCCGTGCCCCGCGCGCCCGGCCCGTACGAGCCGCTGCCCGAGCGCGGCGCCGGGGGTGCCGCTGCGCTCGCGCACTTCGTCGAGCGCTGGGAGCCGGGCCTGTCCGGCAGCGCGGGACCGCGCTATCTCGGGTTCGTGACCGGCGGCGCGACGCCGGCGGCGGTGGCGGGTGACTGGCTGGTCGGTGCGTACGACCAGAACGTGGTTGCCGCCGGCGACTCCGCGGCCTCCGACCTGGAGCGGGAGACCGTCGGCTGGCTGCGCGAGCTGTTCGGACTGGGGCCGGAGCACGCGGGCGCGTTCGTGTCCGGAGCCACCATGTCGAACGTCGCGGGGCTGGCCGTCGCCCGGGAGTGGCTGGGCGAACGGCTCGGCGTCTCGGTCGCGGACGCCGGGGCCGGGGCGCTGGGCGAGGTCACGGTGCTGTCGGGCGCGGCGCACTCCAGCGTCGCCAAGGCCCTGTCGCTCCTCGGGCTCGGCCGCGGCGCGCTGCGCGAACTGCCGCTGCTCCCCGGCCGGGAGGCGGTGGACGTCGACGGCCTGGCCGCTGCGCTGGCGGAGCTGGGCGGCCGGCCGGTGATCGTCGTGGCGAACAGCGGGACGGTCAACACCGTCGACTTCGACGACCTGCCCGCCATCGCCGCGCTGCGCGAGCGGTACCCGTTCTGGCTGCACGTGGACGCCGCGTTCGGCGCGTTCGCGGCGCTGTCGCCGGCGCACGCGCACCTGGTGGCCGGGCTGGACGCGGCCGATTCGGTCTGCGTGGACCTGCACAAGTGGCTCAACGTTCCGTACGACGCGGCGGTGCAGTTCACCCGCCGGCGGGACCTGCAGGTACGGGTCTTCCGCAACGCCGCCGCCTACCTGGCGCCGCCGGGCGGCGACCCGGACTTCGTCCACCTGACGCCGGAGAACTCGCGCCGGCTGCGCGCCTTGCCCGCGTGGCTGACGCTGGCGGCATACGGGCGGGAGGGGCACGGGGAGGTGGTGGAGCGCAACGTCGCGCTGGCGCGCCGGTTCGGTGAGCGGGTGGAGAGCGCGGCGGGGCTGCGGTTGCTGGCGCCGGTGCGGCTGAACGTCGTGTGCTTCACGCTCGCGTCGGAGCCGACGCGGGAGCGGGTGGCGGCGCTGGCGGAGGCGGTCGCGGCAGGCGGGGAAGCGGTCGTGACGCCGACGGTGTACGGGGGGACGCACGGGCTGCGGGCGGCGTTCAGCAACTGGCGGACGGGGCCGGGGGATGTGGACCGGGCGGTGGCGGCGCTGGCGGCAGCGGTGCGGGGGTGAGGGCGCAGGGGTGACGGGACTTGGCGGATGCGCCGGGCCGGATCCACCGCCGCCCGGTCCGCCCGGTCGCCGGGCAGCCCGTCCGCGTCAGCCCGCGCCCACCTCCACCACCGTCTCCGGCCGCGCCACCGCCACCGCCCCGCCGAACCCGCGCCGCGCCGCCGCGACTGATGCGTCCGCGTCCTCGTCCGGCCACAGGTGCGTGAGCAGCAGCCGCGCCGCCCCCGCGCGGGCCGCGTGCTCGCCCGCCTGGCGGGCGCTCGACAGATACGGCGCGTCCTCCGCCGGCACCTCCTCCGGGTACGTGGCCTCCGCGAGGAACAGGTCCGCCGCGTCCGCGAGTTCCGCGAGCGCCGGGCTCGGGCCGGTGTCGCCGGTGTACGCGAGGACCCGGCCGGCCGCCGTCAGCCGGAGCCCGGCGTTGGGGACGTGGTGCGGCAGCGCGCGCGTGGCGATGCGGAACGGGCCGGAGGTGAACTCCGGCTCCGTCGCCGGGTCGAAGGCGCGCAGCTCGTACGAGCCCTTGAGCATCCCCGGCTTGTCGAGCGCCAGCACCGTGTCGAGCGCACCGGCGGGGGCGTACAGCGGGAGCGCGGGCGCCGGGGTGTCGGCCAGCGCGCGGGCGCGTAGCAGCGGGTTGAGGTCGGCGCAGTGGTCGGGATGCCCGTGGGTGACGACGACGGCGTCCACGTCCTCGGGCCGAAGGTGCCGCAGGAGCTGCGGGAACACCGCGTAGCCGGGGTCGACGAGCAGCCGGTGGCCGTCGTGTTCGACGAGGTAGCCGCTGCAGGCGGCGTCCGCGGTCGGCCAGGCGCCGCAGCCGCCGAGCACGGTGAGCTTCATCAGGTTCCTCCGGTACGCGTACGGGGTCCGCAGCCGCCCCGTACGCGTACCGTAACCGCCTCCCGCGGGCCGCCGCGCCCGATATAAGCCGGGCCGGCGCCGGCGCGACCGGCCTCACCAGGCGATGTGCACCAGGAACCAGCCCGCGAAGCCCACCCAGACCGCGACGAAGACCGCCTTGCCCACGGGGGTACGCACCCGGAACCAGTCCCGGGTCCGCTCCGAGAGCGTGTCGCCCTTCTGCGGGGTCCGCAGCGCGATGACCTCCACCACGGCGCCGAGGGCGAGCAGCCCGCCCCAGATCCAGTCGGCCCCGCTCACGCCGGCCGCCCCTCGGCGGCGTCGGGCGGCGGCACGGCGGCAGCCGCCGCCGGCGCCGCGGCCGGGCGCGCCGGGTACTCCGGCGGGCGCGCCCAGCCCAGCAGCACACCGGCGACGAGCCGCAGCGGTTTCCAGTCCTGCTTCGTCGCCCACTCCTCCAGCCCCCGGAACACCGCGTAGTAGACGGCGGTGACCAGCGCGGTGACCCCTGCGGTCACGGTCGTGGAGTCGGCGTCCACGCCGAAGGCGCCGGCCGCGGTCACGACCCAGCCGACCAGCAGCGGAACAAAGGTACGCAGCGCAGAGATGTACAGATTCATGGTCAGATCCCCCGATCTTGTGGCCACTACGAGTAAAGCGGCCTTCCCTCCCGGGAGATGCCCGCACCGCGACCCTCTGAACCACAACCTGAACGTCCCGTTCCGCACCAACTTCCCGGGCGGGTCCGTGACTTGAGGGGGCGCACCCCGCAGGTGCAGGATTCCGCCCGGGTGCTTGCACGGCGCCCGCAACGGGGATGAGGAAGGAACGGAGAGTTACGAGGGATCCGGCCACCATCCCGTCCCGACCCCCACTCGAAAGGGACGAATGATGACCATCAAGGGCATCGACGTCAGTTCGCACCAGTCAAGCAACTACTCCACGCGAGGCATGCACTTCGTCTTCGTCAAGGCGTCGGAAGGCCGCAGCTACGTCAACCCCAAGCAGGGCGCCCAGGCGGCACACGGCCGCGAGGCGGGCCTGGTGCTGGGGTTCTACCACTTCCTCTGGCCGGGCAACATCAAGGCGCAGGCGAAGTACTTCATCGACAAGGCCAAGGAGAATCCGGGCGACATGCTCGCCTGCGACTGGGAGCGCACGAGCGAGGGCACCGCCGCGAGCAACTCGGAGAAGGACGCCTTCATCCGCGAGGTGAAGCGGCTCAGGCCACGCCACAAGGTGCTGCTCTACTGCAACCGCGACTTCTGGCTCAACCGCGACACCACCAGCTACGCCGGCGACGGCCTGTGGATCGCCCAGTACAACGGCGACCCGGGCCACCCGGACATCCAGGCGCCGTGGCGCTTCCACCAGTACACGTCGTCCCCGATCGACACGAACGTGGGCAAGTTCAGCTCGCGTTCGGCACTGCGGTCGTGGGCCCGGGAGCGCTTCGACGCGAAGCTCACGGCAGAGGAGGCAGAGGAGGCGGAGGCCGGGGCCGGCACCGACTGAAACCGGTCCAGGGCACGTCGCCGCACTCCAGGCGACAGGACTCAAGCGCTTAGGGGACAGCTCGCACGGCACCGCCGTGCCCGTCTCCGCGGCGACCCCGGACCCCGCCACGGCCATCACGTCGCAGCCGTCACCGACAGGGAGGTTGCGGAAGCTTTCCGGGAAGGCGTCTTTACCGGATATGTGGGCCATGCGTCTTCGCGGCTGGTTCCGGCCGATTGCCGTCCGTGCGGCCCACCGTGTTCACACGCGCGGCCACCGCCCGGTGGCCGCGCGTCACCCGCCGGGGGCAGGGTCGGGCAGCGCCCGTTCCCTCATTCGTCCCGGAGGCACCCATGCCCCGCCCCCGTCTCGCCCGGCCCACGGCCGTCGCCGCCGCACTGGCCGCCGTCTGCGCCACCCTGGCCGGCGCCGCCGCTCACTCCGCCGCCACCGACACCACCGCTGCCGGCCAGCGGCAGGTGGGGCTGAACGAGATCCAGGCCATCGCGACCCACAACAGCTACCACCGCGAACTCTCCTTCGCCGAGAAGGAGGTCCAGCGCCGCACCGACGCCAACTTCTGGAACCTGGAGTACTCGCACGCCACCCTGCCCGCTCAGTTCGAGGACCAGCGGGTGCGCGGCATCGAGCTGGACGTCTTCCCCGACCCCGAGGGCGGCCTGTACGCCAGGCCGCTGGTGCGCGCGGAGGCCGGCCTTCCGCCGCTGGAAGAACCGGAGCTGACCAGTCCCGGGTTCAAGGTGCTGCACTGGGCCGACCACGACTACGGCACCAACTGCGCCTCCCTGCGCGCGTGCCTGACCCAGGTCGAGGAGTGGTCGGACGCCAACCCCGGCCACGCGCCGATCCCGGTCCTGCTGGAGCTGAAGACCACCGACCCGGCGAAGGAGGCCATCGGCGGCGCGCGCAGCCCCGCCTGGACCACCGAGCAGTTGGACGCCCTCGACGCCGAGATCCGTTCGATCGCGGACGAGTCGGACATGGTGACGCCGGACGATGTGCGTGACCCGGGCCGCACCCTGGAGGAGTCCGTGCTCGACGGCGGCTGGCCGACCGTGGCCGACTCGCGGGGCGACCTGATGTTCCTGATGGACAACCAGAGCGCGGACCTCCAGAACGCCTACCGCGCCGGCGGCCGGGAGAGCCTTGAGGGCCGCGTGCTGTTCACCAACTCCCGGCCGGGCCGCCCTGACGCGGCCTTCGTCGGCTGGAACGACCCGACGGGCGCGAACGAGGAGGCCATCCGCGCCATGGTGGCGGACGGCTACTTCGTCCGCACCCGCTCCGACGTGCCGTTCACCGAGGCGTCCTCGGGCAGCACCGCCCGGCTGGAGGCCGCGCTGGCCTCGGGCGCCCAGATGGTCAGCACCGACTTCCCCGTCACCGGCCTGGCCGCCCGCTACGGCACCGACTACACCGCCGAACTCCCCGGCGGCACCGCCGTACGCTGCAACCCGGTCAACGCGCCCGCCTTCTGCCGCACGGACGGCCTGGAGCGGCTCGGCGACTGACCGTCTGCGCCGGTGCGCGCCCGGGGCGGCGAGCATTCGGCAGGGCGCGACGCGACATATCCGCGGTCGGCCCCGGCACTTGGCAGCTCGGGGCCGACTGGGACGAGGTGGTCACAGCCGGTGTCTGGAGCCCCCGGCCGCACGACGGTACCCGGCGGTGCCCCGGCGCATCCGCGGGTGGCCGGACGGCTCCTGGGCCGAGGCGGCGGCCACGAAGAACGGAATGGCGATGAGAAGGCGGTCGGACTCGGCACGCTGACGCTGCTCGGCGAGCCACTCGTCGGCCTGGTCACGGCCGACGGCGCCGCTCGCGCACGCCGGCTCCACGAGCCTGGTGAGCAGCGACAGCATCGCCGGTCCTGTGAACACGCTGGTGTGCACCTCGACGGTGACGTCGTCGAAGCCGTCGTCCAGGAGCAGGCTGCGGTACTGGCGGCCGGCCCGGGGCGTGCCCAGGAGGCCGGCGCGGGCATGCACGATCGTGCGCGTAAGCTCCGCGTCGGCCGAGTCGATCATGATGGCGTCCCAGTCCTGCCCGACCAGGACGATCCTGCCGCCCGGGGCCAGGACGCGCCGCGCCTCCGCGGTCGCACGCCGCGGTTCGCGCAGCACGTGGAACACCTTGTCGGCACGGTAGCCCCGCACGCTTCCGTCGGCGAACGGCAGTTCCTCCGCCCCCGCCTCCCGGAACTCGGCCTCCGGCCACCGCTGCCGGGCCGCGGCCAGCATCGACGGGTCGGGGTCCACGCCCACCGCGTGGACGCCGCGCCCGGCCAGCTCGGCGACGGCGCGTCCGGCGCCGCAGCCGACGTCCACGACGGTCGAGCCGGGCTCGGAAGACAGCAGCTCGTAAGTGCGGGTCCGCAGCCGGGTGGCGCCCGGCATCCGGTCCGCCGCGTCGAGGACGGCCAGCAAGGCCTGGGTGTCGCGGTGCTCGTCCACCGCTTTCTGATCTCTGGACATGGACACGAGGCTGCGACTTAATGTCGACGTGAAGTCAAGCGAAGACAGCGGCGCCGCCGTCACCATCGGCGACCTGGCGGCACGGTTCGGCCTGGCCACGCATGTCCTGCGGCACTGGGAGTCGATGGGCCTGCTGCAGCCCGTACGGGACGCGGGCGGGCGCCGCCGCTACGGTGCGGACGACCTCACCCGCGTGGCGACGATCCTCATCGCCAAGGAAGCCGGCCTCCGCCTGGACACCATCAGAAGCCTGTCCGCCACCGCCGACCGCACCACCCGGCACGAGATCCTGCGCCACGAGGCCGAGAAGCTGCGCTCGAGAATCGCGGCGGCCCAGGTCTCCCTGGAGCTCGTCGAAGGCGGCATGAACTGCACGCACGAGGACGTCACCGAGTGCCCGAACTACCGGCGGCTCGTCGCCGAACGGGTCGGTCAGGTGGGCGCGGACGGTTTCGAACCGCCGACATCTGCCTTGTAAGGGCAGCGCTCTACCGCTGAGCTACGCGCCCGGATGCGTGGACAGCGTACCGTGCCCCGCCGACGGCGATCGACATGCGGGGGCCGCCGGGATCCGGTGTGCGGGGGGCGCGGGGATCGTCGAGGGCCGTGTGTTCGTTCAGCCCTGGTGGGAGAATGTTCCCCCAGGGGAGCGCAGGGCACGGAAAGGGGACTCGTGGCATTCGGCGGAGGCGGAGGCGGCACCCGGCGGTGGGGCTGGGGGGACCGGGGTGACGGAGCTCGGGCCGAGGCGCAGGCGGCCAAGGACGCCGCCGCGACCGCGTTCTACGAGCTGGACACCGCGCAGCGGGACCTGCGCATCTCTGTGGAGACGATCGCCGCCGTCGACGATTCGCCGGCCGCGCGCAAGGCGGCGTCCGACTTCGCCGCCCTGGGGCAGCGCATCGACGAGGTCAGCCACACGTACATCACCGCCGTCGACTCCTACGACCTCGACCGCGACGACCTCGACCACGGCACCGCCTCCCGCGCCCGGCAGGAGCTGCAGCAGGCCACCAACGGGCTGGAGAAGGTCCGCTCCGACCTCAACCACTTCGCGCACGGCCTCGGCCCCCTCCTCGACCAGGCCGAGAGCCAGCTCGCCCGCCTCGCGCCCGCCGTGGAGCGGGCCCGCCAGGCGCTGCTCGCGGCGACGACGGCGCTGGACGGGGTGCGCGCCAAGGGGTTCCAGGCCGACGATCTCGCCGCCCGCCTCGCCGGGCTCGGCCCGGAGCTGACCAAGCTCAACGAGGGCGCCGGGCGGCACGGCGTCCAGGAGACCATCCGCCGCGCCGTCGGCGTGCAGCGCGACGCCGAGGCGCTGCGCAGCGAGGCCGAGCAGTTGCCGCAGCGCGCCGAGGAGATCGACCGCCGCCTCGTCAGCCTCCGCACCCGCGCGCAGGCCCTCGCCACCCGCGCCGAGAAGGTCAAGCCGGTGCTCAGCGAGTTGCGCCGGCGCTTCGCGCTGGCCTGCTGGCGCGACCTGCAGGAGGTGCCGGCCCGCGCCTCCCAGGCCGTCACCGAGGCGGAGGGGAAGCTCGCCGACGCCGGCCGGGCCCGCCGCGAGCAGCGCTGGCCGGACGCGATCGCGCTGCTGACGAGCGTACGGGCGCTGCTGAACCAGACCGACGAGGCCGTGGACGCCGCCCGCGACCGGCTCCACCGCCTCGACGAGGTGGAGAAGGACCGCACCTCGGAGGTGAACCGCACCCGCTTCGCCATCCGCGACGCGCAGCGCCTGGCGATGGCCGGCCGCGACCGCCCCGACCCCCGGCACGCGGGTCCGCTGGACGCCGCGGTCGAGCGCGTCGACCGGGCGGAGGCGGCGCTCACGGGGCGGCATCCGGACTACTGGAGCTTCCTTGAGGAGCTGGAGTCGGTCCGCGAGACGGTGGCCGGGGTGGTCCAGGCGATACGGACCGAGCGCGGCAGCGGCACCGGCCGCTGACCGCGGCTTTCGCCGCCTGCCGCCCGCCGGTGCACCGGCGATATGCTGTCCGCCATGCCGCGATACGAGTACCGCTGCCGGTCCTGCGGGACGACCTTCGAGGTCAGCCGGCCCATGGCCGAGTCCTCCGCCCCCGCGGACTGCCCGCAGGGCCACGACGACACCGTCAAGCTGCTCTCCACCGTGGCCGTCGGCGGCTCCGCCGCCGGAGCCGCCGCGCCGCGGTCCGGCGGGGGCGGCGGGGGCGGCGGGGGCGGCGGGGGCGGGTGCTGCGGCGGCGGTTGCTGCGCGTAGCCGCGGGGCGCCGCAGCGTACGGCGTACGGCCAGCGACGGCCGGGCGACTTGCCCCGGTGTGCGGCACGGGCGGATCCTGGATTACGGCACCGATGCACCACCGCCGTAAGTGAGGTCACATCATGACCGAACCGCACGTCATGGAATCCCTGCCGCATCCCCTGGCCGAACCGCCCCGGGGCGAGGTGGTCGGAGCCGGCGAGGCCCTCAAGGACCGCATCCACGTGGGGCACCCCGCCCACCACCACACCAAGCTCGACGAGCATCTGCCCGTCGACCACCACCTCAGCAACGTCTACCGCCTCGGCGCCGGCCTCGCCGGGCTCTTCCTGCTGGTGTTCGGCATCCTGGGCCTCTTCAACCGCGTCTGGTTCTTCGACACCGGCGGCGACGAGACCCTCGGCCTGAACACCAACGGCGCGCTCAGCACCCTGTCCATCGCGGTCGGCGTGCTGCTGCTCGTCGGCATGCTCCGCGGCGGCAACTTCGCCTCCACGCTCAACATCGTCGTCGGCGGGCTCTTCGTCCTCAGCGGGTTCGTCAACCTGGCCCTCCTGGAGACCAGCGCGAACTTCCTCGCCTTCAAGATGCAGAACGTGCTGTTCAGCTTCATCCTGGGGGTCGTCCTGGCGGTGTTCGGGATGTACGGGCGCGTCAGCGGCCGGCTCCCTTACGACAACCCGTACTGGCGCATCCGCGACGAGGAGGCGAAGGCCGACGCAGCGGCCCGGTCCGCCGCCGCTAGCGGCGCCGCGCGACGGTGAGGCCGTCCGCGACCGTCAGCAGCACCGAGTCCATCCGGGCGTCCGCGACCACATGGTCGTTGAACGCCCGGATCGCCGCGGTCGCACCCGTCGCGTCCGGGTCGACGACCCGGCCGTGGAACAGGACGTTGTCCACGACGATCAGTCCGCCGGGCCGCATGCGCGGCACCAGTTCCTCCCAGTACGCGATGTAGCCCTGCTTGTCCGCGTCCAGGTACGCCAGGTCGATGTGCGGCTCCGCCGGCATCGCCCGCAGCGAGTCCGCGGCCGGCCCGAGCCGCAGCTCCACGCGCTCCGCGACGCCGCCCTTCTCCCACGCCTCACGCGCGTACGCCGTCCACTCCTCGGAGACGTCGAGGGCCACCAGCTTCCCGTCGGCGGGCAGCGCCTGGGCCATGGACAGCGACGAGAACCCGGTGAAGGTGCCCACCTCCACGACGTGCCGGGCGCCGACCAGCCGGACGAGGAACGCCAGCAGCGGTCCCTGCTCCTGCGCGGACTGCATGCTCGCCGAATCCGGGAAGCGCGTGTGCGTCAGCTCCACGAGATCGCGCTGCACGGCGTCCAGCGGCGGGTTGTGGTCGAGCACGTACTGGTACAGCTCCGGTGTCTGGTCAGGCCGCTTGTCCCGGTCCGCGGGAGTCGAAGTCGTCATGGAAGGCATCCTGCCATCTGCTGGAGAATCCGCTCCCCGGCAGCCACACCGCGCTCGGAGAGCGCGGTGAGGTGCGGCGCGGTCCAGCCGCGGGCGGCCAGTTCGCCGTGGCCGGGCCGCCAGGCGCGGTCGGCGGCGAGGAGGAGGTCGGTGTCGAGGAGGGAGTCCCCGGCGGCGAGCACGGGGGCGGGCGCGAGGCCGGCACCGGGTACGCGGCCGGGGGCCCCGGCGGCGCGTGTGCCCGCCGGGTCCTCCCCCACCGTGGGCTCCCCCGCGGCGGGCTCGCCCGCGGCGGGCTCCCCTGCCGGGTCCTCCCCTGCCGCCGCCTCACCGACCCGCCGTACGACCTCCGCCACCGCCGCGCTCTTCGTCAGCGGGCGCGGCACCGCGTAGATCTTCCGCCCCTGCGCCGATACGGACCAGCCCCGCCGCAGCGCCCACTCCCCCAGCTCCTTCAGCCACTCCTCCGGCACCGCCGCCCGCTCCACCACCAGATACGCGAAGAGGTCCTCCGCCGTACGCAGCTTCCGCAGCCACGCCGGATCCGCCGCCCGCGCCAGGTGCTCGCGGACCTCCGCCAGCGGCGCGCTCCCCGCCGCCAGCTCCCGACCCACCCGCGCCCGCCAGCCGGCGTCGGCCTCGCCGTCGACCAGCAGGTGGCCGCCGTTGGCGCAGATCGCGTACCGCGGCGGCGGCCCGGGCAGCCGGACGCGGGCGTACTGCTCGCGGGTGCGCGTCGTCACCGGTACGAAGTGGGCCCGCCCGGCGAGGCCGGCGAGCAGCGCGGCGGCGGTCTCGGTCATGAAGGACAGCGGCCTGCCCTCGTAGACCTCGACGCACAGCAGGCGGGGTGCGGCGGCGTCGGGCATGTCGAGGGCGAGGGCGGCCGGGGAGTAGATGAGGGTGCGGTCGAGGTCGCTGGCGATGATCGTCATCGGGCGGACTCCCCGGGTGCGGCGGGGGCGGCGGGGGCCGCGGCCGTGTTCGTCGCGGCCGTCGTCTTCGCCGCCGCAGTCTTCGCAGCCGTCGTCTTCGCTTCCGCCGGCACGTCCGGCGCCGCCGCCGTCGCCGAGGTTCCGTCCGCGCCCGTCGCGCCCCGCGTGTACCGCGGGTGGATCAGCCCCACGCACGTGTACGGCAGCTCGTCCGTCTCCTCCACCGGCACCCCCCGCTGCTCCGCCAGCAGCCGTACGTGATCGAGGTCCGCCCCCGCGCCCCGCCGCGCCAGCACGCGCCACGGCACCCGGCGCAGCATCACGCGCGTGGTCTCCCCCACACCCGGCTTGACGAGGTTCACGTCCCCGATCCCGTACGCCTCGCTGATCCGCTCCACCGCGGCCCACCCCGCCCACGTCGGCTCGCGCTCCGGCGAGGCCGCCATCGGGCGGACGCCGGCGGGGTCGGGGAAGCGGGCGGTGACGGCGTCGAGGAAGTGGCCGGAGAGGTCGTCGGCGGCCAGTTCGCGGTAGAACTTCGCGCCGTGGAAGTCGGCGGGGCCGATGAGGCCGGCGCGCAGCACGGTACGGGATATCAGGCCCGAGACCGTGGAGTTGAGACAGGCGGAGGGGATGAGGAAGTCCTCGCGGGTGCCGTACGTGTCCACGCAGCGGCCCGGGTCGGCGAGAACGGCGAGCCGGGGGTCGAAGGCGGGGAAGTCGCGGAGCGCGGCGGCGAGTTCGCGGGCGATGGCGCCCTTGCCGGTCCAGCCGTCGACGAACACGACGTCGGCGGGGTCGTGGTGGGCGGCGAGCCAGCGCAGGGCGGTGGTGTCGATGCCGCGGCCCCGGACGATGGAGACGGCGTAGTGGGGCAGGTCGAGGCCGCGCGCGTACCGGGCCCAGCGGCGCATCAGGATCCCGACGGGGGTGCCGGCGCGGGCGAGGGAGACGAGCACGGGGGCGGCCGACCGCTCGGCGAGCACGGTCTCGGTGACCGTGGCGACGGCGGCGGCGATGCGGTCGGCGGTGGCGTCGAGAGCGGAGTGGAAGAGGCGTACGTACTCGGGGCTGGGCTGGTACTCGACGGGCAGCGACTCGGCGTAGTGCGCGCCGCCGTGCTGGATGGCCTCCTCCCGCTCCTCGGTGGGGGCTTCGAGGGCGACTTCGGAGAGGTCCTTGAGGAGCCAGCCGACGTCGTCGGGGGCGTAGGAGGAGAAGCCGGGCCCGCGCAGGGGCTCGGCGGTGCGGGGAACGTACGAGGGGATCACGGCGAGAAGTACCCGGGGGGTGTGCGAGGCGAGCTGGTCGAGGAGCCCGCCGGGGGCGTGCAGGGCGGGGGTGTCGGCGGCGGAGTCGGTGACGGCGACGACTGCGTCATAAGCGGAGCAGCCGGGGTCACCGGAGTCGCGGGCGACGTTGTAGGCGTAGCGGGTATCGGCGGGGGTGCCAGGGGTGTCGTGGGCGGGGAAGGTGAGGCGGCTGCGGATGGCGTAGCCGGGGTGGTCGACGGGGAGCACGGGTGAGCGGGTGGTGGAGGAGAACCGCACCTCGCTGCCGGGGAGGAGGTCCTCAAGGGCGGTGGCGAGCCGGAGGGGCGCGTACATCAGCTCTTCGGTGCCGAGAACGAGCACGCGGGCGGGGTGGTCGGGGCGGTCGGGAAGCGCGAGGGCGTCGGCGATACGGGCGGCCATGGCGGGGAGGGCGGCGCCGAGCCGGTCGCGGTGGGCGGCGGTGAAGCCGTGCCGCCCACCGTCGGGCAACCCGGCAGGCCACCGAAGCGCAACGCGGCACACGAAACCGGGACCTGTTCCCCGACCCCGCCCCCTACGCCCTTGGGGGCGTGGGCGGTACCCCCACTCCCCGAACCCCGCGGGCTCCGCCCCCGAGCCCCCCGGGCACCCGGGCCCTCGGGCACCCGGGGCGGACGGGCCCCCGGCGTCGCCGCCGGGGCCAGAAGGCGCACCGCCCGGCTGCGCCGCAAAGCGGCCAGCCACCCGGCCGCCGGAGGCGCCGGGCGCCGCCGCGCCCCCGCCCTCCGGCAGCTCGACGCCGCCGGCGCCCCCCGGCCCGCCTCCGGACCCGCCAGCCGACGGCCCCCGCGCGGCATCGTCCCCCGAACCCGCCGGCTCGGCTCCGTCCCGCGTGCCCGGCGACGTGGCTCCCGCTGCGCTCGCCGCAGGCGGCTCGTGGGTTGCCACCAGTTCCGCGCCCCTCGCCAGCACGTCCGCCGGCAGTCGCACCGTTCCCGACGCCAGCGACACCACGTCCACCCGCGTGCCCAGCTCCGCCGCCGACTTCTCCAGCGCCCTGCGGTCCTCCTCCGACCGCATGTCCGTCAGTGCCGCGACCACGTACCGCGCCCGCGGGCTCGCCGCGTGCAGGGCCGCGATCGTGTTCCGCAGTGTGCGGCCCGTCGACAGTTCGTCGTCCACCAGCACCAGCGGCCCGTCCCCCCGCAGCAGTCCCGGATCCGCCGGCAGCAGCAGGTGCTCCGTCGCGTGGCTGTGCTCCTCCTCGAAGCCCGCCGCCCGCGGCACCCCCGCCACCTGCCGGCGCGTGGAGTGCAGATACGCCGACGCCCCCAGGCCGTCGGCCACGCAGTGGCCCAGGCCCGTCGCCGTCTCGGCGTAGCCGAGGACCACCGACCGGGCCGCGGCGGCGGGGCCCAGCAGGTCCCGGGCGAGGCCGCCGAGGCGCAGGCCCGCGCCGTGGATGCGCGACGGGCGCTGCGGTACGTGCTTGCCCAGCACCGTGGAGACCAGCAGGTGTGCCCGGCGCGGGTTGCGGCGCAGCGCCAGGCCCACCAGGTCGCGTAGCTCCGCGGGGCCCGACAGCTCCACCCCGAGCCGGCTCTCCACCCACTCGCCGGACCACACCCCGCCGGCACCGCCGGCCGCGCCCGTACCCACACCGGCGTCCGCGTCCGCGCCCATCAGTTGTCCCCCCGGCTCGCCGCCGCCAGCAGCTCCACGAACGTCGTCTCCTCCCGCGCCACCCCGAACACCCGCGCCCGCAGCAGCGTCCGCTCCGCCCAGGTCCGGTGCGGCTTCGCCTCGTTCATCTTGTTCGTGTACGCCGACCGCATCACCCCGCCCCCC
Source organism: Streptomyces sp. CNP082 (assembly GCF_059570535.1). Lineage (NCBI taxonomy): Bacteria > Bacillati > Actinomycetota > Actinomycetes > Kitasatosporales > Streptomycetaceae > Streptomyces > Streptomyces sp. CNP082. The sequence goes on from NZ_JCANSZ010000006.1 coordinate 273,582, forward strand.
GCGCCGTCCTTGCGCACGATGTCCGTCGCGTCCACGTACTCCTCATGGCTCACCACCGACAGCGCGTGCACCGGCGCCACATGGCTCGGGTGGATGCATGTCTTGCCCTGCAGCCCGTTCGTGCGGTCGAGCGAGATCTCCCGCAGCAGGCCGTCCATGTCGTGCTCGATGAGTGCCGCCCGCAGCTCCTCCGCGCGGCCCGCCGCGAACGGGCTGCTGCGCAACTGAGGCTTGAACAATCGTTCCTGCTGGCGGAAGTACTCCCACACGGGCCCCGTGACCGTGAAGCCGCTGCCGTCCGCCCGCCCGAAGACGTTGACCACGTCCCCGATCGCCGCCGCCACCAACTGCACGTCGTACGCCGTCATGTCCGGCGAGCGCCGCAGCCCGTACGCCGCGCAGAAGTCCGTGACCCCGAGCCGTACGGCCAGCACCCGCTCCCGGTACTGCTCCAGCACCCCCGCGATGCCCCGCAGCGCCGCCGCCCGCGACTCCAGGTGCAGCACCTCCGGCGACTCCACCACCGGCATCGCGTACAGCCGCCGGCCGGCCGGCTCGATCAACTGCTCCGCCTTGCAGACCGCCTCCAGGAAGGCGACCCCGTGCACCGCCGTGAACTTCGGCAGCACGAACCCCGACAGCAGCCGCGCCGCCGGCCCGAGGCGCGCGACGAGATCGGGGATCTGGCCCGCCTCGCGGGTGCGGATGAACAGCAGCGGCAGGGCACCGCCGGTGTCCTGCCGCTCCAGCTCCCGAAGCTGCCGTACGACGTTGACCTCCGCCTCGGCCACCTCGTCGTCCGCTATGGAGTCCTCCAGGCACAGCACCATCGACACCACCCCGCGCGCCGCCTGCCCGCGGATGTCGCGCGCCAGGTGCGGGCGGGTGGCGGGGCTGTAGAGCGTCGCGCCAAGTGCCATGGCCAGCTCGGCGGGCGGGGCGTCGGCGGTGAACTCGGCCGGCTCGCGGTGGAACAGCCCGGCACGCACGTCCGAGGAGACGTGCCCGAAGTGGCGCATGTGGTGCTCCGAAGGTCGTCGCGGCCGGGGCGGGGCCGACCTGGGTAAAGGAAGGTCGGGGAAAGGCGATGATTCGGTAAAAAGGACGTCTGAGAGCTCCCCGCCGTTCCCCGTTCGCCCCGCATTGTGGCTCCCGCGGGCGACAGGGCAGGATAGCTCGCATGACGCATGCCATGGCGCAGGGATCCGACATGTCCGTATCCGTCGCTGCGGTACGGGCCGTGCTGCGCTGGACTCCGGGGGCCGGCGTCCCGGACGTGGACGCCTGCGTCATCCTCCTCGACGACAAGGGCCGGGTGCGCTCCGACGCCGACTTCGTCTTCTACAACCAGCCCCGGCACCCCTCCGGGCTCGCCCGCAAGCTGCCGAAGAAGCGGCAGGGCGAGGGGCTGACCGACTCCGTCGAGGCGCAGTTGGCCCGGCAGGACCCGTCGGTGGACCGGATGGTGCTGATCGCGTCGGCGGACGGCGGCACCCTTGCGCGGGTACGGAACCTGCGGGTGGAGCTGCACGACGCCGGCAGCGGCGACGCGGCGGGCGGGGAGCCCTTCGCGTACGTGGACATCCTGCCGGACGGCGGGGCGTCGGCGGCGCTGGTCTGCGGCGAGCTGCGGCGGGCCGGGGGCGGCTGGCAGTTCCGGGCGGTGACGAAGGGGTACGCCACGGGGCTGGTCGGCGCCGCCGGCGAGTTCGGCATCTCCGTCGACGAGACAGACACCGGGCACCACCCGACGCCGGAGTCCGCGGGCGACCCGGCGTCCGGCGGCCAGCCCGCGCCGGGCGCGCAGAACGCCCCGGGGTCGCAGAACGCACCCGCCCAGCAGAGCCAGCCCGCCCCGCAGAGCGCACCCGCCCCGCAGGCCGTCCAGCAGCCGCAGCCCGCGCCCCCCATCGCATACGGCTACCCCCCGGCGTTCACCCTCCCGCCCCAGGGCCCCCAGTTCATCGGCCGCTGATCGCGCCGCCCGCCGGAGACTCTCCCCCCTGGCGCCGCCTCACCGCACCTCGTTCCGACTGCGTCACGGCCGCGACGCCCTGCGTCCGGCTGCCGGAGCCGCGCTTGCCTGGAGCCGCTCGCGGTGGCGGGCCACGGCGTCGTTGTTGGCGCAGCGCACCGAGCAGTAGGCACGCCGGCCGTTGCGGGAGGTGTCGACGAAAGCCAGCGCGCAGTCGCGTCGCGCGCAGCGGCCCAGCCGCTCGGCGTCGGCGGAGCAGATGACGTAGGCGAGTCCGGCCGCGGTGATGGCGCGGATGTGCGCGGCCGGGTCGGCGTTGGTGGCGCTGTAGTGCAGGTGGGGCCGTCCGTCGTGCAGGGAGATGCGGGGGCTGCTCGACGCGTCGGCGAGGAGCGAGTTGACCGCTTCACACCGTTCGTCGAGGTCTTGCCGCCCGAAGCAGGCGGCCAGGCGCCGGCTCCACTTCCAGACGGATTCGGCCTGCGCGGCGGTGAGCGTGCGGTTCACCACGCCGCGCACAGCCAGCAGCGGTTCCAGGTCTGCGGGGCGCGGTGCCGCGGTCAGGTTGACCAGGTCGGCGGCGAGCCGGGCGGCCTCACCGCCGTAATGATTGAACTGCATACGACGATTACACCACCACGTGACCCCGGGCTGTACCGCACCGAGGGCGTAATGGTTGAAGTGTCATAGACCATGACAGCATGTTGGACGCATGACACTCATACCCGCGGCCCCCGTGACGCCGGCACAGGACCGCTGCCCCGTCTGCCAGGAGCCGACCGAGGGAGCAGCACGGTGGTGGACGCTGCGCTCCCGCCACCGCACGTCCGAGGGCGAGGTCGAGTACTGCACCGGCGGCTGCGGTTGCCTCGTCGTCCTGGTGAACGGCGAAATGATCAAAGCTGTCCCCGGCGGCCGTCCGTGAGCACGGGCGGATCCGCCGCCGGGGAGGACGTCACGTCTTCGTCTTGAACCCGCGGCCCCAGACGAGCCCCCAGCCGTACAGCCGGTCCAGCTCCGACTGGAACCCGTACACGTAGCGCACCTCGCGCCGCACCGTCAGCTCGCCCTTCTTGTTCTCGATGAGCAGCACCGCGCACGACCGCGCCTCCGGCGCCCGCTCGTCGAGGGCGATCTCCACCCGCGGCCCGTTGGACGGGTAGAGCGTGACGACGGCCTGGGTGCGGTCGAACGCGGGCGTGCCGTCGTAGATGTAGACGAAGACCAGCAGCCGCCGGAAGGCGTCCTTGTGGTCGAGGTTGACGTAGACCGTCTCCCCGGAGCCCGAGCCGAACCGGTCGTCGCCGCTTAGCTTGATGTACGGCGGGTCGTTGATGTCGCCGAGGAGGTTGCCGAGCGGCTGCACCACGCCCCGCGTCCCGTCCGCCAGCTCGTACATGCACGCCAGGTCGAGGTCGACGTTGACCAGGGCCGGGCCCTGGGCCTGCACCATCTCGGGCTTGAAGAGCTTGCCGGGGTGCAGCAGCGTCCCGCCGCTCCTGCGGGTGCGACCACCGAGGTCGGAGGTGCGCATGCGCCAGGAGAGGTTGATGCGCAGGTTGCCGGTGTCGGATCCCTGCCTGGTCAGTGAGAGCAGCGGCTTGCGCTTGGTGAGCTGCACCGAGTACGACGCGCCCGCGCTGTCGAACTGCGGCACCCCCTCCCGCCGCCAGTTGCCCCAGAACGACACCTCGCACCCCCACACATGAGGAACCCCTCGGGCCCGGTCGGACGACCGGCCCCGAGGGGAATCCTTACCGCATCGGACCCCGCGCGGAACCTACACGCGGGAGGGAAGCTCCTTTTAGGCCGGTTCACCGTCGCCGTCCCCGCCGTCTCCGCCCTCGCGGGCGATGCGCCTGTTGCGGCGGACGGAGGAGTAGAAGGAGAGGGCGATGAGGGTGACGCCGATCAGCCCGGTGATGACCTCGTGGATGTGCCACTTGATGGTGATCAGCAGGAGGGCGGCCAGGGCGCCGATCGCGTAGTGCGCGCCGTGCTCCAGGTACACGTAGTCGTCGAGCGTTCCCTGCCGGACCAGGTAGACCGTGAGGGACCGGACGTACATCGCGCCGATGCCCAGGCCCAGCGCCATCCAGAAGATGTGGTTGGTGACCGCGAAGGCTCCGATGACGCCGTCGAAGGAGAACGAGGCGTCGAGCACCTCCAGGTAGAGGAACATGAAGAACGCGGCCTTGCCCGCGAGCCCGATGACGGACGGCTGCTGGCCGGAGCGCCTGGCCGCCTCCTCGGCCTCGTGCTCGCGTTCCTCGTCCTCTTCCAGCTTGTCCTCGAAGTGACCGGACAGACCGCCGACGATGAGGTACGTGATGAGGCCGGCGATACCCGCCGACATCACCGTCCCCGATTTGTCAACATGGTGTCCGCCGTGTTGGAGGGCGGTGGTGGCGATGGTCATCGCGGTGGTCAGCAGCACGATCAGGGCGATGCAGACGGCGATCGCGTCGATCCGGCCGACCTTGGAGAGGGGCTTCTCGATGAACGGGATCCAGACGTGCTCCCGCTTGTCGAAGAGGAACTCCAGGAAGATCATCAGCAGGAACATCCCGCCGAACGCGGCGATCGACGGGTGCGCGTCGGTGACGAGCTGCTCGTACTGGTCGGGGTCGTCCAGGGCCAGCTCGACGGCCTCGATCGGCCCGACCTTGGCGGTGATGGCGACGATCACCACGGGGAAGACCAGGCGCATGCCGAAGACGGCGATGAGGATGCCGACGGTGAGGAAGATCTTCTGCCAGAAGGCGTTCATCTTCTTCAGCACGCCGGCGTTGACCACGGCGTTGTCGAAGGAGAGCGAGATCTCCAGGATGGAGAGGATCGCCACCAGCAGGAACGCTTCCCACCCCCAGAAGATCGCGGCACAGGCGAGGCCCGCGGCGGTCACCGCGAAAGACCAGCCGAAGGTTTTCAGCAGCACTGGTAGTCGTCCATTCTCGTCGTGTGTCCTTCCGTCCCCGCGACGTGGCACGGCACCGGGCTGTCGTCACCGTACCCGCAGGGTTCACCCGGATCCGGCACGTAGGTCTTGCCCCCATCCTCCCTGGCGGTGTCAAGCCCCCGCACTGCCAGGGTGCGGAAGCATCGCGGGCCGGCCCACTGCCGGATCGTGCAGGATCCTCGCCGGGTACGTCCACCCTGCCGGGCGCCCGGCCGCTCGCCAGCCCGGCGCCGCGGCCCGTCAGGCGGGGGCGAGGTCCTTCAGCGCGGTCACGTACTCGTCGAGGTCACGGGCGTCGGGCAGGTCGTTGACGACTGTCCAGCGCACCGTGCCCGCGGCGTCGATGATGAACGTGCCGCGGACCGCGCAGCCCTTCTTTTCGTCGAAGACGCCGTACGCGCGCGCGGTGGCGCCGTGCGGCCAGAAGTCGCTGAGCAGCGGGTAGCCGAAGCCCTCCTGGTCGGCGAAGACGCGCATCGCGAAGGGTGTGTCACAGGAGACGGCGAGGAGCTGGACCTCGTCGTTGACGAAGGCGGGCAGCCGGTCGCGCAGCGCGCACAGCTCCCCCGTGCACACGCCGGTGAAGGCGAACGGGAAGAAGAGCAGGACGACCGCCTTCTCGCCGCGGTAGTCCGAGAGCCGCACGGTCTCGCCGTGCTCGTTGCGCAGCGCGAAGTCCGGCGCCTTCGTGCCGGGCGCCAGCGCCTCGATCCCGTCCAGTGCCATGGGTGACCTCCGGTCCTGTCGGTCTGCCGAACCTGTACCGGGTCACGAGCCTACGGCCGGGGCGTACGCGGCTCCGCGCCGGGATCCCGTCGCGCCGGCCGGGATCCCGGCCGCACGGCACCGCGGGACCGCCCGGAGCGGTCCCGGTGAAAGGCGTGTCAGCGAAGAGGTGTATCAGCGCTTGTTGCGGGCCGCCTTCGGGGTCACCAGCCTGCTGCCGCTCCAGTCCTTGCCCGCGTTGATGCTCTTGGTCTGGGCCAGTCCTGCGGTCTGCGCCGCCTCGCCGATGTCGCTGGGCTCGACGTAGCCGTCGCGGCCGGTCTTGGGCGTCATGAGCCAGACCGGGGCGCCTTCGTCGATCATGGTGGTGGCGTCCACCAGCGCATCCGTCAGATCGCCGTCGTCGTCGCGGAACCAGAGCACGACTGCGTCGGCGACGTCGTCGTACTCCTCGTCCACGAGGTTCTGCCCGGTGATCGATTCGATGGCCTCGCGAAGCTCCTGATCGGTGTCGTCGTCGTAACCGATCTCCTGGACCACCTCTCCGGCCTGGAAACCCAGCCTGGTGGCGGGGTTGGTCCGCTCCTCCGCGTGGTCCGCGGTCGCGCTCACGGATTGCCTCCTGCTCGTGTGCTTGTGTCTTCCGATGTCATCCGAAACCAGCATCACACCCGCGCGCACGCGGGGGCGATGGGCGTAGTCCACACGTGCCGGGCGAATCGCGCAAGTACCCGGCGGTCGATCCCGCCCTATGGAGGGCACCCCTGGACCAGGGGGCGCAGTCGCCCGGGATGCCTCCGGGTACGCTGGCGATCAGCCCGTACGGCCGCTGGCGGCCGTCCCGGTGGAACCTCGGTGGAACGACGGCGGGGTTACTAAACAGTAGAGATGACGTGGCCGCAACCGCGGTAGACCATGGGAATCAGGGCGAGACCCCTCATCCGTGAGCAGTCCGATTACCGATACGTACAGCAAAGGGGCAGCGTGGCTTCCGGATCCGATCGCAACCCGATCATCATTGGCGGCCTTCCCAGCCAGGTCCCGGATTTCGATCCCGAGGAGACCCAGGAGTGGCTCGACTCGCTCGACGCGGCGGTCGACGAGCGGGGCCGGGAACGAGCCCGTTATCTCATGCTCCGCCTGATCGAACGGGCCCGCGAGAAGCGTGTGGCCGTTCCCGAGATGCGCAGCACGGACTACGTCAACACCATCGCGACCAAGGACGAGCCGTTCTTCCCCGGCAACGAGGAGATCGAGCGGAAGATCCTCAACGCCACCCGCTGGAACGCGGCCGTGATGGTCTCCCGGGCCCAGCGCCCCGGCATCGGCGTCGGCGGGCACATCGCCACCTTCGCCTCGTCCGCGTCCCTCTACGACGTGGGCTTCAACCACTTCTTCCGCGGCAAGGACCGCGGCGACGGCGGAGACCAGGTCTTCTTCCAGGGCCACGCCTCCCCCGGCATCTACGCCCGCGCCTTCCTGCTCGACCGGCTCAGCGAAGCGCAGCTCGACGGCTTCCGGCAGGAGCACTCCCGGGCCCCGCACGGCCTGTCGAGCTACCCGCACCCGCGGAACATGCCGGACTTCTGGGAGTTCCCGACGGTGTCCATGGGCCTCGGCCCGCTGGCCGCCATCCACCAGGCCCGGATGAACCGGTACATGCAGGCCCGCGGCATCGCCGACACCTCGAACTCGCACGTGTGGGCGTTCCTCGGCGACGGCGAGATGGACGAGCCGGAGTCGCTGGGCCAACTGTCGCTGCCCGCCCGCGAGGGTCTTGACAACCTCACCTTCGTGGTGAACTGCAACCTCCAGCGGCTCGACGGCCCGGTGCGCGGCAACGGCAAGATCATCCAGGAGCTGGAGTCGTACTTCCGCGGCGCCGGCTGGAACGTGATCAAGCTGGTCTGGGACCGCTCCTGGGACCCGCTGCTGGCCCAGGACCGCGACGGCGCGCTGGTCAACAAGCTGAACACGACGCCCGACGGCCAGTTCCAGACGTACGCCACCGAGTCGGGCGCGTACATCCGCGAGCACTTCTTCGGTGACGACCTGCGGCTGCGCAAGATGGTCGAGGACATGACCGACGACCAGCTCCTCCACCTCGGCCGCGGCGGCCACGACCACCGCAAGGTCTACGCCGCGTTCAAGGCCGCCGTGGAGCACAAGGGCCAGCCGACCGTCATCCTCGCCCAGACGATCAAGGGCTGGACCCTCGGCCCCAACTTCGAGGGCCGCAACGCCACGCACCAGATGAAGAAGCTCACGGTCGAGGACCTGAAGCGGTTCCGCGACCGGCTCCACCTGCCCATCCCGGACAAGGACCTGGAGGACGGCCTCCCGCCGTACTACCACCCGGGCCGGGACTCGGAGGAGATCCAGTACATGCACGACCGCCGGCAGGGCCTCGGCGGGTACGTGCCGACGCGCGTGGTGCGCTCCCAGCCGCTGAAGCTGCCGGACGACAAGACCTACGCGGCCGTCAAGAAGGGCTCCGGCACCCAGTCGATCGCCACCACGATGGCGTTCGTCCGGCTGCTGAAGGACCTGATGCGGGACAAGGAGATCGGCAAGCGCTTCGTGCCGATCGCGCCGGACGAGTACCGCACGTTCGGCATGGACTCCTTCTTCCCGAGCGCCAAGATCTACAACCCGCTGGGCCAGACGTACGAGTCCGTGGACCGCGAACTGCTCCTCGCCTACAAGGAGTCGTCCACCGGCCAGCTCCTGCACGACGGCATCTCCGAGGCCGGCTGCACGGCCGCGCTGACCGCCGCCGGCACCGCGTACGCCACCCACGGCGAGCCGCTGATCCCGGTCTACGTCTTCTACTCGATGTTCGGCTTCCAGCGCACCGGTGACCAGTTCTGGGCGATGGCCGACCAGTTGGGCCGCGGCTTCGTCATCGGCGCCACCGCCGGCCGCACCACGCTCACCGGCGAGGGACTCCAGCACGCCGACGGCCACTCCCAGCTCCTGGCCTCCACGAACCCGGCGGCCGTGGCGTACGACCCGGCGTTCGGCTTCGAGATCGCCCACATCGTGCAGGACGGCCTGCGGCGGATGTACGGCTCCTCGCCCGAGCACCCGCACGGCGAGGACGTCTTCTTCTACCTGACCGTCTACAACGAGCCGATCGTCCACCCGGCCGAGCCGGAGAACGTCGACGCCGAAGGCATCGTCAAGGGCATCCACAAGCTGTCGCCCGCGACGGCGGGCCGGGTCCCGGCGCAGGTCATGGCCTCCGGCGTGGCCGTGCCGTGGGCCCTGGAAGCTCAGCGGATCCTGGCCGAGGAGTGGGACGTACGCGCCGACGTGTGGTCCGCCACCTCGTGGAACGAGCTGCGCCGCGAGGCCGTCGAGACCGAGCGGCACAACCTGCTGCACCCGGAGGAGGAGCAGCGGGTGCCGTGGGTGACGCGGAAGCTCGCGGGCGCCGAGGGGCCGTTCGTGGCGGTGTCGGACTGGATGCGGTCCGTACCCGACCAGATCGCACGGTGGGTGCCGGGCACGTACCAGTCGCTGGGCGCGGACGGCTTCGGCTTCGCCGACACCCGCGGCGGGGCGCGGCGCTTCTTCCACATCGACGCGCAGTCGATCGTGGTCGCGGTGCTGACGGAGCTGGCGAAGGAGGGGAAGCTGGATCGCTCGGTGCTCAAGCAGGCCATCGACCGCTACCGGCTCCTCGACGTCGCCGCGGCCGACCCGGGCGCGGCGGGCGGCGACGCCTGACGCCTCCCGCCGGAGGCGGCCGGGTCGCAGGGCCCGGCCGGCCCTGCGCCGCTCCGCCGTGCCGCTGGCCGCGGGGTCTCCGTAGCATCGGCCCATGCACAGTAAGCCGGACAGTGTCCCCGAGCACGCGGACGCCGGACCCGCCGCCGCGCCCGCAGGGCCCGCCGTCCCGCCTCCCGGCCCCGCCGCCGCGGACGCGGCGCCCGCGCCGCCGCCGCGGCTGGCGGCGTGGGAGCGCCGCACCCGCCGCCCGCTGCTCGGGCTCGCGCTGGTCTTCGCCGCCGCGTACGCCGTACCGGTCCTGGACCCCGGGCTGCCGGACGCGCTCCACACCGCGTGCCGGGCCGCGACCTGGGCCGTGTGGGCGGTCTTCGCCGCGGACTATCTCGTACGGCTGCGGCTGGCGGACGACCGGTGGCGGTTCGTACGCACGCACGTGCTCGACCTCTGTGCCGTGCTGCTGCCGCTGGTCCGGCCGCTGCGGCTGCTCCAGCTCGTCTCGGCGCTCCTGCTCACCGGCCGGCTCGCGACGGCCGCCGCCCAGGTCCGGCTGACGACGTACGTGGCGGGCTCGGTCCTGGTGCTGTGGCTGTTCGGCGCGCTCGCGGTGCTGGAGGTGGAGCGGGGAAAGCCCGGCGCGAACATCCACACGCTGGGTGACGCCGTCTGGTGGGCGTTCACGACGATGACCACGGTCGGGTACGGGGACCTCGCCCCGACGACGGGCCTGGGGCGGCTGCTCGCGATCGGGCTGATGATCTCCGGCATCGCGCTGCTGGGCCTGGTCACCGCGAACATCGCGGCGTGGTTCATCTCGCAGGTGGACCGGGAGAACGAGCACGAGGAGCAGCAGACGGAGCTGCTGCGGGAGCTGACCCGGGAGGTGGCGACGCTGCGGGCGGAGGTCCTGGCCCTGCGGCAGACGGAGGCGGACACAGCGGTACGGGCGGACGGAGCGGACGGCGCCGTGCCGCGGCCGGCGACGCCGCGGGAGTGACGGCCGGTGCGTCCCGTCCCCCGCACGCCGGCCGCACTGCGGTGCGGGCGGCGCGGGCGGGGGCGCGGCGCCGCGGCTCCGTGCCCGTAGGACGGGACGCACCCCGCAGTGCAAACGCACTCCGGCCCCCGTTGCTCCCGGCCCGCCAGCGCGCCCGCTGCCCCGCGGACCCCCGCCGCCGCTGACCGCAGCGCGCCCGTCCCCGCTCCCGCCTCCGCTACTCCCGCCCCGCGGACGTGAAGCTGACGTCCGCGCTCCGCGGTCCCGCGACCTGTCCGGCCAGCGGCTCCAGCAGCGCCCACTCCGCCTCGGTCAGCTCGATCCGGGTCGCCGCGGTGTTCTCCTCCACCCGCGACGGCTTCCGCGTCCCGGGAATCGGCACGACCGTCATGTCCCGCCGCTTCGCCTGCCCGTGCACCCACGCGAGCGCGATCTGCGCCGGCGTCGCACCGTGCGCCTCGGCGATCTCCCGCAGCGGCGCGAGCAGTTCGGCGTTCTTCGCGGCGTTCTCGCCGGTGAAGCGGGGCTGCGTGCGGCGGAAGTCGTCGGCGGTCAGCTCCTCCTCGGCGTTGACGAACGAGCCGGTGAGGAAGCCGCGCCCGAGCGGCGAGTACGGCACGAAGGTGACGCCCAGCTCCTGCGCCGCGGGCACCGCCGTCCGCTCCACGTCCCGGCTGAAGACGGACCACTCCGACTGGATCGCGGCGATCGGGTGCACGGCGTGTGCGGCGCGCAGCTCCGGGCCGGTGACCTCGCTCAGCCCGAGCTGCCGCACCTTGCCCTCCTGGACCAGCTCGGCCATGTAGCCGACGGCGTCCTCCAGCGGCACCCGCAGGTCACGGCGGTGCATGTAGTACAGGTCGATGGTCTCCACGCCCAGGCGGCGCAGGCTGGCCTCGATGCAGGCGCGCAGGTACGGGCGGTCGTTGCGGATCAGGCGCTTCGTCGGGTCCTGCGGGTCGACGGTGATCGAGAACTTGCTGGCCAGGGTGACCGCGTCCCGGTTGGCCCGGATGAAGGGGGCGATGAACTTCTCGTTCTCGCCGTCGCCGTACATGTCGGCGGTGTCGTACAGGGTGACGCCGAGTTCGAGCGCGCGCTCCAGGGTGGCGCGGGCGGCGTCGGCGTCGGTGGGCCCGTACGCGAAGCTCATGCCCATGCAGCCGAGGCCCTGGACGCCGACCTGGGGGCCGTCGGTGCCGAGCCGTACGGTGTCGATGGGGTTGTTCACGGCATGCATCGGGAGGCTGCTCCCTCGTAGAAGTCGATCTTGAAGTCGAGGACGGCGAGCGTCGACTGCAGATCGGCGATCTGCTGCCGGACGGCCTCGCGGTGTTCGCGGAAGAGTTCGATCCGTGCGGTGAAGGTCTCCTCCCCGGCCCGCACCAGCTCGGCGTAGCGGACCATGTCCGCCACCGGCATCCCGGTGAGCCGCAGCTTGCCGATGAGGTCGAGCCAGTCGAGGTCACCGTCGGTGTAGAGGCGCTGGCCGGTGTGCGACCGGTGCACGTCGTTGAGCAGCCCTATGCGCTCGTACCAGCGCAGGGTGTGCGCGCTCAGCCCCGTGTACGAGGCGACCTCGCTGATGGAGTAGTGCTCTTGGCCCACGGGGCGCACCCGGGCCGCTGTGGTCAGGCTCATTGCCGGCTCCCCACTCTCGACGCGATCGAAGCTACTCAGTTGGAGTGCGCTCCAAGCAACAACTTAAGCCCGCGTTAGGCTCGGCGCATGGACAGCCTGCCCGTGATCGACTCGTGGCCCGTCGAAACGGCGGCGGCAGCGGCCGTACGCGCCGACGGCTCGCTCGCCGGATCCCACGGCCCGACGGACCACCGCTTCTCCCTGGCGTCGGTGACGAAGCCGCTGGTCGCGTACGCCGCACTGGTGGCCGTCGAGGAGGGCGCGATCGAGCTGGACGAGCCGGCGGGACCCGAGGGCTCGACCGTACGCCACCTGCTGGCGCACACCTCCGGGCTCGGCTTCGACGAGCACCGCGTGATGGCCCCGCCCGGCACCCGCAGGCTGTACTCCAACGCCGGCTTCGAGGCCCTCGGCGACCACCTCGCCAAGGCCACCGACATACCGCTGGCCGAGTACGTACGGGACGCGGTCTTCGCACCGCTGGGCATGACCGCGACGACGCTGGACGGCTCGGCGGCGTACGCGGCGACGTCCACGGTGGCGGACCTGGCGCGATTCGCGGGCGAGCTGCTGGTGCCGCGGCTGATCTCGGACGAGACGCACGCGGAGGCGACGTCGGTGCAGTTTCCCGGGCTGAAGGGCGTACTGCCGGGCTACGGGCACATGAACCCGAACGACTGGGGCCTGGGCCTGGAGATCCGCGACGGCAAGTCCCCGCACTGGACGGGCGCCTCTTCCTCCCCGCGGACGTACGGGCACTTCGGCCAGTCGGGCACGTTCCTGTGGGTCGACCCGGAGGCGTTCACGTCGGCGGGCCAGGGGGCGGCGTGCGTGGCGCTGGCCGACGAGAAGTTCGGCGACTGGGCGACGCGGGTGTGGCCGCCGTTCACGGACGGGGTGCTGGCGGAGCTGGCCAGCGGGAAGTGACCTGACCTCTGTCACCGGTCGGCGCTAAGACTTGATCCGCAATTCACCAGAGGGTGAGCTGTGGACTGCGCGCCGTGCGGGGACCGGGCTTTCCGGCGTGGTCGCGCACGGGGCGCGGCTCATCCAGGGTTGCTCGGTTCTGCTGTCCGGCGGTTCGGGGAGCAGAGGCACCACGTTGCCGTGGTACTGCCACGCGTCCCGCACCCCGAGGGGTGTTCGGGCTCGGTGTGGTTGACTCCCGCAGCGCTTCTTCCAGCGCTTGTGAGTATGTGATCTGGGCGTGCCGGGACATGGTGGTGTCCAGGTACGCGGTCTTGGGGTCGTCCACCTCTTCGAAGCGGACGAACGCTGCGAGGGCGGCGGACACGAGGTCGCGCTTGCCGACGAGGCCGCACGCGATGCACCTGTGCTCACGGTCACGGAGCGTCTTGCGTACGCGCTCACCACACAGGCAGTGCTGTGACAGGGCCGTTGACCAGGTGGAGGCCCGCACGAGCCTTCCCCCGGCGGCTTCGCACTCGGCCTTGAGAGCGGAGATCAGCATCCCGGGCGTGGTCTGGGAGAGGCGCCTACCCCACAGCCGGTACCACGTGCGGATATCGCAGTCCTCTACCACGAGCACCGGGCCGTGGGCGGCGATGATCTCCCGCGCTACCAGCCGGGCGCGGTGGCGGCGGTGCTCCGCCATGGAGGCGGCATGCTCGGCCTGCCGGGCGCGCCGAGTGCGGTAGTTGGCGGACAGCCGGTCGCGGCGGAACGCTTGTTTCGGCACCCCATCGGACCGTGCATCACGGGCACCACCGGGCACCGCTACGGCCTTGGGAGCGAGGCCCTGGGCCTCCCGCCGAGCGGCGCGCTTGGCCTGCCGTTTCGACAGCCCGTACTGCGCGGTGTTCGTAGCCCGCCGTGAGCGCTCCAGCGCCCTGGCCCGGCCCCGCCGCTTCTTCGCGGCCTTCTTCAGCCGCGCCCGCTCCTGGTCGGTGAGCGTGATCTCCGTGGAGACCGGCGTGCTGCCCTCCAGGCTGGCGGGGAGGGAGACGATCGACAGGTTGGACACGTTGCCGTCCACCCCGCCGATGCGGTCGAGCTGGGCCGCCCGGTCGCGCATGGCGCGTACGGCCGGGGAGGAGTATCCGGGGCCGAGGACCATCAGGTGCGCCTCGTCGTCAGACCAAGAGCAAGCCGTTCGCCAAGAGGCGGGCACGGGCCGAACACGGCATCGCCCGCCTCAAGGACTTCAAGGTACTGCGCCGCCACCGCCGACGCGGTGAGACGATCAACGACACCACCCGCGCCATCGCGGTGCTGCACAACCTCAAGATTGACTGTGCGTCATTACGGAACAGCTCTTAGGCTGTTCGGTCCGACTGGGAGGGGAGGGATCGCATGCTTTTCGGACTCGGCAGCGCGATAGAGAAGTTGGTGACGGTCGCGGGGGTGGTGGTCGCGGCGGTCGCGGTGGTGAAGCTGGCGGAGGAGACGGAACCGGCGGACGCGGCGGCGGGCGCGGCAGGGGACGGCGCGCCCGAGGACACCAGGCCCGCGGAGGCGTGAGGAACGCCTAGGTCTTGGGCGGTTGGCCGGGGACTGCGTGCCCGGGGAAGGCGTCCTGTAGCTCGAACCAGACGGTCTTGCCGATCCCGTACGGCCGCGGATAGGCACCCCACCGCGACGCCAACGCGGCGACGAGGGCGAGCCCGCGGCCGGACTCGTCGTCGGGCCCGGCCGCGCGCGGCGTGGGCAGTTCGCCTGCCCCCGCGTCGGATACCTCGACACGCAGGCCGGCGTCGCCGAGCACGCACCGGGCGGCGATGTGCCGACCGCGCGGAGCGCGGGCGTGGAGGCAGGCATTGGCGAGCAGCTCGCTGACGAGCAGCACTGCGGTGTCGGTGGTGTCGGGCGGCAGCTTCCACTCGCGTGCCTGCTGGGCGAGGAGAGCCCGGCCGCGGGCGGGGCTGCGGCGGCTGGTGGGGAGGCACCACACGATGTCGGAGGGTAGGGGGGTGGGATCTTTGAGATTCACGCCTCACAGAGTGACTTCGGCTCGCTACTGTGAGTAGGGACAGGGGGGTCTCACGACCTCCGCGCCCCTCAATGACGAGGTGAATGCGGTGACGACGCTCGAAAACTCCCAGCCCCCGGTGCAGTGGCGCTACTGCGGCAACCAGACGAAGCGGTGGCGGACGCGCGCGGGCGTCAGCCGCGAGGAGCTGGCGACGGAGGCGGGGTACACCTACGACCACGTGAAGAAGATGGAGCAGGGGAGCCGACGCCCGACGCCGCGGTTACTGCAGGTGGCGGATGAGATGTGCGATGCGCAGGGGCTGTTGGTGGCGGCGCTGGGGTACTTGCAGCCGGAGAAGTTCGCGTCGTACTCGGCAGAGTTCATGACGTACGAGACGGAAGCGGTATCCCTGATCTCGTACGATCCACGGTACATCCCGGGCCTGTTGCAGACGGAGGAGTACGTCCGGGCGGTGCTGGCCTCGCGCCAGCCGCCGTTGGACGAGGAGACGCTCGAGGAGCGGGTCAAGGCACGGCTGGAACGGCAGAAGCTCCTGGCCATCCTGAACCGTTCGTTCAGCTACATCATCGAGGAGGCGGCGCTGCGGTGCCGCTTCGGCAGTGAAGAAGCGTACAAGCGGCAGCTACGCCACCTCTTGGAGATCGCCGAGCAGCGCAACGTCACCCTCCAAGTGATGCCCTCCGACCGTGGCCTCCACCCGGGATTCCGGGGCCCGTTCGTCATCGTGGAGACGCCGGAGCACGAACATCTCGCCTACGAGGAAGGCCAGACGACCGGAGTCCTCTACGCTGATCCTGAGAAGGTCAGCACCGTGATGCGTCGCCATGACATGATCGCCCGCGAGGCCCTGAGCCCGCGGGACTCCGTACGGTTCATCACGAAGCTCCTGGAGGAGCGATGACGGACAGGCTCGACTGGTTCAAGTCCAGCTACAGCAACAGCGAAGGCGGCGCGTGCGTCGAAGTCGCCGTCGCCTGGCGCAAGTCCACGTACAGCGACGACGAAGGCGGCAACTGCGTCGAGGTCGCCCCCGTCCCCGGCGCCATCCACGTCCGCGACTCCAAGGACCCGGACGGCCCCCACCTCTGCTTCACCCCCGAAGCCTGGTCCGCCTTCCTCACCCACGCCACCACCACCGCAGGTCAGTAGGC
The DNA here is from genome assembly GCF_059570535.1 of Streptomyces sp. CNP082. NCBI lineage: Bacteria > Bacillati > Actinomycetota > Actinomycetes > Kitasatosporales > Streptomycetaceae > Streptomyces > Streptomyces sp. CNP082. The sequence continues at coordinate 289,716 of NZ_JCANSZ010000006.1, forward strand.
AAGCCGGAGAGCCTGCGACATCAACTCGCCGTCGTCGAGGGCGAAGTGCCGGTGTGCAGCACATCGTGCCCGTACACCGCCTCGCCCAGCTCGACGCGACGATCGAGTCGCAGGCTCCACCCGGCGTCCATGACGTCGAAGCGGCGCCCGGAACCGCCGATACGGGCGGACGGCCAAGAGCGCCCCCGGCCCGCCCGCGTGAGACGGCCGGCCGCGTGCCAGGGGCGGCCCCCCGAGAGACCGCCCCTGAACAGCCATCAGGCCACTGCACTCCGGCTGCCCGGACTCGTCCCGGGCCGGACGGCGGAGTCAGGCCGGCCCGTCGCCCGGGGTGACCGTCATGCCGATCGACCCGTAGTCCGAGCCGACCTGGTTGTCGCTGTAGAACTTCACTCCGGACGAGGCCGAGGTGACTTCCATCACCCGGGTCGAGGAGCCCACGAAGTCGTTGCGGGTGATCGCCACCTGGTCCGGCCCGTCCAGCTTGATGGACTGGTTCCAACTGTCGCCCATCTCGTTGTCCGCGACGATCCAGTTCTTCATGCCGTCGGTGTTGCCACCGGAGTTCCCGCCGCGGCCGTAGTCCTCGGCCATCAGCCACTGGTGGATGCTGGGGATGCTGTCCTCGCGGTCCGGGTTCGGCGGGCCGACGGCCTTGTTGCCCCGGATCTGCACGTCGTCACTGGCGATGGGATGCGAGCTGGACACCCACGTCTGGATGAAGTCGGTGTGGCTGTCGCCCGGGTCGCCGGTCACGAAGTCGACGGCGGTGTTGTAGAGGATCTTGTGGCGGTCGCCGAAGAACGTGATGGCGTTCAGGTCGCCGGGGCCCTCGACACCCTTGATGTCATTGTTCTGGATGGTCACGTTGGTGTTGTCGTCCGAGTAGATGCCGTACTGCTGCTCGGCGTCCACCCGGCAGTTCTGGATCACCACGTGGTCGTCTTCGATCAGTACGCCGCCGCGGATGGTGTTGCCCTGGCAGTCGTAGACCTTGGGCGCGGACGACGTGCCGCCGGAGTCGATCTCGTACCGGGAGTCCTGGTCCGGTACGAGGATGGCGCCGGGCGGCGTCGCCACACCGCCGACGCCGAGGGACTGCTCGGGCGGAATCGGATCGTCGCCGGGCGTTCCGGACACGGTCGCCTCCGAGATGCTCGTCCACGTCGAGGAGTCGGAGGAGTCGTTGCCGTACCCGACGATCCGCACGTAGCGGGCGGATGCGGCGGCGAAGTCGTACGTCTCGAAGTCGCTGGTGCTGCCGCTGCTGGTTTCCCGGGACAGCACCGTCGACCACGCCGAGCCGTCCTGGGAGAGCTGGACGTCGAACGTCGCCCGCCGGTCGTCCCCCTCGTACCAGGCGAGCGATACCGAGTCGACGGTGGCGACCGAACCGAGGTCGAAGCGGATCCAGACCCCGTCACCGGCGCCGGACCACCGGGTGGACAGGTCGCCGTCGATCGCGTTGGCCGGCTCGTTGCCGTCGTCGGCGCTGGCCGTCGCCGTGGTGATGGGCAGCGTCGCCGCCGATGCCGTCGGGCTGAGCAGCGCCATCGAGCCGAGCGCCGTACACGCGCACAGCGCGGCGGTCAGTACGGGTCTCACCGGTAAACCTTTCCTCGTCGTCGTCACCGTCATCGTCGTCACCGTCCTGTCGGGGCGTACGAAATGTTCACGTGCGTCTCCTGGGAGTGAGTCGCCTGATGCCCGCGAGGGCACGGCCGGCGGCGGGCCGGGCCGCCGCCGGTCGTGCCGCGCGTCCTACGGAGCGCTCGGGCCGACGTCGGCCCCGGTGAGCGGGGTTCGCGCGACGGCGGCCGACGAGCGCTCGTCGGCCCCGGCGTCGGCGACGCCGGCGCGGGCCTGGCCGTCCATGTCGTCGGTCACGAACGCGTAGTCGCCGGTGCCGCCGTCGATCGCCGGGCTGCCGGCACCGATCCGCTGGACCGGTCCGTCGGGGTCCAGCAGCGGATCGGCCGCCCTGACGGCGTCGGAGGGCACGTCGACGCCGACGGTCGCCGAGCCGGTCGGCCAGGCGACGTTGCCGGCGTAGGTCATGTCCTCCGGCTCCATCAGCTCGTTGAACAGCTTGCCGCGGCTTCCCGTGACCACGTTGTCGGCGACGACCGAGTCGACCGGCGCGAGATCGTAGTTGGCGCCGATCTCGATGTTCGACACGTTGTTCACGAAGGTGTTGTTCACGACGGTCGCCCGGTAGACACGCCAGTGCGCACTCAGTGCGCCGGAGGTGTCCACGTCGCCGCCGTCGAGCTGCAGCGCGGCGTCGTAGCCGGAGCCGGTCAGGCCCTCGAAGTAGTTGTTGTAGATCTTGTGGTCCTGGCCGTAGATCCTGATTCCTCCGGTTCCCGCCTTCCCCTCGCCGAGGAAGAAGTTGCCGTAGAAGGAGCCGCGGTTCCCGTGCCGTTGTGACAGCACGCCCTGCGAGGTGCGGAACGTGTTGTAGCGGACGATGTTGTCGTTGCTCTTCACAGAGACGATCTCCGGATCGCCGTCGCAGTTCTCGAAGAGGTTCGATTCGATGACGGTGTGTCCGTTCGACCGGGAGATCGCGCTCTCCCCGACCCGGATGGCCTCCATCTCGTTCTCCGCGCGGGGGCCGATGTCGCGGAAGTGGTTGTGGTCGATGAGGTCATGCTGCGACTGCTGGGTGTCGGAGCCGTCGATGGTGATGAAGTTTCCCTGCTGGTGCTTCTCCTCGAACAGGTTGTGATCGATCCGGTTGTGGTGGCTGTTCTCCCCCTGGATGATCACCCACTTCAGCGAGGACTCCTCGGTCAGCCGGAAGTGGTTGCGGGTCAGTCGCACGTTGTTCGAGCTGGTGATCTTCAAGGTGTCGCTGTTCGTCCACTTCAGCCCTTCGAAGGTGACGTAGGAGGAGTCGAGCACCTCCAACTGCCCGTCCTCGATCTCCGCCCGGTGGCGGTTCTCCGCGACGACGGTGATGGGCTCGTCGGCGGTTCCGTTCTTGCCGCTCATCTTCCCGATTGAGTACGCCCCGTCCGCGAGGACGATACGGTCCCCGGCACGCGCGTCCCCCAGCGCGTCCTGGAACTCGTCGGAGTCCGCGACCGGGACGGTGCGGCCGGGGCCGGGCCCCGGGTCCTCGCCGCCTCCGCCGTCCTCCCCGTGGACAGTCGTCTCGGTGATGCTGGTCCAGTCGTTGGAGGTGTTGCCGTGCCCGACGATGCGCACATAGCGGGCGGAGGCGTCGGCGAAGTCGTAGTTCTGCGGCTGGAGGGTGGTCCCGCTGCTTTCCTTTCCTGACAGGACCGTCGTCCACGACGATCCGTCGTCGGACAGTTGGACGTCGAAGGTGTTCTTCCTGGTGTCTCCCTGGTGCCA